>NZ_WWIQ01000035.1:0-36496 GCF_009862985.1 Streptomyces sp. SID5464 | reverse complement strand
GCCCCCACCATGACCGTCACCAGCTGCGGCTTGCGCCGCACCGCCTGGGCGATCTGCCCGGGCAGGTCCGCCATCCGCGCCCCGGTCACGGCGTAGTTCCAGCTCCGCTCCGCGGCCCCGGCCCGCCCCAGCAGCCGTACCGCGAGGGAGTCGACCTCCGGGCTCGCACCGGTCGCCCAGGACGCCTCCGGGCAGTCCGACAGCACGTCACAGGCGTCGAAACCCCGCGTGATCGAGTCACCCACGGCCGCGACGGAACTCGGGCTGCGGTCCCAGAGGGGCGTGGGCCCGGGGGACGGCTCGGCCGAACGGGACGGGGCGGGGGAGTTGTCCCCGACGGCATCACACCCGGCCACGCCCAGGGCGGCCGCCACAGCCACGGCAAGCACGACCCGCGAGCGGTGGCTTCGCTTCCGCATCCCTGGTCCGTCCCCTCGCCGCGCCGTGCCTGTCTCCCCAACCAATAACAACGCACGAGGGTTCCCGACCGATCAGGTGCAACGGCTCACACCCGTACAAGCGTCCCCCTGGGTGAATGGCGGGCGTTTCCCGGCACCGGGACCGACCGTACGTCACACTCCTTGCGTCACCGCACGGTAGCCTCGCCATCAACGTGACCCGCCCGGTCACAGCCGTTCCGCCCGTTTCCAAGATGTCCCGCTCTGCCCGGAGGTTCCGGTGACGACACGTGGAGTTCTGTACGTGCACTCGGCGCCGCGCGCGCTGTGCCCGCACGTCGAGTGGGCCGTCGCCGGGGTGCTCGGTACGCGCGTCAGCCTGGACTGGATCCGTCAGCCCGCCGCCCCGGGCACCTGGCGCTCGGAGTTCTCCTGGCAGGGCCAGGCCGGCACGGCGTCCAAGCTCGCCTCGGCACTCCGCGGCTGGCACCTCCTCCGCTTCGAGGTCACCGCGGAACCCTGCCCCACCGCCGAGGGCGAACGCTACAGCTGCACTCCCGACCTGGGCATCTTCCACGCGGTCACCGGCATCCACGGCGACATCCTCATCCCCGAGGACCGTCTGCGCGCCGCCCTGCAGCGCAGCCAGCGCGGCGAAACGGACCTGGAGGCCGAGCTCAACAAACTCCTGGGCAAGCCCTGGGACGACGAGCTGGAGCCGTTCCGCTACGCGGGCGAAGGCGCCCCGGTCCGCTGGCTCCACCAGGTGGTGTGACGCCCTTTTGGGGGCGCGGGGAACTGCGCGACCAACCCCCACGAACCCGCACCCGGCACACAACGCGACACGAAACGGCGAGTGGCCCGAACTCACGAAGAGTCCGGGCCACTCGCCGTGAAGGCGAAATCAAACCGTCCGGAACGCCAGCACCACGTTGTGCCCGCCGAACCCGAACGAGTCGTTCAACGCGGCGATACGCCCGTCGACCGGCAGCTTCCGGGCCTCACCCCGCACCACGTCCGCGTTCGCCTCGGCCTCGGGGTCGAGGTTCTCCACGTTGATCGTCGGCGGAGCCACCCGGTGGTACAGCGCGAGCACGGTCGCCACCGTCTCGACACCACCGGCACCACCCAGCAGATGGCCGGTCATCGACTTCGTCGCGGACACCGCGATGTGGTCGGTGTCGTCGCCGAACACCTTCCGCAGCGCCTTCAACTCGGCGATGTCACCGGCCGGCGTCGACGTCGCGTGCGCGTTGACGTGCACGATCTCCGCCGGATCCAGGTCGGTCCGCTCCAGCAGGTTCTGCAGGGCGTGCGAGATGCCCCGCCCCTCCGGCTCCGGCTGCACGATGTCGTGGCTGTCGGCGGAGATGCCCTGCCCGACCGCCTCGGCGTACACCCGGGCCCCGCGCTTGGCGGCGTGCTCGGCGGACTCCAGGACGACGACACCGGCGCCCTCGCCGAGGACGAAGCCGTCGCGGGCCACGTCGTAGGGACGCGACGCGCCCTGCGGGTCGTCGTTGTTCTTGGACATCGCCATCATGTTGCCGAACGCGGCGATGGGCAGCGGGTGGATCGCCGCCTCCGTACCACCCGCGACGACGACGTCGGCACGGCCGGTGCGGATCATCTCGATGGCGTAGCCGATGGCCTCGGCGCCCGAGGCGCAGGCGGAGACCGGCGTGTGCACGCCCGCCCGGGCACCCACGGCCAACCCCACGTTGGCCGACGGGCTGTTGGGCATCAGCATGGGAACGGTGTGCGGGGAGACGCGGCGGACGCCCTTCTCCTTGAGCACGTCGTACTGGTCGAGCAGCGTCGTCACGCCGCCGATGCCGGAGGCGATGACCGCGCCGAGCCGGTCCGGGTCGACGGCCGGGTCCTCGCCGGCCTTCGCCTCGAAACCGGCGTCGGCCCAGGCCTCCTTGGCCGCGACCAGCGCGAACTGCGCCGAGCGGTCCAGTCGGCGGGCCTGCGGCCGGGGGATGACCTCGGTCGGCTCCACGGCGACGGGGGCGGCGATCCGGACCGCCTGCTCGGCGGCCCAGTCCTGCTCCAGGGGCTTGACGCCGGAACGTCCGGCGACCAGGCCCTCCCAGGTAGAGGCTACGTCGCCACCCAGCGGTGTGGTTGCGCCGATACCGGTGACGACCACGGTGCGATTGGTCGAGCTCACGGGAATTCTTTCTCCAACGGATCCGAGGATTAAGCGGCGCCACCGCCGGGTGGCGGGGCAGTCAGCCCAGGGGCCTGATCGGTGGATCAGCCCTGGTGCTTGAGGATGTAGTCGGTCGCGTCGCCGACGGTCTTGAGGTTCTTGACGTCCTCGTCCGGGATCTTGACGTCGAAGCGCTCTTCGGCGGCGACGACGACCTCGACCATGGACAGCGAGTCGACGTCCAGGTCGTCGGTGAAGGACTTGTCCAGCTGGACGTCCTCAACCGGGATGCCGGCGATCTCGTTCACGATCTCGGCGAGACCGGCGACGATCTCTTCCTGAGTGGCGGCCATGTCGGCGCTCCTTCGTAGATGTTCCAGAGGGTGTGGCAGGTGTTTCTCCCGTGCCGGACCGCATGATCCGGCACGGAGTGCCTAGGGGAGGGTAACGACAGTCGCGGCGTAGACGAGACCCGCCCCGAAGCCGATGACGAGCGCGGTGTCGCCGCTCTTCGCCTCGCCGGTCGCCAGGAGCCGCTCCATCGCGAGCGGGATCGAGGCGGCCGAGGTGTTGCCGGTGGTGCGGATGTCACGGGCGACCGTGACGTGCTCCGGCAGTTTCAGCGTCTTCACCATCGAGTCGATGATCCGCACGTTGGCCTGGTGCGGGATGAAGACGTCCAGGTCGTCCACGGTGATCCCGGCCGCGTCCAGCGCCTGCTGGGCGACCTTCGCCATCTCGAACACGGCCCAGCGGAACACCGCCTGGCCTTCCTGGGTGATCGCGGGGAACTTCTCGACCGTCCCGTTCCGGTAGTCCGTCCACGGCACGGTCTGCTTGATCGTCTCGGACTTGTCGCCCTCCGAGCCCCACACGGTCGGGCCGATCGCGGGCTCCTGGGACGGCCCGACCACGACCGCGCCGGCGCCGTCGCCGAACAGGAAGGCCGTCGCGCGGTCCTCCAGGTCGGTCAGGTCGCTCAGCCGCTCGACGCCGATCACCAGGACGTACTCCGCCGAGCCCTCGACGATCATGCCCTTGGCGAGGGTCAGACCGTAGCCGAAGCCCGCGCAGCCCGCCGAGATGTCGAAGGCGGCGGCCTTGGCGGTGCCCAGCTTGTCGGCGATCTCGGTGGCGACCGCGGGGGTCTGCTTGAAGTGCGAGACGGTCGAGACGATCACGCCGCCGATCTGCTCGGCGGAGATGCCCGCGTCCGCGATGGCCTTGCCTGAGGCCTCCAGCGACATCGCGGCGACGGTCTCCTCGTCGGAGGCCCAGTGCCGCGTCTCGATGCCGGAGCGCGAGCGGATCCACTCGTCGGACGACTCGATCGTCTCCAGGATCACCTCGTTCGGCACGACCCGGGTCGGGCGGTAGCCGCCGACGCCGAGGATCCGCGCGTACGCGGCGCCCTTGCTGGGCTTGATCTTCGCCATGCTCTCGGGCTCCTTCTCAGACACCGTGCTCTGCGATGAGCTCGCGAGCCGCGTCGAGGTCGGCGGGGGTCTTGAGGGCCAGCGTCTTCACGCCGGGCAGGGCCCGCTTGGCGAGGCCGGTGAGGGTGCCGCCGGGGCACACCTCGATCAGGGCGGTGACGCCGAGCTCCTTGAAGGTCTCCATGCACAGGTCCCAGCGGACCGGGTTGGCGACCTGGCCGACCAGACGGTCCAGCACGTCGGCGCCGGAGGCGACGGTCCGGCCGTCCTTGTTCGACACGTAGGTGATGTTCGGGTCGCCGGTGTGCCGGGCCTCGGCGGCGGCCTTGGCCAGCGTCTCGACCGCCGGGGCCATGTGGTGCGTGTGGAACGCGCCGGCGACCTTCAGCGCGACGACCTTGCGCACGCCCTCGGGCTTGTCGGCCTCCAGCGCGGCGAGCTGCTCCTTGGTGCCGGCCGCGACGATCTGGCCCGCGCCGTTGATGTTCGCCGGGGTGAGGCCGAGCCTCTCCAAGTGCGGAACCGTCACTTCGGGGTCGCCGCCCAACAGCGCGGCCATGCCGGTCTCGGTGACGGCGGCGGCGTCGGCCATGGCGCGCCCGCGGGTGCGGACCAGGCGCAGCGCCTCCTCGTGCGGGAGCACCCCGGCGAGCGACGCCGCGGTGAACTCGCCGACGCTGTGACCGGCGATGGCACCGACCTTCCGCGGCAAGTCGGCGGGGTCCTCGAACAGCATGGACGCGGACGCCATGCCGGCCGCGACCAGCAGCGGCTGCGCCACCGCGGTGTCGCGGATCTCCTCCGCGTCTGCCTCGGTGCCGTAACGGATCAGGTCGAGCTCCACGGCGTCGGACCATGCCTCGAGGGCACCGCGGACACCGGGGAAGTCGAGCCATTCAGTCAGGAAGCCGGGCGTCTGGGCGCCCTGGCCGGGAGCGACGAGTACGAGCACTCTCACACTCTCTCTTGGGGACGGCCACGGCCGCCCGTGGGGACAGGGACGAAGAACACGAGGGGGTTTTGTCGAGCCCCGACAAAACCTTAGGGCTGGAGATCTCCATCGACCAGACGCCCCAGGATCAGCGCGATCCTCAGTGTGAACGCAGAGCGTACATCGGAGGGTGACCAGCCGGTGACGTCAGTCACACGTCGAAGCCGGTAGCGGACGGTGTTGGGATGGACGAACAGCATCCGGGCGGCGCCTTCGAGACTGCTCGCCTGTTCGAGATAGACACTGAGGGTCTCCAGGAGCGCGGCCCCGGCCTCCTCCAGCGGTCTGTAGATCTCCTCCACCAGTTGCTCGCGGGCCGAGGGGTCACCGGCCATGGCCCGCTCCGGCAGCAGGTCGTCCGCCAGCACCGGGCGCGGGGCGTCCTGCCAGGCCGAACACGCCTTGAGGCCCGCCGCCGCGGCCTGCGCGGACCGGGTCGCGGCCAGCAGGTCCGGCACCACCGGGCCCGCCACGACCGGCCCGGCCGCGAACGGGCCGATGAGCGACTTGGCGACGGCCAGCGGGTTGTCGCTGCCGCCCGCGATGACGACCAGCCGGTCTCCGAGGACCCCGGTCAGCACCTGGAGCTTGGCGTGCCGGGCGGCACGCCGGATCGCCTCGACGGTCAGCTCGCTGTCCCCGTCGGGTGCGGTGCCGAGCACGACGCACACGTGCTCGGGCGAGTTCCACCCGAGGGCGGCGGCACGCGACACGGCGCCCTCGTCCGCCTCGCCGCTGAGCACGGCGTTCACGACCAGGGACTCCAGGCGGGCGTCCCAGGCACCGCGTGCCTCGGCGGCCTGCGCGTACACCTGGGCGGTGGCGAAGGCGATCTCCCGGGCGTACACGAGCAGGGCCTCGCGCAGCACCCGCTCGTCGCCCGGGGCCGCGACCTCGTCGATCGCGGACTCCATGACCTCGATGGTGGTGCGCACCATCTCCACGGTCTGGCGCAGCGTGATCGCCCGGGTCAGCTCGCGCGGCGCGGTTCCGAACACGTCGGTGGAGATGGCCTGCGGGGCGTCCGGATGCCGGAACCACTCGGTGAACGCGGCGATACCCGCCTGCGCGACCAGACCGATCCAGGAACGGTTCTCCGGGGGCATGGCCCGGTACCAGGGCAGCGTCTCGTCCATCCGCGCGATGGCCTGCGCGGCGAGCGATCCGGACGACTTCTCCAGCCGCTTCAGCGTCGCGGCATGCGAGTGGACGTCGTGTGCTGCGGCTGCGTTCTTGCTGGTTTCGGGTTCGGGCACGGGACAAGACTGCCTTATCCGGACGGGAAGGTGCGTCGCCGGGTCTACGGTGGACTCCGTGATGGACGTACGGCGCGCTGACGAGCGCTACCAAGGTGGCGACCCGGCGGCCGGAATCGAGAGCCGGCACGCCTTCTCCTTCGGGCCTCACTACGACCCGGACAACCTCCGTTTCGGCGCGGTGATCGCCTGCAACGAGGAGCGCCTGGCGCCCGGGGCCGGCTTCGACGAGCATCCGCACAGCCACACCGAGATCGTGACGTGGGTGGTCGAGGGCGAGCTGACGCACCGGGACTCCACCGGGCACGAGTCGGTGGTCCGCCACGGAGACGTACAGCGGCTGAGCGCGGCGGGCGGGGTGCGCCACGTGGAGCGCAACGACGGCCCGGGCCCCCTCACCTTCGTCCAGATGTGGCTGGCCCCGCTCCGGCCCGGCGGCGACCCCTCCTACGAGGTCGTCCACGGCATCGCCGACTCGACGCCCTACGCCGTCCCGGAGGCCGGCGCGATGCTGCACGTGCGGCGTCTGGGAGCGGGGGAGCGGACGGCGGTACCGGACGCGGCGTTCGCGTACGTGCACGTCGTGCGCGGGGAGGTACGCCTGGACGGCGAGACGCTCGGCGCCGGCGACGCGGCCCGGATCACCGACGCGAAGGGCCTGGAGGCCGAGGGCCGGACCGACGCCGAGTTGCTGATCTGGGAGATGTCCTAGAGCTCCGCGAGCACCGTGTCCGTGAACACCGGCCACGCCTCGATCGCCCACGGCCCGAACGCCCGGTCCGTCAGCGCGACGCACGCGGCCCGCGCGTCGGGGTCGACCCACAGGAACGTCCCGGACTGCCCGAAGTGCCCGAAGGTGCGCGGCGAGGACGAGGAGCCCGTCCAGTGCGGCGACTTGGAGTCGCGGATCTCGAAGCCGAGCCCCCAGTCGTTGGGGTTCTGGTGGCCGTACCCCGGCAGGACGCCCTTCGTGCCCGGGTGGTGCACGGTCATCGCCTCGGCGACCGTCCGGGGGTCCAGCAGGCGCGGGGCCTGCACCTCGGCCGCGAACCGCAGCAGGTCCTCGACCGTGGACACGCCGTCCTTGGCCGGAGAGCCGTCGAGGGTCGTCGAGGTCATTCCCAGCGGCTCCAGCACGGCCTGCCGCAGGTACTCCCCGAACGGGATGTCGGTCGCCTTCGCCACGTGGTCCCCGAGCTGCTCGAAGCCGGCGTTGGAGTACAGCCGTCGCTCCCCGGGCGGGGCCGTGACCTTGTGCTCGTCGAAGGCGAGTCCCGAAGTGTGCGCGAGCAGATGCCGGACCGTCGCCCCGGGGGGACCCGCCGGCTCGTCGAGCTCGACGGCTCCCTCCTCGTACGCGACGAGCACCGCGTAGGCGGCCAGCGGCTTGGTCACCGACGCGAGCGGGAACCGCTGTCCGGCCGGTCCGTGGGTCCCGAGCACGGTGCCGTCCGCCCGTACGACACCCGCAGCGGCGGTGGGAACCGGCCAGTTCTCGATCAACGCGAGGCTCTTCAGCGACATGCGTTCGAGCCTATGCGCTCAGAGCGTCAGTTCCAGCAAGGGGTCGGGCTTGGGCCGGAAACCGAGGGAGACGTACAGCGGCTCGGCCTCCGGCGAGGCGGTGAGCTGCACCCGCCGGGCGCCGCGCTCGCGGAACCACTCCAGCAGCGTCGTCATGCACGCGCGCGCGTACCCACGGCGCCGGGCGGACGGGTCGGTGGCGACACTGAAGACGAAACCCACCGTGCCCCGCGGTTCGCCCATCTTCCCGATGCGGTAGTCGATCGTCCCGGCCACCAGCGACGCCAGCGCCCCCGGCCGCTCGGGGTGGTCCGCCACGAACGCCGCGAAGTCCCCGTCCGGCTCGCCCAGTTTGGCCCTCAGTGTGGGGAGCGACTCCCCGTGCCAGGCGGCGGAGGGGTCACCGAACAACGAGTCGATCATGATCTGGCGCAGGCGGAGGACTTCCTCGGCGTCCTCGGGCAGGGCGCGGCGTACGGCACACATGACGCCCTACGCTAACCAGCCGGATCGAGAAGCGTCCTGCCGATTTCTTACCGTCGGCGCTTGCTTGGAGTGCACTCCAAGGTTCTAGCGTTGGGGTCATGACGGTGATGGAGACCACGGGGACCAGGACCGACACCTGCGCCGGTCCGCCGCAGCAGAACCGGCGTCCGGACGGCCAGGACCGCTACACGATCAGCGAGGTCGTCACCCTGACCGGCCTGACGGCGCACACCCTGCGCTGGTACGAACGCATCGGCCTGATGCCGCACATCGACCGGTCCCACACCGGCCAGCGTCGCTACACCAACCGCGACCTCGACTGGCTCGACCTCGTCGGCAAGCTCCGCCTGACAGGCATGCCGGTCGCCGACATGGTCAGGTACGCGGAACTCGTGCGTGAGGGCGACCACACCTACGGCGAGCGCTTCGAACTGCTGAAGACCACCCGCGAGGACGTGCTGGCCAGGATCGACGAACTCCGGGGCACGCTCGCGGTGCTCGACCGGAAGATCAGTTTCTACGCGGACGCCGGGCGCGCCCTGGCGTCGGAGAGGTCCCGATGACGGACGGCAGGATCACGACGGCGAAGCTCGGCGACAACGGCCCCGAGGTGGGCGTCCAGGGCCTCGGCTGCATGGGCATGAGCTTCGCCTACGGCCCGTCGGACGCGGACGCGTCCCGGGCCACCCTGGAACGGGCGCTCGAACTGGGCGTCACCTTCTACGACACGGCCGACGCGTACGGCGCCGGCGAGAACGAGCGGTTCCTGTCACCGTTCTTCAAGGCACACCGCGACGAGGTCGTCATCGCGACCAAGTTCGCCCTGTCGATCCCCCCGGAAGACCCGACGCGCCGCGTCATCCGCAACGACCCGCCCTACATCCGCGAGGCCGTCGAGGCGAGCCTGAAGCGCCTCGACGTCGACGTCATCGACCTCTACTACATGCACCGGCGCGATGTGAACGTGCCGATCGAGGAGAGCGTCGGCACGATGGCCGACCTGGTCCGCGAGGGCAAGGTCAAGCACCTGGGCCTGAGCGAGGTGACGGCCGAGGAACTGCGCGCCGCCCACGCGGTGCACCCGATCGCGGCCGTGCAGTCGGAGTGGTCGCTGTTCAGTCGTGACATCGAGCCGAAGGTCGTCCCCGCGGCCCGCGACCTGGGCGTGGCCCTGGTCCCGTACTCACCCCTCGGCCGCGGCTTCCTCACGGGCTCCTTCACCAACGCCGACCAGGACCTGACGCCGGACGACTTCCGCCGCCAGCAGCCCCGCTTCACGGGGGAGAACGCGACGACGAACGCGGCCCTGCTGGAGCTGATCCGCTCGGTGGCCAGGGCCCACGACGCCTCCCCCGGCCAGATCGCCCTGGCCTGGGTCCAGCAGCAGGCATCCGTCCACCGTCTGCCGGTCATCCCGATCCCGGGCACCCGCAAGCCGTCCAGGCTGGAGGAGAACACGGCAGCGACCAGGATCGTCCTGACGGAAGAGCAACTGGACCTGCTCAACGGCATTGCGGCCCAGGTGGCCGGCGCCCGCTACGCGGACATGACCTTCACTTCTGCCGGACGTGAGTGAAGGTTCCTAGGGGCGCGGGGAACTGCGCGACCGGCCACGAAGCCCCCGCACCCGCCGGCGCGCAGCACCCCGCACCCGCCGGCGCGCAGCACCCCGCAGACGCTAAAGCTCCGCCAACAACTCAGCCTTTTTGACCGAAAACTCCTCATCGGTCACCAACCCGGCCTGATGCAGTTCACCAAGGTGCCGAATCCGCTCGGCGATGTCCGCGGGATCACGCCGCGGCCCGGCCGCGGAAACCGCCGCCACCGGACTCGACGCCCGCACCGCCGCCAACACCGCCGCGGCGAACGGCAGTGACTCGTGCACAGGTCCGTACCCCAACCCGAACACCACCGCGGCGGGATCCTGGTCGGCCTGCGCGGCAGCCCCCGCGCCGGTCCCCGACCCGTCGCGCCGCAGCAACCGCAGATGCCCCTCGAAGACCTCGGGTGACCGCCACTCCACCCCGTTCAGCTCCCCGACGGAGAAACTCTGGTCCCCGGCCTTCCACTTCGCCGACGACGCCCCCGTCCAGAACCACCGGAAGTTCACGGTCCGCCCGTCGAACGAGGCCTTCCCGTCGTACGCCTTGAACGACAAGGGCCCCTTCGGCGGCTCCACGAGGAACCGCTCCGCCGGCCCGGACTCCGTCAGCAGCGACCGCAACTCGTCGGCGTAGTACTCCGCGAGGACCTCCCGCTCGGCGGGCAGCACCAGCCGGTAGGGATCGCCGCTGTCCTTGAGCTGTCCGGCGGCGGCCTCCATCAACGGATCCGCACCGGGCCGCGGCTCGACGCGCAGCACCACCGTGCCGCGCTTGCCGCGCGTCAGCGTCACCCCGGCGATCGCCTCCAGGGGCACACGACGCTCCCCCAGCGCCTGGAAGAGCTTGGGTGTTCGAATCCCCCGCTCGTAACGGATGAGCACGGAGTCGGACTCGAACTCCCAGGCGGCATGAAATCCGGCCAGTACGTCACCCATGCGGCTCATCGTATGCGGCACGCGCTCCTCCGTCCCCCTCCCGAGCAGACCGCAGTTCCTTCGCCTCTACGCGCGTCAGGCCGCGGCCGTGCCGGACAAACCGGTCCGGCAGACGCCGTCTTCGTGCGCGCAGTGCACCGAGCGGTATGCGCCAACGCCGATCTCTGCGAAATTCATCAGACTTGCCGTACCCGGCTCGAAGTAGCCGGCGTGACCCTTCGCACCCTGCGCCGACAGCACCCGCGCACCGAACCCGGCGGACACCGGGTCGGCCCCGTGGCCCAGCCCGCCGACCTCCAGGTACGGCACGTCCTGGATCCAGTCGTCGGCGTCCCGCATCGCCCACACCCGGGCGGTGGTGTGCAGTTGGGCGGCCTTCTCGACACGCATGCCGGGGCTGCCGGCCACCGCGATGTCGGACACCCGGCCCGGCAGCGAGTGCGCGGCGACGCCGCACACCACGGAGCCGTAGCTGTGACAGAACAGCGAGACCGGCGTGCTGCCCGGCAGCGCCCGCACCAGCGCGTTCAGCCGTACGGCCCCCTCCTCGGCACGCAACCCCGTGGCCGAGTCGATGCCGAGTCCGCTGGGTGCCGTGTAGTCGGCCCAGGCGATCACGGCCGTACGGGTCGCGGGGCTCGCTGTCCGCTCGGCCGCGTACAGGGACTCGGCCATGCCGACGGGCGCCGAGTACTTGCGCTGGGTGCGCTGGAAGGTGAGCAGGTTGGTGTCCACACCGGGTACGACGACCGAGACCCGGTCCGCCTCACGCAGGTCGCCGAAGACCTCCGCCACCCGTCCCGAGCCCTCGGGGTCGAAGGCGAGGATGTGGCGGCCCTTCTCCATGAGGTCGTCGAAGCGGTGCATCCGGCGGGCGGCCTCGTGCTTCCCGGCCGGGGTGAGACGGTTGTCGTGCATGCGTTCCCGCTCGACCTTGCGTGCCTGGGCGAGCGCGACGCGGTTGGCGCGGTAGCGCAGTTCGACCGGGGCGCCGTTCATGTTGCCGACCGCGAGCGGGTACTCGCGGACCAGGCTCGCGCGGTCCCGCTCGGTGAGCGAGGCGAAGAAGCGGGCCAGCCTCGTCGGCTGGGACTGCGGGTCCGGCAACCGGTGACCGCCGATCCGGCCGTGCTCCCAGGCGGACAGCGAGGCCTGGAGCGGCGTGTCGCCCCGCTGGTTGCGCAGGGCCGTCCAGCCGGTGGTCGCCAGCATCACGAACACGACGGCCAGAGCGAGCAGTGCGCGCCAGACGTTGAGCTGCGGGGTGGTGTCGAAGGAAGTCACTGAAAGGACACACTAGGAGAACGAGAGGGTCTCGCGTTAACCAAGTGACCGGGATCACGTTTCGGTGAATGTGCTAAGGGGACTGCTCCGTACGCCAGTTCCCGGCCAGGGCCGGACCCACCTGATCGAGGTAAGTGGCGGTCAGTTGGCGCATTCCTTCGAGGGTGAGGTCGTCCCCCGCGGACCAGAGTCGCTCGGTGACACGAATCACCCCGCCGAAGAGGGCCACGATGATTCTGGGCCGCGGATCCGCGTCCACGTCGAGCCCCTCGCGCTCCGCGATGATGCGGGCGAGTTCCTCCTCCAGTTCCGCCGCGCGCCGCAGATGGGCGGCGAGCAGCGCGGGCGTCGACTCGATCACCCGGTAGACGCGCATGTGCAGCTCGACCGGCACGATCTCCTCGATCGTCTCGCTGATCGTGTCCCAGCTCTCCAGCACGGCCCGGCGCAGCGCCTCCAGCGGGGCCTCACCCGGCGGGCGGGCCCGTACGGCCTCGACGACCTGCGTCTCGGCGAGCCGCGGCACGTAGAACGCCGTCTCCTCCTTGCCGGCGAAGTAGCGGAAGAAGGTGCGCTGCGAGACGTCGACGGCGGCGGCGATGTCGTCGACGGTCGTCTCCTCGTACCCGCGCGTGACGAACAGTTCCAGGGCGGCCCGCAGCAGCGCGTCCCGGGTGCGCTGTTTCTTGCGTTCGCGCAGGTTCAAGTGATGCCTCTCTCTTTCAGTGTTTGCCCAGTTCAGGCTATAGGGAAGTGGTGTGTCAGTTACCGACTTGTGAATTGGTTTGTCAATTGTCAGTGGCTGTCATTAGCCTCGAAGCATGACTAGTCAGACCACCATCGACACGACGGGGTCGGGGGGCAAGGCACCGGCGACGCCGTCGGGCGCGACGCCGGGCAAGGGGCTGCGAGGGCACCCCTGGCTCACCCTCATCACCGTCGCTGTGGGGGTCATGATGGTGGCCCTCGACGGCACCATCGTGGCCATAGCCAACCCCGCGATCCAGAAGGACCTCGGCGCCACCTTCGCCCAGGTCCAGTGGATCACCAACGGATACTTCCTCGCCCTCGCGGTCTCCCTGATCACCGCGGGCAAGCTCGGCGACCGCTTCGGTCACCGGCAGACCTTCCTCATCGGCGTCGTCGGCTTCGCCGCCGCCTCGGGTGCCATCGGTCTGTCCGACAGCATCGCGCTGGTCGTCACCTTCCGCGTTCTCCAGGGCCTCTTCGGCGCGCTGCTGATGCCGGCCGCGCTCGGTCTGCTGCGGGCCACCTTCCCGGCCGAGAAGCTCAACATGGCGATCGGCATCTGGGGCATGGTCATCGGCGCGTCCACCGCCGGCGGCCCGATCCTCGGCGGCGTGCTCGTCGAACACGTCAACTGGCAGTCGGTGTTCTTCATCAACGTGCCGGTCGGTGTCCTCGCCGTCGTCCTCGGCGTCTGGATCCTCCTCGACCACCGCGCGGAGAACGCCCCGCGCTCCTTCGACATCCTGGGCATCGCCCTGCTGTCGACCTCCGTGTTCTGCCTGGTGTGGGCGCTCATCAAGGCCCCGCCGTCCGAGTGGGGCTGGGGCGACGCCAAGACGCTGGCGTTCCTCGGCGCCTCCGTGCTGGGCTTCGCGCTGTTCGCCTTCTGGGAGACGAAGGTGAAGGAGCCGCTGATCCCGCTCGCGCTGTTCCGCTCCGTGGCGCTGTCCGCGGGCGTCGTGCTCATGGTCCTGATGGCCATCGCCTTCATGGGCGGCCTGTTCTTCGTGACGTTCTACCTCCAGAACGTGCACGGGATGAGCCCGATCGACGCGGGTCTGCACCTGCTGCCGCTCACCGGCATGATGATCGTCGGCTCGCCACTCGCCGGCGCGATGATCACCAAGTTCGGCCCCCGCGTCCCGCTCGCCGGCGGCATGGCGCTCACCGCGATCGCCATGTACGGGATGTCCACGCTGGAGACGGACACCGGCAGCGGCATCATGTCGCTCTGGTTCGCCCTGCTCGGCCTCGGCCTCGCGCCGGTCATGGTCGGCGCGACCGAAGTCATCGTCGGCAACGCCCCGATGGAGCTGTCGGGCGTGGCGGGCGGTCTTCAGCAGGCCGCCATGCAGATCGGCGGCAGCCTCGGTACGGCCGTGCTGGGCGCCGTGATGGCGTCCAAGGTCAACAGCGACCTCGCGGGCAACTGGGAGAAGGCGGGGCTTCCGCCGCTGACGCCGGGGCAGGAGCACCAGGCGTCCGAGGCCGTCCAGGTCGGTGTCCCGCCGGTGGCGCCGGGCACGCCGGACGCGATCGCCGCGAAGATCACGGGCGTCGCGCACGACACGTTCATCTCCGGCATGAGCGCGGCGTCCCTCGTGGCCGCCGGTGTCGCCGTGGTGGCGGTGCTGGTTGCGTTCCTCACCAAGCGCGGTGAGAACGCGGGCGCCGGCGCGGGCGCGGCGCACATCTGACGGTCCGATCCGGGTGTTCGCCTATCAGGGTGAACAAGGCCGCTGACCACTCCCCTCCGGCGGGCCTCGCAGGTCACAGTGGGTCAAGTCCTCCGCAGGGCATGGAGGACGGACGCTGCGGCGCGCTGCCGGAGGGGGGCAGCGCGCAAGCAGCGGGATTGAGGCCCGATGTGGGGGTACTCGCCATGTCGTACCCGAACCGAACCCCAACCGACTGAGGGTTTACGGGAGTTGATGATGGCGAGCTTCGGACACGGTACGCGCAGGCACCCCCGCTCACGTGGCCGGACGTGGTCACGGACCGGGCCGGATCGCGCGACGCTCGGAATCATCGGAGTCATCTGCGCGGTCGCCGGATTCTTCGTGCTGGGGATCATCCTCGGCCCCGTGGCGATCGTCTGCGGCTGGCTCGCCATGGGCCGCACCTGGGCGGGCTCCCGCCCGGCCACGGCCGTGGTCGCCCTGGTCCTGGGCGCCATCGACACGCTCCTGGCCGTCATCTGGCTGGCCGGAGCGACGACCCCGGGCAACGGCATGCTGTTCTGACCCCATGCCGTCCCCGCCCGGGGAAGTGAGGGAGGGGCCCCCGGCGTCAGCCGGGGGCCCACCTTCATGTCACCTCACCGACGTTTCCTTCAGCGCCGCCAACTCCCCCCGCAGCGCCCGTACCTCCTCCGTCAGCTCCCGGATCGCCTCCGTCTGCCGCCGCTCCTCCACATCGTCCTTCTCGAACCGCGCGATGAACCACGCCGCGATGTTCGCCGTCACCACACCCAGCAGGGCGATCCCGGACAGCATCAGCCCCACCGCGAGCATCCGCCCCAACCCGGTCGTCGGCGCATGATCCCCGTACCCCACGGTCGTCATCGTCGTGAACGACCACCACACCGCGTCACCCAGCGTCCGGATGTTCCCGTCCGGCGCGTCCCGCTCCACCGACAGCACCGCCAGCGACCCGAACATCAGCAGACCGACCACCGCACCGGCGACATACGTCGTGAGCCTTATCTGCGAGGCCATCCGCGCCCGCTGCCCGACCAGCAGCAGCGTCGACACCAGCCGCAGCAACCGCATCGGCTGAAGCATCGGCAGCACCACCGCGCCCAGGTCGAGCCAGTGCGTCCGTACGAACACCAGCCGCTGCTCGGCGAGCGCGAGCCGTATGGCGTAGTCGAGCGCGAACGCGCCCCACACCACCCACTCGACGGCCGTGCACACCTCCACCACGTCCCGGCTCGCGTCGGGCCGGACGATCGGCACGGCGTAGGCGACGGCGAACGCCAGGGCCAGGCCGAAGAGGGGGCGCTGCGTGTGCTGTTCCCAACGGTGTCGGGCCGACTGCTGCTGCATGGCCGAATCGTAGAAAACGTGAAGGGGTGGTGTGCCCACGGTGTACCCGTGAGGCTCACCACCCCTTGACAGGGTCTGACGAGTTACGCGTCGCCGCCCGCGACCCCCGGGTCGGCCGCCGACACGTCGAGCAGCTGGTACCGGTCGATGGCCTGCTTGAGCACCGACCGGTCGACCTTGCCCTCACGGGCCAGCTCGGTGAGCACCGCCACCACGATCGACTGCGCGTCGATGTGGAAGAAGCGGCGGGCAGCGCCCCGCGTGTCCGCGAACCCGAAACCGTCCGCGCCGAGCGACTGGTACGTCTGCGGCACCCAGCGCGCGATCTGGTCCGGAACCGATCGCATCCAGTCGGACACGGCCACGACCGGGCCCTGCGCATCGGCCAGCTTCCGCGTCACGTACGGCACCCGCTGCTCCTCCTCGGGGTGCAGCAGGTTGTGCTCCTCGCAGGCCACGGCCTCGCGCCGCAGCTCGTTCCAGGAGGTCGCCGACCAGACGTCCGCCTTGACGTTCCACTCCTCGGCCAGGACCTTCTGCGCCTCGACCGCCCACGGCACCGCGACACCCGACGCCATGATCTGCGCCGGGATCGAGCCGGCCGTGCCCTCGCTGAAGCGGTAGACGCCCTTGATGATGCCCTCGACGTCCACGTTCTCGGGCTCGGCCGGGTGCTGGATCGGCTCGTTGTAGACCGTCAGGTAGTAGAAGACGTCCTCGCCGTGCGGGTGCTCCTCGGAGCCGCCGTACATCCGGCGCAGGCCGTCCTTCACGATGTGCGCGATCTCGAAGCCGAACGCCGGGTCGTACGCCACGCAGCCGGGGTTCGTGGAGGCCAGCAGCTGCGAGTGGCCGTCGGCGTGCTGGAGGCCCTCACCGGTCAGGGTCGTCCGGCCGGCGGTCGCGCCCAGGACGAAACCGCGGGCCAGCTGGTCGGACATCTGCCAGAACTGGTCGCCGGTGCGCTGGAAACCGAACATCGAGTAGAAGACGTAGACCGGGATCAGCGGTTCGCCATGGGTCGCGTAGGCCGAGCCGGCGGCGATCAGGGACGCCGTGCAGCCCGCCTCCGAGATGCCGTCGTGCAGCATCTGGCCGTGCGGCGCCTCCTTGTAGGCGAGCAGCAGGTCACGGTCGACCGATTCGTACTGCTGGCCGAGCGGGTTGTAGATCTTCGCGCTCGGGAAGAACGAGTCCATGCCGAACGTGCGGTACTCGTCCGGCGCGATCAGCACGAACCGCTTGCCGATCTCCTTGTCCCGCATGAGGTCCTTGAGCAGGCGCACGAAGGCCATCGTCGTGGCGATCGACTGCTGGCCCGAACCCTTCTTCACGGTCGCGTACGTCTTGTCCTCGGGCAGCGGCAGCGGCTTGGACCGCACGACGCGCGTGGGGACGTAACCGCCGAGCCCCCTGCGGCGGTCGTGCATGTACTGGATCTCTTCCGAGTCCCGGCCCGGGTGGTAGTACGGCGGCACGCCGGACTCCAGCTCCTTGTCCGAGATCGGCAGGTGCAGGCGGTCGCGGAAGCGCTTGAGGTCGTCGACCGTCAGCTTCTTCATCTGGTGCGTGGCGTTGCGGCCCTCGAAGTTCGGGCCCAGCGTCCAGCCCTTGATCGTCTTGGCGAGGATCACCGTCGGCTGGCCCTTGTGCTCCACGGCCGCCTTGTACGCCGCGAAGATCTTCCGGTGGTCGTGACCGCCGCGCCCCAGGTGCAGGATCTGGTCGTCGGTCATGCCCTCGACCATCGCGCGCAGGCGGTGGTCGTCACCGAAGAAGTGGTCCCGGATGTACGCGCCCGTCTCCGTGGCGTACGTCTGGAACTGTCCGTCCGGCGTGGTGTTCATCTTGTTGACCAGCACGCCGTCGCGGTCCTGGGCGAGCAGCGGGTCCCAGGTGCGGTCCCACACCAGCTTGATCACGTTCCAGCCGGCGCCGCGGAAGATCGACTCCAGCTCCTGGATGATCTTGCCGTTGCCGCGCACCGGGCCGTCGAGGCGCTGGAGGTTGCAGTTGACGACGAACGTGAGGTTGTCCAGGCCCTCGCGGGCGGCGATGGACAGCTGGCCCAGCGACTCCGGCTCGTCCATCTCGCCGTCGCCGAGGAACGCCCACACGTGCGACTTCGAGGTGTCGGCGATCCCGCGCGCGTGCATGTAGCGGTTCATCCGCGCCTGGTAGATCGCGCCGATCGGGCCGAGGCCCATCGACACCGTCGGGAACTCCCAGAAGTCCGGCATGAGGCGCGGGTGCGGGTACGACGACAGGCCGTACGGCGCCTTGGACTTCTCCTGGCGGAAGCCGTCCAGGTGCTGCTCGCTGAGCCGGTCCAGCAGGAAGGCGCGGGCGTAGATGCCCGGCGAGGCGTGCCCCTGGAAGAAGACCTGGTCGCCGCCGTCGCCCTCGTCCTTGCCGCGGAAGAAGTGGTTGAAGCCGACGTCGTAGAGGGAGGCGGAGGACGCGAACGTGGCGATGTGACCGCCGACGCCGATGCCGGGGCGCTGGGCCCGGGACACCATCACCGCCGCGTTCCAGCGGGTCGCGTTGAGGATCTTCCGCTCGATCTCCTCGTTGCCGGGGAAGAACGGCTCGCTCTTGGTGGGGATGGTGTTGACGTAGTCCGTGCTGCGCATCTCCGGCACGGCCACGCGCTTCTCGCGGGCCCGCTCGATCAGCCGCAGCATCAGGTAACGGGCGCGCTCCCGGCCGCGCTCGTCGACAGCGGCGTCGAGGGAGTCGAGCCACTCCTGCGTCTCTTCGGGATCGAAGTCAGGAACCTGACTCGGAAGGCCGCCAATGATGATCGGGTTGCGATCGGATGCGGAAGCCACGCTGTTCCTTACCTGTCAGAGGGCCTGCGAGGGCCGCTGTTTCGCTGTGGTCGCTGGGCGTTGTCGCTTGGGCCGCGCCGCTCCCCATGGTCCACCTCGGGGCCGTAAACGTCATCTCTACCCAGCGGTAACCCGGGCGTGGGACCGGCTCCGTGACGTATGGGGCGAATACCTTCGAGTCTCGTACCCGCAGACGATTCCCAAACGCCCAAACAGGGCAGAAAGGTGTGGTGTGCGTCACCTCGGACCATGATGGTGTGCCTGGAGTTGCGGTGACACCGCCAGGATCGTCACCGTTTCGGCGGTCTGAACGGCCGGGTACTTGCGCGATCCGCCCCGCCCGTGTGGACTACGGCCAATGCTTCGCGCACGCGCGTGGCTGAGATTCCCCCGAGCTCACAGGAGCAGGGGGAAACCGACATCCCAAGAAATGATCAGGAGGCAACCCGTGAGCGCGACCGCGGACCACGCGGAGGAGCGGACGAACCCTGCCGCCAGGCTGGGGTTCCAGCCCGGGCAGGTGGTCCAGGAGATCGGCTACGACGACGACGTGGACCAGGAACTCCGCGAGGCCATCGAGGGCATCGTCGAGGGCGACCTGGTGGACGAGGACTACGACGACGTGGCCGACGCCGTTGTGCTGTGGTTCCGTGACGACGACGGCGACCTGACGGATGCGCTGGTCGATGCCACCACGTACATCGAAGAGGGCGGCGCGATCCTGCTCCTCACGCCGAAGACCGGCCGTTCGGGCTATGTGGAGCCGAGCGACATCTCGGAAGCCGCCACCACGGCGGGTCTGACGGCGTCCAAGAGCGTCAGCGTCGGCAAGGACTGGAGCGGCAGCCGGCTGGCGACGCCGAAGGCCGCCAAGTCGAAGCGTTAGCCGTACGACACGTCCACGCGTCAGCCGTACGGACGGGGCGGGCCGGCATCGTCGGCCCGCCCACCGGTCTGCGCCGGTCCCTGCGTAGGGTGGGGCCCATTCGAGAAGCCCCACCGAAGGGACACCCACAACGATGGCGATCCAGGTCGGCGAGAAGGCCCCCGACTTCGAGCTCAAGGACAACCACGGCGCGAGCGTCAAGCTGTCCGACTTCCGCGGTCGGAAGAACGTGGTGCTGCTCTTCTACCCCTTCGCCTTCACCGGCGTCTGCACGGGCGAGCTGTGCGAGCTGCGGGACAACCTGCCGCAGTTCTCCGACCGCGACACCCAGCTGCTCGCCGTCTCCAACGACTCCATCCACACGCTGCGCGTCTTCGCCGAGCAGGAGGGCCTGGAGTACCCGCTGCTGTCGGACTTCTGGCCGCACGGCAACGTCTCGCGCGCCTACGGCGTCTTCGACGAGGACAAGGGCTGCGCCGTGCGCGGCACCTTCGTCATCGACAAGGAGGGCGTCGTGCGCTGGACGGTCGTCAACGGCCTGCCGGACGCGCGCGACCTGAACGACTACGTGAAGGCGCTCGACACCCTGTGACGCCGGTCGGGCGTCATGCGCTCGACACCCGCTGATTTGTCGGCTCCAGGGCCTGCGAGGGGCGGGAACCCGTCACTAGGATCGACTCGTTGATCCGACATCCGAGCACAACGGGGCATCCCGCCCCTGGACACCAATGGAGGACTCGTGGGAGTCAGCCTCAGCAAGGGCGGCAACGTATCGCTGACCAAGGAGGCGCCGGGCCTGACCGCGGTCATCGTCGGTCTGGGGTGGGACGTCCGCACCACGACCGGCACCGACTTCGACCTGGACGCCAGCGCGCTGCTGCTGAACAACTCCGGCAAGGTCGCCAGCGACCAGCACTTCATCTTCTTCAACAACCTCAAGAGCCCGGACGGCTCCGTCGAGCACACCGGCGACAACCTCACCGGTGAGGGCGAGGGCGACGACGAGCAGATCAAGGTCGACCTCGCCACGGTTCCGGCCGACGTCGAGAAGATCGTCTTCCCGGTCTCCATCTACGACGCCGAGACCCGCCAGCAGTCCTTCGGCCAGGTCCGCAACGCGTTCATCCGCGTCGTGAACCAGGCCGGCGGCGCCGAGATCGCCCGCTACGACCTGAGCGAGGACGCCTCCACCGAGACCGCCATGGTCTTCGGTGAGCTCTACCGGCACGGCGCGGAGTGGAAGTTCCGCGCCATCGGCCAGGGCTACGCCTCGGGCCTGCGCGGCATCGCGCAGGACTTCGGCGTGAACGTCTGAGCCATCCGAAGGGCCCTGACGACAGGGCCCCAGGTCTTCCTGTCCGGCGCCGCACGGTTTACGTGCGGCGCCGGACGTGCAGGACCACCTGAGAAACACCACCCGGGGAGGGACAGCATCATGGGCGTCACGCTCGCCAAAGGGGGCAACGTCTCCCTGTCCAAGGCCGCACCGAACCTCACGCAGGTGATGGTCGGGCTCGGCTGGGACGCGCGCTCCACCACCGGAGCCCCTTTCGACCTCGACGCCAGCGCGCTGATGTGCAGCGGCGGGCGCGTGCTCGGGGACGAGTGGTTCGTGTTCTACAACCAGCTCAAGAGCCCGGACGGATCCGTGGAGCACACCGGTGACAACCTCACCGGCGAGGGCGACGGCGACGACGAGTCACTGCTGATCGACCTCTCCAAGGTGCCGCCCCAGTGCGACAAGATCGTCTTCCCCGTCTCCATCCACATGGCCGACGAGCGGAACCAGACCTTCGGCCAGGTCAGCAATGCCTTCATCCGTGTGGTGAACCAGGCGGACGGCCAGGAACTCGCCCGTTACGACCTCAGCGAGGACGCCTCCACGGAGACCGCGATGATCTTCGGCGAGGTCTATCGCTACCAGGGCGAATGGAAGTTCAGGGCCGTCGGTCAGGGGTACGCGTCGGGGCTGCGGGGCATCGCACTGGACTTCGGGGTCAACGTCTCGTAACGCGATATGAGCAAAACTCGGGGCCCGGTGGGGTGCGAAGGGGGGACGACTAGACTTCGGCTTCAAAAGTTCGTAAAGCCGGGTACGGCGCGGGGGAGCCCCGTACACACACGATTGGGTAGCCAGTGGTTCTGAAAACCTTCGGGTGGTCGTTCGCGGTCACCGCGCTCGGCCTGGTCGCGGCGGTCCTGTTCGGCGGGTGGACCGCGCTCGGCATCGTCGCGATCCTCTCCGTCCTCGAGATCTCGCTGTCCTTCGACAACGCGGTGGTCAACGCCGGGATCCTGAAGAAGATGAATGCCTTCTGGCAGAAGATCTTCCTCACGATCGGCATTCTGATCGCCGTCTTCGGTATGCGTCTGGTCTTCCCCGTCGTGATCGTCGCGATCAGCGCCAAGATGGGCCCGATCGAGGCCGTCAACCTCGCTCTGAACGACAAGGAGCAGTACCAGCAGCTGGTGACGGACGCCCACCCGGCGATCGCCGCGTTCGGTGGCATGTTCCTGCTGATGATCTTCCTGGACTACATCTTCGAGGACCGGGACATCAAGTGGCTCGCCTGGCTGGAGCGCCCGCTGGCCAAGCTCGGCAAGGTCGACATGCTGTCGGTCTGCATCGCGCTGATCGTCCTGCTGATCTCGGCGATGACCTTCGCGGCCAACGCCCACCAGCACGGCGGCGCGCACGTCGACAAGGCGGAGACCGTCCTGCTCTCCGGCATCGCGGGTCTGATCACGTACATGATCGTCGGTGGTCTCTCCGGCTACTTCGAGGACAAGCTCGAAGAGGAGGAGGAACGCGAGCACGAGGCGGAGGAAGAGGCCGAGCGCAGCGGCAAGCCCCGCTCCGCGGTCCAGCTGGCCGGCAAGGCCGCCTTCTTCATGTTCCTCTACCTCGAGGTCCTGGACGCGTCCTTCTCCTTCGACGGCGTGATCGGCGCCTTCGCCATCACCAACGACATCGTCCTGATGGCCCTCGGCCTCGGCATCGGCGCCATGTACGTCCGGTCGCTGACCGTCTACCTGGTCCGCGAGGGCACCCTCGACGACTACGTCTACCTGGAGCACGGCGCCCACTACGCCATCGGCGCCCTCGCCATGGTCCTCCTCGTCACCATCCAGTACGAGATCAACGAGTTCATCACCGGCTCCATCGGCGTCGTCCTGATCGGCGCCTCCTTCTGGTCCTCCGTGCGCCGCAACCGCGCCCTGGCGGCCGCCGAGGGAAAAGCCGGCTCGGACGAGAAGACTGAGGTCTCGTCCGGGGTGTGACACCCCTCCGGGTGAGGAACGCTCTGTGCGGGGCGGCCACCGAGGCGACTCCTCGGCGGCCGCCCCGTCGGTCGTCAAGGGCCGTGGGTACGGCGAGGACCCGCGGTCACCAAGGGAACGTGGGGGCGGAATGGGCCTGTTCGACGGACTTCGGCGTGGGCGCGACGTGCAGTTCGACTCGGGGCACGCGGCAACCAACGCGATCGAACTGACCAAGCGGCGCGCGCAGATATCACTCACCAAACAGGACGCGGCCACCGGCCATCTCCGGGTCAATCTCAGCTGGCGGATGCGCACGTCCGACATCGGCGGCCCGCAGCGCGAGAGCTTGCTGCGGCACCCCTTCAGGGCCCTCAAGCCGCCGGAGGTCATCGGCCACAGCCAGAGCGTGGTCAACGTCGACCTCGACCTGGGCTGTCTGTACGAACTCCAGGACGGCAGCAAGGGCGTCGTCCAGCCCCTCGGCGGCTACTTCGGTGACGTCAACGCCCCGCCGTACGTCAAACTCAGCGGCGACGACCGCTTCGGCTCCGCGTCCGGCGAGACGATGTACATCAACCTCGACCACCGCGACAGCATCAAGCGGCTCCTGGTCTTCGTCTACATCTACGACCAGACACCCGCGTTCGACCGCGCCCACGCCATCGTCACGCTCTACCCGAGCAACGGCCCCCGCATCGAGATCCACCTCGACGAACGCCAGCCGCAGGCCCGCTCCTGTGCCGTCGTCATGATCGAAAAGGTCAAGGACGAGATCATCGTGCGCCGCGAGGTGAAGTTCGTCTACGGGTTCCAGGCCGAGCTGGACCGGCTGTACGGGTGGGGGCTCCAGTGGGGCCGGGGCTACAAGACGAAGGTCGAGCGCTGAGGGCCGGGCCGAGGCCCGGCCCCGCGGGTGTCGGCCCTGGGTCCCGCTAGCGTCCGATGAACTGCGGGCCCTGCGGGGGCAGGCGGAAGTCCGGGTCGAGGGCCGCGACCGCGACCGGCTCGGGGTAGCCGTAGCCGGACTGCGCGCCCGTGACGCCCGCCGTCGCCGGTGCCTGGGGGTAGCCGTACGCGGGCTGGCTGGTGGGCTGCGGGTAGCCGTACGCCGGCTGGGTGGCCGGGGGCTGCTGGGGCGGATAGCCGTACGCGGGCTGTGCGGGCACCGCGGTCGGCTGCTCCGGCGGCAGCGGCCGGGACACCTCGGGGGAGGGCCGGGCCGCGGCCGGGGCCTGCTGGGTGGGAGCGGAGGTCGCGGGCTGTGCCGGGTCGGCGGTCGTCGGCTGCGCGGGGTCGGAGGTCGTGGACCGGGCCGGGCCGACCGTGGCCGGCTGCCCGGCCGTCTCCTCCATCGCCTCCGACTCGTCCACCGAGATGCCGTAGTCGGTCGCGAGCCCCTGAAGCCCGTTCGAATAGCCCTCGCCCAGCGCCCGGAACTTCCAGCCCTCACCACGCCGGTACAGCTCGCCGCAGATCAGCGCGGTCTCCTGGCCCGTCTCCGGCTTGACGTCGAAGTACGCCAGAGCCTCCGCGCCCGTGGCCGCCGCGTCGTACAGCAGAATGCGCAGTGCCCGTACGCGGTCGAACGTGACGCCGTCCGCCGAAGCGACCAGCAGAATCCGGCTGACTCCCGACTCGACACCGGCGAGATCCGTCTGGATCGTGTCGGTCAGGCCCTCGGCGACCCGCTTCTTGCCGAGCCGCCACACCTTCCCGGAAGGGTGCCGGGGCTGGTTGTAGAAGACGAAGTCCTCGTCGGAGCGCACATGTCCGTCGGGGCCGAGGAGCAGCGCGGAGGCGTCGACGTCCGGAACCCCCTGCCCGGGTGTCCAGCGCAGCACGGCGCGCACCGTGGTGGCTTCCAGCGGGACGTTCGACCCCTTCAGCATCGCGTGCGTCATGCGGTCATCCTGCCTTCTCGGTCCTGCTCACGACAACGCGGGGCCCGGGGTGCCACGAGCGGCGCCGACGGCTCTCGCGGACTACCGTCGTCATGGCAGGGCCCGGCTGTGCTTGCCCGCGTTACCTGAAATTCATGCCTGACGGGAACCTCTGCCATGGACTTCTACGTACTATTACCGGCCAGCTTTCGACGATTCGCAGGTCGCACAACCACCACGGGGGAGTTCCATGCGTCATTTCGGGCACGTCGCCCCTGAGGTGCGGAAGCGGCTCTTCCACCGCGAGCCGTGCACCTTCACCGCGGATTCGCCGGCCCGGCTGCTCTCGGCCGCCCTCGGCGCCACGCTCTACAGCCCGGCCACCCGGACCCGCCTCGCCGACGACATCCTCAAGCAGGCCGGTCGTGGCGTGGTCTCCATGGTCCTGTGCCTGGAGGACTCGATCGACGACGCGGAGGTCGGCCCGGGCGAGGAGAACCTCGTCCGTCAGCTCACGGCCCTCGCCGACCGCCCGGACGCGGACCTGCCGCTGCTCTTCATCCGGGTCCGCGTCCCCGAGCAGATCCCCGACCTGGTACGACGCCTCGGGCCCGCCGTCCGGCTGCTGTCCGGATTCGTACTGCCGAAGTTCACCGAGGAACGCGGCATCCCCTTCCTCGAGGCACTGGCGACCGCCGAGGCCGACGGCGGACAGCGTCTTTTCGCCATGCCGGTGCTGGAGTCGCCGGAGCTGCTCTACCGCGAGTCGCGCGTGGCGACCCTGGAGGGCATCTCCCGGGCGGTCGACAAGTACCGCGACCGCGTACTCGCCCTGCGCCTCGGCGTGACGGACTTCTGCTCCTCCTACGGGCTGCGCAGAGGCCCCGACATGACGGCCTACGACGTGCAGATCGTCGCCTCCGTGATCGCCGACGTGGTGAACATGCTGGGTCGCGTCGACGGGACCGGCTTCACCGTGACCGGGCCGGTGTGGGAGTACTTCCGGGTCCAGGAGCGCATGTTCAAGCCGCAGCTGCGGCAGAGCCCCTTCCTGGAGGTGCAGGCCGCGGAGCTGCGCGAGAAGCTGATTGAGCACGCCATGGACGGCCTGCTCAGGGAGATCTCCCTGGACCACGCCAACGGACTGCTGGGCAAGACCTGCATCCACCCCTCGCACGTGCTGCCCGTGCACGCCCTGTCGGTCGTCAGCCACGAGGAGTTCTCGGACGCCCAGGACATCCTGCGCCCCGAGCGCGGCGGCGGGGGTGTGCTGAGGTCGGCGTACACGAACAAGATGAACGAGGTGAAGCCGCATCGGGCCTGGGCCGAGCGGACCCTGCTGCGTGCCGAGGTTTTCGGCGTGGCGAACGAGGACATCGGCTTCGTGGAGCTGCTCGCGGCCGGCTTGCGCGACTGAACGCACGGCACCCGAGGAACGCAGGCTCGCCGGTGAGACCGGCGACTTCGACGCAGGGAATTCATGGAGAAGGCAGTGAACGAGGGGGTGCACCAGCAGGTGCGCGACGGGGACGGCGACGGCGACGCGGTGCGGGCCGGGACGGCCGGCGGTGCCGACGGCGTCTGGTCGGGCAGCTGGGTCGCCGAGCGGCTCGGCGTCGAGCTCATCGGCGACGACCGGCTGACCGGCCTGCTGGGACTGGCCCTGCGCCGCAACCCCAAGCGGGCACACCTGCTGGTGTCGAACGTGCTCGGCAAGCACGTCCCGCAGTCGCCGTCCGTGGTCTACGGTCACGGCTTCGAGCTGGGCCGCCGCGTGCGTGAACTGCTGGGCCCCGACGAGGCGCGCCGCGCGGTCGTCCTCGGCTACGCGGAGACCGCCACCGGCCTCGGCCACTCCGTCGCCGACGGTCTGGGTTCCGCCCCCTACCTGCACTCCACCCGCCGCCCCGTCGCCGGTCTCGCCCCGGCCGGCGGCTTCGAGGAGTCCCACTCGCACGCGACCTCCCACCTGCTGCTGCCGGAGGACCCCGCGCTGCTCACCGGCGACGGACCGCTGGTCCTGGTCGACGACGAGTTCTCCACGGGGAACACGGTGCTGAACACCGTCCGGGATCTTCATGAGCGGTATCCGCGGCGGCGGTACGTCGTGGTGGCGCTGGTGGACATGCGGTCGGTGACGGATGCGGGGCGGCTGGAGGAGTTTGCGCGGGAGATCGGCGCGCGGGTGGACCTGGTCGCGGCGGCCTCGGGGGCGGTGCGGCTGCCCGAGGGGGTGCTGGAGAAGGGGCAGGAGCTGGTGGCGCGGTACGAGGCCCCCCTGGGGGCGCGGGGAACTGCGCGAGCAACCCCCACCGGCCCGCACCCGGACGACGACGGCACCGACCCCACCGTCGGCCGCGTGGACCTGCACTGGCCCCGCGACCTGCCGGACGGCGGACGGCACGGGTTCACCCCCGCGCACCGGGAGCTCCTGGAGGACGCCCTCCCCGCGATGGCCCGCCGCCTGGCGGAGGCACTGCCCGCCAACGCCCGCCGCGTACACATCCTCGGCTTCGAGGAGCTGATGTACGCCCCGCTCAGGCTCGCCCGCGAGCTGGAGCGGACCACCGATGTCGAGGTCCGCTACTCCACCACCACCCGTTCGCCCGTCCTCGCCGTCGACGACCCCGGCTACGCGATACGCACCCGCCTGGTCTTCCCCGCCCACGACGACCCCGCCGACGGCCCGGGCGAGCGGTACGCCTACAACGTCGCGGGTGCCGGCTTCGACGCCGTGGTCGCCGTCGTCGACTCGGTCGCGGACACGCCCGCGCTGCACGCGCCCGGCGGCCTGCTGGCCCAGCTCGCCGCGCACACGCCGCGGGTCCTCCTCGCCGTCGTGCCGTCGTACACCCCCGGGACCCCGCCCGTCCGCGAGATCCCGTATGCCTCTGAAAGGCCCTCCATGCTGCCCGAGCCCCTCCGCGGCCCCGCCTTCTCCTCGTACGCGCCCGAGGAGGTCGGCTGGCTGCTCCAGGACCTCTCGGACGTGACGCTGGAGGCGCCGACCGAGGAGCGCG
The DNA here is from genome assembly GCF_009862985.1 of Streptomyces sp. SID5464. Classification (NCBI taxonomy): domain Bacteria; kingdom Bacillati; phylum Actinomycetota; class Actinomycetes; order Kitasatosporales; family Streptomycetaceae; genus Streptomyces; species Streptomyces sp. SID5464. Next base: position 8,746 of record NZ_WWIQ01000035.1, on the reverse strand, counting down.
AGGAGGCGATCCAGCGCGGCGGCGCGCACTACGCCGAGTCGCTGCCCGTGGAGTACCAGCCGAGCGAGCAGTACCAGAAGTTGTTCCACGCCGCACTGGAGGACTCGGCGGCCCGCATCGCCCAGGCGGTCGGCGTGGTCACCGAGACGGTCCTGGCCGAGCGGTCGCCCCGCCCGGTCCTGGTCTCCCTGGCCCGTGCGGGGACACCCGTCGGCATCCTGATGCGCCGCTGGGCCCAGCACCGGCACGGCCTCGACCTGCCGCACTACGCCGTGTCGATCGTCCGCGGCCGCGGCATCGACGCCAACGCGCTGCGCTGGCTCGCCGAGCACCACGACCCCCGGGACGTCGTCTTCGTCGACGGCTGGACCGGCAAGGGCGCCATCACCCGCGAACTCGCCCAGGCCCTGGAGGAGTTCGAGAAGTCCGACGGCATCACCGGCTTCAGCCCCGAGATCGCGGTCCTCGCCGACCCCGGCTCCTGCGTACGGACCTACGGCACCCGCGAGGACTTCCTCATCCCCTCCGCCTGCCTCAACTCGACCGTGTCCGGCCTGATCTCGCGGACCGTGCTGCGCGCGGACCTGGTCGGCCCGCACGACTTCCACGGCGCCAAGTTCTACCGCGAACTCGCCGGCACCGACGTCTCGGTGACCTTCCTGGACGCCGTGTCCGCCCGCTTCCCCGAGGTCACGGACGCGGCCTGCGCCCAGGCCAAGGAGCTGCTCGCCGCCGACCGCTCGCCCACCTGGGAGGGCTGGGCCGCCGTCGAGCGCATCAGCGAGGAGTACGGCATCCACGACGTGAACCTCGTCAAGCCCGGCGTCGGCGAGACCACCCGGGTGATGCTGCGCCGCGTGCCCTGGAAGGTCCTGGCGCGCGCCGGGGCGGGCAGTGACCTCGACCACGTACGTCTGCTGGCCGAGCAACGCGGCGTACCCGTCGAGGAGGTGGCCGAACTGCCCTACACCTGCGTCGGCCTGATCCACCCCAGGTACACCAGGGGCGCGACCGGCGCCGACGGCAAGGCGGTGACGGTCTGATGCCCGCACTCGTCGCGAGCGACCTCGATCGCACCCTGATCTACTCCGCTGCGGCCCTGGCGCTGACCATGCCGGACGCACGGGCGCCCCGGCTGCTGTGTGTGGAGGTGCACGAGAGCAAACCGCTGTCGTACATGACGGAGACGGCGGCCCAGCTCCTCACCGACCTGGGCGACGCGGCCGTGTTCGTGCCGACGACGACCCGCACGCGCAAGCAGTACCTGCGCATCAACCTGCCGGGCCCCGCGCCCACCTACGCGATCTGCGCGAACGGCGGCCACATCCTGGTGGACGGAGTGTCCGACCCCGACTGGCACGCACAGGTGACCGCGCGGCTGGCCGACCAGTGCGCGCCCCTGGCCGAGGTGCAGGAACACCTGCTCAGGGCGGCCGACCCGGTCTGGGTGCGCAAGCACCGCGTCGCCGACGACCTCTTCGCCTACCTCGTCGTCGAGCGTGAACTGCTGAACGAGGACTGGGTGAAGGAACTCGCGGTCTGGGCGGAGAACCGCGGCTGGACCGTGTCCCTCCAGGGGCGCAAGATCTACGCCGTGCCCAAGCCGCTCACCAAGAGCGCGGCGATGCGCGAGATCGCCCGTCGGACCGGCGCCGATCTCACCCTGGCCGCCGGCGACTCCCTGCTCGACGCCGACCTGCTCCTCGCGGCCGACCAGGGCTGGCGCCCGGGCCACGGGGAGCTGGCCGACACCGGCTGGACGGCTCCCGCGATCAGGGCGCTCCCCGAACGGGGCGCCCTTGCGGGGGAGCGGATCCTGCGGGAGCTCCTGCGGACGGTTCGATCTCCTCGGTGACGCTCTGGGGCCGGCCGCCCAGCCGGCGGCGGCCCGCTCCCGGTCGCAGCAGGCGCAGGACGACGAACACCAGCACCGCGAGCGCCGCCACGGCGAGGACCACCTTGGAGTAGGCGGAAACGATGTCCGTGACCTCGTGCCAGTTCGCGCCCAGGGTGTAGCCGGCGAGCACGAACGCCGTGTTCCAGATCGCGCTGCCCAGGGTGGTCAGCCCCAGGAACACCGGCAGGCGCATGCGCTCCACACCCGCCGGCACGGAGATCAGGCTGCGGAAGATGGGGATCATCCGGCCGAAGAACACCGCCTTGGTGCCGTGCCGCTGGAACCACGCCTCCGTCTTCTCGATGTCGGAGACCTTCACCAACGGCAGCCGGGCCGCCACCGCCACCGTCCGGTCACGGCCGAGCAGCGCACCGATGCCGTACAGCGCGAGCGCGCCCATCACCGAGCCGGCCGTCGTCCACAGCAGCACCGCGAGCAGGCTCATCCGCCCGCTGCTCGCGGCGAACCCGGCGAGCGGCAGGATCACCTCGCTGGGCAGCGGCGGGAACAGGTTCTCCAAGGCGATGGCGAGACCGGCACCCGGCGCGCCCAGCGCGTCCATGAGGTCGTTGACCCACTGCGGCCCGGCGTCCGCGGCGATGGCTGTCATGCCACCACGCTAGGAAACCGAAGCTGAAGGACTCCTGAGGAAACCTGAGGGAGGCGTCAGCCGCAGCAGCCGCCACCGCAGCAGCCGCCCCCACCGCCGCCGCCGGCGCGCGGCGCCGAAGCCGGGGCGGAGGCAGAGCCACCGACCGCGACCGTGGAGAGGAGCTTCACCGTGTCGTCGTGACCCGAGGGGCATGCCGCGGGAGCGGCGGACTCCGCCATGGGACGGCTGAGTTCGAAGGTGTCGCCGCAGGTCCGGCAGCGGTACTCGTAGCGAGGCATGCGCACAGGTTAACCGGCACGGTCAATGGCCGGCGGCTCCGCGTTCGTCTCGGATCCGGGAGACCACGCCGGATACGGCCCGGCGTACCGCTTCCGTTTCCGTGAGGAAGTGCCAGTAGTCGGGGTGGCGGCCGTCGAGGCCGGCGATGGCGCGTTCCAGGCGGGACACCGCCTCGTCCAACGGGCGGGCGTGGCGCGGGTCGGGGGTGTTGCGGCCGGCCATGGCGAGGCGCTGGGCGTCGCGGATGGCGAAGCGGGTGCGCTCGATCTCCTGCTGGGGGTCCTTCTGCACGGTGTTCAGGCGGTGCAGGCGGTCGCCGGCGGCCGAGACGGCTTCGTCGGTGGTGTTCAGCAGGGCTCGTACGGTCGACAGCAGGGCCGTGGCATCGGCCCAGCGCTGTTCGTCGCGGGCGGCTTGGGCCTCGGCCAGTTTCGTCTCGGCCTGGCGCACGTTCTCGGCGGCGACGTCGGGGACGCGCTGCAGGTCCTGCCAGCAGGCCACGGTGAAGCGGCGGCGCAGTTCGCTCAGGATCGGGTCGACCTGTTCGGAGCGGGTGGTGAGGGCCTGGGCGCGGGTGCGCAGGGAGACGAGCCGGTGATCGATCTCGGCGGCGCGCTCCGGCAGCCGCTCGGCCTCCACGCGGACCGCTTCGGCCCCGCGGGTGACCCGCTCGGCCCGCTCCAGGGTCTGCGGTACGCCGTGCTGACCGGCGCCCTGGTTCAGCTTGGTGAGCTCGGGAGACAGGGCGGCGAGACGGGCGGCGAGGTCGTCGGCCTTCAGGCCTGTCGCCCGTACGGAGTCGAGGGCGTTGGAGGCGGCGAGCAGGGCCTGACGGGCGCGTTCGACCGCGGGGGCGAGGCGGGCCAGCTGGGTCTCGGCCTTGCCGAGCAGCGGGCCGAGGCCGTCGGTGAACCGGTCCAGCTCCTGCTTGACCCGGCCGAGTTCCTCCTTGGCGGCGGTCAGCTCGGTGCGGGCGCGGGAGGCGGCCGAGGCCTCCAGGTCGTCGCGGTCGAGGTCGTGGGCGTCGACGGCGTTGATGTACTGGTGGCTGGCCTCGTCGATGCGCCGGCCGAGCGCGTCGAAGTCGGCGACGGCGCGCCGGGCGGCAGGGGAGTCGTCGACGGCCGTGATCGTCTCGATCGAGATGCGCAGGTCGCGCTGCGCGGTGTCGAGCTCGTAGAAGGCGGCCGCGGCGGCGTCCTTCGCGGCCTGGGCCTCGGCCCGCTGGCTCTCGGCACGACCGCCGAACCAGCGCCGGGTGCCCCCGCCCGCGAAGGCGGCGGGCAGTGCCAGCGCGGCCAGCAGGGGCAGTCCCAGCAGCGTGAGCGCGTCATGGAGCGGGCCGGGAGTACGGGGGACGCGGCGGCTCGGGCGATGTGCGCGCGGCACCGGCGGCGAGTACGGCTGCGCTGGAGTCGCCGTCACATCCCTCTCCCGTGCTGTGGTCCACCCTGCCCGGTTGTCATTCTCCCACCGGTTAAGGACGAACACACGGGCCGGTTAGTTCGCCGTTCGGACCGTCACTTTGCCGTCGCCGGTGTGGGCGGACACCACATGGGAGCTGCTCTCGTCGCGGGGGACGGACACATCCACGCCGCCGTCACCGGTCTCGGTGGTCACGCGGTAGGTGGCCTTGGGCAGCGCGATGGTCACGGAACCGTCGCCGCTGCGGGACTCGACGCAATCCGGTACGGCGCCGAGTTCCAGGCGGACCGAGCCGTCGCCGGTGTGGGTGCGGACGTCACGGGAGGAGACGTTCGCCCGGATGGATCCGTCACCGGTGCGCATCTCCAGGCGGCCGGTGGTGTCGGTGACGCGGACGGAGCCGTCGCCGGTGCGGATGTTCACAGGGCCGGTGGTGTCGGTGACGCGGACCGAGCCGTCGCCCGTGCGGATGCGCAGGGGGTCCCGGAAGCCGTGGGCGCGCACACTGCCGTCGCCGTCCTGGACCTTCACGGTGACGCCCCGCGGTACCTCGATGCGGTGCTTGGCCGAGCAGTCGACGACGAAGCCGGAGCACTTCAGCCGCAGCACCAGCCGGTCGTCCCGCATGGACCAGGTGGCCTTGGGCTCCTTGCCGACGACGACCGAGCCCTGGAACCACCGGGTGACCTCGATCCGGCCCGCCGGGTTCGAGTCGGCGGCGACGATCTCGAGGGCCGAGTGGTCGGAGTCGATGGTGAGTGTGCGGCTCTTCAGGTCGAAGGACCGGTGGTCGGGGTCGGTGTCGTCCCCGGCGGACGCGCCGCAGGCGCTGAGACCGGCGACGAGCACCACGACGGCACCGGCGACGGCGACCGCGCGGGCCGAGACTGTGCGTGTGGTGCCGGTGGTGCCGGTGGTGCGAGAGGTGCGGGCCATGACGATCTCCCCCTGGACGGACGACGAGCGCTCCCGAGCGCTCTTCGACCGTATGGATCCAGGACCCGCCGGGGGATCCGGGCCGCTCCCGGATCAAGGGTGGGGTTAACCCCCGGAGCAACCCACGGATACGGGTTTGCGGGACGGCGCCCCGGGCAATGTAGGCTGTCGACTCGTCCTGGGCGCGTGGCCCGGGAGCCGGGTGCGTAGCTCAGGGGTAGAGCGCCTGCCTTACAAGCAGGATGTCGGCGGTTCGAAACCGTCCGCGCCCACCGTACTCAAGTAGCGGGTCAGAGGCCTTTCGGAAGCCGTGGCCCTGCCGACACGTGTGGGCAGGGCCGTGGCGGCGGGGCTCAGTAGTTCGCGTTGGCGAGCAGCTCGCCGTCCTTGTCGTACACGGTCACGAGGCCGTTCCTGGACTCGTAGCACGACGTGAACGCGGAAGCGATGAGCTTGCCCTCGCCCTGGTGGGGGCCCATCAGGCCGCCGGTGAAGTCGGTGAAGACGTCCGCGGAGTCGAGGATGTCGTTGCGCTTGTCCGTGCCGGTCACCTTGGTGACGTGCTTGACCGCGGCCTTCTCGGTGTCCGTGCCGCTCTTGGCGACGCAGCTCCGGAACTGCTCGGCCTGGGATTCCTCGTCGGTCCGCTCGGGCTTCTTCGCCCCGTCGTCCTTGGGCTTGCTGTCGGCGGCGACGGCCTTGTCCTTCTTCGAGATGTCGTCGCTGTCGGCGCCTCCGCCGCTCGTGGCGACGCCGGCGATGACGAAGAGGGCGATGATGCCCGCGCAGCCGAGGCCCGCGATCTTCCCGACGCTGCGCTTCTTCGGCGGCTGGGGCGGGTAGGGCTGGGTCGGCTGCTGCGGCTGCTGCGGCTGCTGCGGGTGCTGCTGGCTCATGGGTTCCACCTCGAGATCATTCGTGTCGTGCGGGTGCATGACCTCGGGAGGCGGAGCGCAGTTGTAGAAGGGCGAACGAGTTCACTCGATCGGGTCGCGGACGGCCGCACGCCTGCCGGGGGCCCGCATGTCCGTACGGGCCGCCCCCTAGGATGAGCATCGTGAACAGTTCCCTTCAGCGCGCCCCGCGACCCGCCGTGCGGCGGTGGCATGTGGTGTGCGTGCTGGGGCTGTTGGCGGGGCTGCTGGGGATGCACGGGCTGGCGCCCGGGGGTGGTCTCCCGCAGCAGGAGCACATGCTCCAGACGCGTACGCAGCAGACGCACGTCCAGGCCGTGGCGTACGGGCACGGGCAGTCCGGCCCGCACGGTTCCGAGGCGCAGGACGGGCACTGCGGTGGCGGGCATGTCCAGCACGCGGATGCGACCTGTGCCTCGGGTGCCGTCGGGGGCGGGCCGGTGCTGCCCTCGCTGGTCGCCGACCCCGTTTCCCGGTGTGGGCCGGAGGACGTCGTACGGGCGTGCGCGGTGGTGGAACCGGACGGTGCACGCGCCCCGCCCTCACTCGCAGAACTCCAGCTTCTGCGGATTTAGACACCTCGTACGCACCGTGTCGGCGCCAGTGCCGGCGCCGGGGCGGTGCGTCGCCGTGTCCGCAATCCGCAGTAGGAGCAGTAGCAGCAGAAGCTGGAGTTCACGTATGAGCAGTGTTCGGAACCTCACCCGCCGGGGCGTTCTCGTCGCGGTGACCGTCGGCGCCGCGGTCGTCCTCGCCGCCTGCGGCGGGGACGGTGACAGCGGCGGCAGCGGTAGTGGCAGCGGCCACGACGCGCACGCCTCCGCCTCCCCGTCCGCCGGTGACGAGACCGGTACCGCCGCCGGTGCCCACAACGCCCAGGACGTCTCCTTCGCGCAGGGCATGATCCCGCACCACCGGCAGGCGCTGGAGATGGCGCGGCTGGCCGACGGCCGGGCCTCCTCCGGGGCGGTCAAGGACCTCGCCGACCGGATCGAGAAGGCACAGGACCCGGAGATCAGGACCATGACCGGCTGGCTGAAGGCCTGGGGCGAGGACGTCCCCGAGGCCGGGGGCGGCATGGACCACTCGGCCTCGGGTCACTCCGGGATGCCCGGGATGATGGGCGACGAGGACATGGCCCAACTGGAGAAGTCCTCGGGCAAGGCCTTCGACCAGAAGTTCCTGACCCTGATGGTCGAGCACCACGAGGGTGCGGTGGAGATGGCCACCACGGAGAAGAGCAAGGGCCGTTACGGACCTGCCAAGGCCATGGCCGACGACATCGTCACCGCCCAGAACGCCGAGATCAGCGAGATGAACAAGCTCCTCGGCAAGAGCGGCTGACGTTCAGCTGCTACGGGGCTCCGTCGGTCTCCTCCGGCGGAGCCCCGTGCGCGTGCTTCAGCTGCGAGCGGGCCGCCACCCGCTCGGGGCCGGTGAGTTCGGACCAGTAGCGGTGGGTGCTGACGAACACCGCGAGCTCGTGTTCCCGGCGCCGGAGCTTCTCCACTTCGGCCTGTTCGTCGGCGGTCCAGCCGGGGGAGGCGGGGCGCTCCACCTTGCGCCAGCCGTTGTCGTCGCTGAAGCCGTCCAGTGGTTCGACCGACCAGGGGAGTCGCTTCAGCAGGGCCGACAGTTCGGCCCGGACCTGATGGAGTTCCTCCTGACCGGCGAGGAGGTCACTCGGAAAGTCATAGGTCGTTGCCACGACCCAATGATACGCCTGTTCGAATTGAGCGGGCGAGTTCGTTCCCGTGGTTCATGCGAACGGGGACCCTACGGGGGCGGCGGTTGCCGAAGGCGCAGCCTGCTGTCACGGAATGGGCGGAGGCTGCGCCTGTCCGGCGGCGTTCGTCGTGCCCCGGGCGCTCCTGGCCACTGCCCTCATGTCCTCACTGTCGCTGCGCCGCAGCACGTAAAGCTTGCCCATCGCTATCAGGCTGGGACCGCACAGCATGATCGCGAGCCACCACACGTCCCTGGCGACATAGATGCCGGCGCCGAGCATGGCGATGCTGATCACGGCGCCCACGTACAAACCCGTCATCCAGAGCGCGTGCTGGCGCTTCTCGCGCGCCAGCCGTAGCTCGCGCTCCGCGGCGGCCTTGGCGTTCTCGTCCTTGCGCAGGGCCGCCTCCCGCTGCATGTCCAGATGCCTGAGCCGGATCTGGTGATCCCGCTTCAGCTGTGGTTCCAGGGCGGCCAACGCGACTTTGAGTTGCTCCGGTCCGCCGAGGGCGGCACCCCACTTCATGGCGATCTCCAGACCCACCGAGACGACGAGGTCGTCTGGCGGGAGGGGCGGAGCGCCGCTGCTTTCTTCCACACTCACTGCCGCGCGCCTCCGTCACCGCTTCCTGCTGGGTCGTACACGGGTGCTGTCGGTTCGGGAGGCGGTCCGAGGCGGGCGAAGAGCCGGGCGAGGGCGTGCTCGAGCTCACCCGCTGCCCTGGCTACCGTGTCGGCCTCGTCCTGGCTGTGCGGCGCGTACTCGCGCAGTAACTCAGCCGCCGCAAGCCCCGGTTCCGCGAAGGCGTCGCCGCTGGATGCGGCGCCCCGGGCGTCGCTGCCCTCGTGGGTTGTTCCGGGCCGGCCGTGCGGTACCGGGAGATATGCGGAGGTCAGCGCTCTGCGCAGCCGGTACTCGTCCAGTGGCCCGGAGAACGCCATGCCCTGCCCGTG
>NZ_WWIQ01000034.1:0-26169 GCF_009862985.1 Streptomyces sp. SID5464 | reverse complement strand
CTAACGACGAATCTCTGACTCAGGTCACTAGTGGGGTGCCGCTTGATCGTTGCGGGCGGGTGCGGGTCGTGTGTGGCCTGTCGCGCCCACGCGGCGGAGCCGCACATCGATACAGCCCCGCGCCCCTGAGGGAAGACAACTACAGCAAGTTCTTCAGGTGCTCCGCGAGGAGGTCCCAGCGCCACTTCTCCTCGACCCACTCGCGGCCCCGCTCGCCCATCCTGCGGCGCAGCTCGGCGTCTGCCAGGAGGGTCGTGATGCGGTCGGCCGCCTCCTCGGGGGAGCCACCGCGCACCACCCAGCCGGTCTCGCCGTCCAGGACCGCGTCCGGGGCGCCGCCCGAGTCGCCGGCCACGACGGGCAGCCCGGTCGCCGACGCCTCCAGGTAGACGATGCCGAGGCCCTCCACGTCCAGGCCGCCGCGGCGGGTCCGGCAGGGCATGGCGAAGACGTCACCGGCGCCGTAGTGGGCGGGCAGCTCCGCCCAGGGCACCGGGCCCGTGAAGCGGACGGAGGCGGCGACGCCCGTGTCGTGGGCCAGCCTGCGGAGGTCCTTCTCGTACGGGCCGCCTCCGACGATCAGCAGCACGGCGTCCGGCTCGGCCGCCAGGATCCGGGGCATGGCCCGGATCAGGGTGTCCTGGCCCTTGCGCCGCACCAGCCGGGAGACGCACACCACCACGGGGCGGTCCGTCAGGCCGAGCCTCGCCCGGATCTCGTCGCCGCCCGAGCCGGGGTGGAAGGTCTTCTCGTCGACGCCCGGCGGCAGCTGCGCCATCCGCGCGGCCGCCTGGGGGCTCAGCGCGCCGGCGATCCGGGAGCGCGTGTACTCGCCGAGGTAGGTGATCGTGTCCGTGGAGTCGCCGATCCGGCGCAGCAGTTGCCGGGCGGCGGGCAGTTGGGCCCAGCCGGCCTCGTGGCCGTGCGTGGTGGCGACCAGCCGTTCGGCGCCCGCGCTCCGCAGCGCCGGCGCCATCAGGCCCAGGGGGGCCGCCGCCCCGAACCACACCGACGTGCACCCGTGCTCCCGCAGCAGTCCCACGGCCCGCCGGGTGACACCCGGCGTCGGCAGCAGCATGGTCGTACGGTCCCGTACGACGGTGAAGGGCTGCTCGGCGTCGAAGGCGGCGGTCGCCTCCACGCCCTCCCGGCTCCGCTTCCAGGTCGACGCGTAGACGACCAGCCGCTGCGGATCCAGCCGCAGCGCCATGTTGTGCAGAAACGCCTGGATGCCGCCCGGCCGGGGCGGGAAGTCGTTCGTCACGATCAGGGTCTTGCGCACGCCGCCGACCCTACCGAACCGCCCCTCACGACCGTACGCACCGGCAGGTGTGGCACGCTCACAGCCGACGGGGACATCATGGCCTCCTCGACACGGCACGCGGACGGGCAGGGATCTGGTGAGGACGACGGGCGCGAGGCGGTCCCTGGCATGTCTGCCGGTGGTCTGGTGTCTCACGAGGCTGGTGCTGCTGCTGTTCGTGCTGAAGGTGTACGTCTTCCCGGGCCCGGACGTGACGAGCGACGTGTCCGTGATCTACCAGGGCTGGTACGACGTCCTGCGCACCGGAACGTTCCCCCAGGACGACGTCACCTGGCAGTACCCGCCCGCCGCCGCCCTGGCGATCCTCTCCCCCGGCCTGCTGTCCTTCCTGCCCTACGCGACCGCGTTCTTCGTCCTGGTCTGCGTCACCGACCTGGCCGTCCTGGCCCTGCTGACGTACGCGGGCCGGCGCCCCGGCAGGTCGCTGCGCGGCGCCTGGGTGTGGGTGGCGGGCGTGCCGCTGCTCGGGCCGACGGTGTACGCCCGCTACGACGTGATGGTCACGGCGGTGGCCGTGGCGGCGCTGCTCGCGGGCGCCCGGCACCCCAAGGCGATGGGGGCGCTGGCCGCGTTCGGCGCGCTGCTGAAGGTCTGGCCGGCGATGCTCCTCCTGGCGGCCCGCCGCCCCGCCTCCTGGGTGTCGGCGGTGGTGACCGGCATCGCGGTGACGGGCGTGTTCGCCCTGGCCGTGCCGGGCGCGTTCGCCTTCCTGACCTTCCAGCGCGACCGGGGCACCGAGGTCGAGTCGCTGGGCGCGCTGGTCTTCCATGTCGCCCGGCACTTCGGCTGGCAGGGCGAGGTGCGGCTGAACTACGGCTCGATCGAGTTCCTCGGGCCGTACGTGAGCGAGGTGAGCACGGGCGCGCTGTTCCTGACGGGGGCGGCCTTCGGCTGGCTGGTGCTGTGGCGGCTGCTGGCCCGGCACTTCGAGGAGCACACGGTCGCCGACGCGGCCTTCGTGGCGGTGCTGATGTTCACCACCACCAGCCGGGTGATCAGTCCGCAGTACATGGTGTGGCTGGTCGGGCTGGCCGCGGTCTGCCTGTACTTCCCCGGGAGCCGGATGCGGCTGCCGGTCGGGCTCGTCCTGGTGGCGTGTTTCGTGACGGTGCTGGAGTTCCCGCTCTACTTCGCCAACGTGGTGGCCAGTGACGGCCTCGGCCTGACCCTGCTCTTCCTGCGCAACGGCCTGCTGGTCGCCGCCACGCTCCTCGCGGCCCGCGCCCTGTGGCGTGCGACGGTGCCGCGCACGGTTCCCGCTCCCGTCCCCGCTCAGCCCACCACCCGCACCGACGAGACACCGGTCTCCACCTGAGCCGGGTCCCGCCGGAACAGCACGCCCGCCAGCGCACACTGCACCGCCGTCGCCCCCGCCAGCGCGAGGCACACCCCGGGCAGTCCGAGCCCCGTCAGGCCGTACGCGAGCGCCAGTTGCAGAGCCGTCCCGAGCACGGTGACGCGCAGCAGCCCCGGGGCGTTCCCGCTGCCCTCGAAGACCCCGCCGAGCGCGATGAGGCAGGCCATCAGCAGCAGGTAGGGCCCGACGCAGCGCAGGAACAGCACGCCCTCGCGCGCGACCCCGGGTCCGGCACCGAAGGCGGCCATGAGCCACGGGGCGGCGGCGGCCAGCAGGACGGCCGCGGTGAGGCCGATGACTCCGGAGACCAGCACCGCCTGCCGTCCGATCTCCCGGCGCTCGTCCCTCCCCTCACCGCGTGTGTGCGCGGTGTGGATGGACGCGGCCTGGCGCACGGCGTAGAAGGCCATGGTCGCCACGTACATGACCTTGTAGGCGATCGAGTACGCGGCCACCGCCGTCACCCCGAGCCGCGCCACGATCGCGACCAGGGCCAGGGCGCCCGTCTGCCGCACGGTGAAGTCGGCGGACATGGGCAGGCCGGTCGTCAGCGTCCGGCGCAGGGAGACGGCCAGGGGCTCGGCCGGTGCCGTGTCACGGGCGCTCCGCAGCAGTGCGGTGCGCCGGACCGCGACAAGCCCGGCCCCGAGCGCCACGGACCGGCACAGCACCGTGGAGGCGGCGGCGCCCTGGACGCCGTGGAGATGGATGAGGAGCGGGTCGAGGGCCAGGATCAGGCCGTTGGAGAGCAGGGCGAGCCGCATCGGGGTTCTGGTGTCGCCGGTGCCCTTGAGGATGCCGTCGACGAGTTGCTGGGCGAAGAAGACGGCCATGCCGGGCATGGAGAGCGTGAAGTAGGCGACGGCGAGCGGGAGCGCGGCGCCGTCGGACCCGCCCAGCACCAGCCGGGCCAGCGGTTCGCGGCCGAGCAGGCCGCCCACCACCACCAGGGGCGTCACCAGCGCCCACAGCGCCCAACCGCCGCGCACGGCCGCCCGTACGGCCGAGGGGTCGCGGGCGCCCCGGGCGTGGGCGACGAGCACGGTCGTGCCGGAGCCGAAGACCAGGGCGATGCCGAGCAGCACGTTCTCCGTGGTGGTCGCCACGGCCACGGCGGCCACGGCAGGTCCGCCCAGCCGGGCGACCCAGACGGTGTTGATGATCCCGGCGGCGACGGACGCCAGGAGCGAGAAGTAGACGGGGCGGGCGAGCTGGAGCAGCTGCGAGCGGTGGGCGTTCACGGTGACTGTCCCCCCCGGGTCCTGGTGAACCGCGATTCGAGCTAGCTCGTTTCGAGGTAGCTCGATAAGAGGTAGCATGGGACCTCACGCACCCGCAAGGAGGACCATGCTGGAGCTGTCGATCCTGGGCTTCCTGGCCGAGGAGCCGCTGCACGGATATGAGCTCAAGGAGCGCATCAAGGCGCTGACCGGGCATGTCCGGCCGGTGAGCGACGGCGCGCTCTACCCGGCGATCACCCGCCTGGTCGGGGCGGGCCTGCTCGACCAGCGCACCGAGCCCGGCGCGAGCGCGGCCCCGCGCCGGATCCTCGCCCTCACCGGCAAGGGCCGCGAGGAGTTGCTGGAGCGGCTGCGCCGTCCGAAGCAGACCGAGATCACCGACCAGGTCCGCTTCAACACGGTCCTGGCGTTCCTGCGCCACCTGCCCGACCCGCACGAGCAGGCCGCGGTGCTGCGCCGCCGGCTGGACTTCCTTGAGACCCCGGCGAGCTTCTTCTACGCGTCGGGCAAGCCGGTCCGCGCCGAGGAGACGGACGACCTGTTCCGCCAGGGCGTGCTGCGGGTCGCCCGGGCGACGGGCGAGGCGGAACGCACCTGGCTGCGGGAGGCCATCGCGCTGCTGGAACAGCCGGGATGAAGCCGCAGACGGCCCCGTCCGGCCCCGGCTCGGTCAGCCCAGCTGAACCCGCAGATAGTCCCGCCACTCCCCCGTGAAGGCCTCCGGCGTCGTCCCCAGCACATCGCGCATGGCCTCCTCCACCGCCCCGGCCCTCTTCCGGTGCTCCCCGACGGCCCGGTAGAACGCGCCCAGCCGGGCCTCGCCCCAGCGGTCGGCGATCAACCGGCACGCCGTCCAGCCGCTCTCGTAGGCCCGGGCCAGGCGGCTCGCGTCGCCGGTGAAGCCGAAGTCCCCGTCGTCCGGGAGGGCGGCCGGGATCTCGCCCTGCGTCACGGCGCGGGACAGTTCGGGCGCGGCCTCGCGCGGTGTGCGGCCGGCGGCCCGGTAGCCGACCCAGTCGGCATAGCCCTCGGACAGCCAGAGCGGGGTGGCGGGGGTGGTGTGGTCGCGGGTGGCGACATGGGTCGTCTCGTGGGTGACGACGACCTGCTCGCCGAGGGTGCCGAGGAGTGCGAACGCGTCCGGGTTGACGATGATGCGGTCCGCGGGCGCCCGCGCCGGTGCCCCCGTCTCGCCGGTGGTGACCGCCGCGATCCCGCGGTAGGCGGAGGCGGGTGAGCCGAGCAGCCCCGCCATCCCCTCCAGCGACTTCGGGACGAGCAGGACGACGCGCCGGCCCCAGTCGGTGCCCCACGCCTCCGAGACGGCGGGCACCGCGCGGTCGGCCAGGTCGGCGAAGCCGCGCAGCGACCGGCCGGACCGCCCGACACCGAGCACCAGGCTGCGCTCGCCGCGGACGACCTGGACGGCCCCCTGGTCCCACAACTGCTGGGCGGACTTCCTCGCGGGCCGGTCGGCATCGACGGACCACCGCCCGTCCGCGTCGCGGCTCAGCCGCAGAGTGCGGGCCGCGGTCACCGGCGCCCGGTCGTACCCCGCGACGCGGTAGCGCAGTTCGGCGTCGGCGGTGGCCGTGTCGCCGCTGCGGTGCAGGCCGGTCACGCGGTACGACCAGTCGGCCAGGGGCAGCGCGCGCACGTGGGCGAAATCCGCCTCCGTGCCCGTGCGGGCGTAGGCCCGCTCGTCGTGGTCGAGGACCGCGGCGGCCCGCCGGTCGAGGAGCCGCTGGACGTCGGCCGTGGCGCTGTCGGCGGCGGGCCGGCCGCCGCATCCGGCCAGGAAGACGAGCAGCAGAACGAGCGCCACCACCGGGGACCCCGACCTTCGACCAGCCACGTTCCCGATCGTACGGGCGCCGGGCCGCGCCGGTCAGACCCTGGTGACCGACGAGACGGGCATCATCCCGACCGGGTCGTAGCGCACGGGCGCGCCGGGGTAGGGCGCGTGGATGACCTGGCCGTTGCCCATGTACATCCCGACATGGCTGGCGTCGGACCGGTAGACGACCAGGTCACCGGGGCGTGCCTCGGACAGCGGGACCTGCCGGCCGGCGTGCCGCTGGGCCTGCGAGGTGCGCGGCAGAAAGACCCCGGCCTGCGCGTACGACCACTGCGTCAGGCCCGAACAGTCGAAGCCGGAGGGGCCGTTGGCGCCCCAGATGTAGGGCCTGCCGAGCACGCTGCGGGCGGCGGCGACGGCGGCGGCTCCGCGTCCCGAGGCGGCGGTGGCGCCGCCGAGGTCGGGGAAGCCGTCGCGGCCGGAGCGGGAGGCGCGGCCGTAGGCGTCGCGCTCGCTGTCCGGAAGGGAGTTGAGCAGCCGCCGGGCCGTGGCGAGCTTGTGCTCGACGGTCTTCTTGTGGGCGGCGACGGCCTTGCGGCTCTTCTCCAGTTCGCGGAGCTTGCCGGCGGCCTCCTCGCGGTCCTGGGCGAGTTCGCGCATGGCCTCCTGAAGCTCCTTCAGCTGACCGGCCTGGTGGGCGGTGATGCGGTCCAGCCGGGAGGCCTTGTCCAGGTACTCGTCCGGGTCGTCGGAGAACAGCAGGGCGAGGGACGGGTCGATGCCGCCCGACCGGTACTGGGCACCGGCGAGCGAACCGAGCGACTCCCGCATGGAGTTGATGCGCTGCTGCTGCCGGGCGACCCGGTCCTGGGCGGCGCCGACCTCGTCACGCAGTTCGTCGGCGCGCTCGTCGGCCTCGTTGTAGGCCTCGGTCGCCTTCTCGGCCTGCTCGTAGAGGCGGTCCACCTCGGCCCGGGTGTCGTCGTACGGTGCGGCCACGGTCGGTACCGCGCCCAGGGCGGCGGCCGCGACGGAAAGGAAGCTGACCGCGACACTGGCGCCCCGGTCGAACCCGGACGGTGCAAGGCGGCGATGGGACCCCACGGGAAGCCGCTCTCCTTCCGCTGGCGGACTAGGAAACGCGGCAGACAGTAGCCCCGCGACGGGGGGCCGCCAACGACCATCCGTGGGTGTGCGGCACGACGCCCCGCCAGTGACGCAGGTCACTGGCGGGGCGCGGGCTCAGTCGAGGCTGTCGTGATTCGCCCGAACGGCGGAACAGCGGACGTCGTGCGGAACGTCAGACGCGGACGCCGAACATGAACGGGCCGCCGATGGTGTCCATCGACTCGTAGCGGACGACCGTGCCGGTGCGCGGGGCGTGGATGATCTGCCCGTTGCCGGCGTAGAGGCCGACGTGGTGCAGGTCGTTGAAGAAGAAGACCAGGTCGCCGACCTTGAGCTGGCTGACCGAGTAGATCTTGGTGCCGATCTGGGCCTGCGCCTCGGAGGTGCGCGGGATCTGGACGCCGGCCGCGGCGTACGCCCGGGAGGTGAGGCCGGAGCAGTCGAAGGAGCTCATGCCCGTGGCGCCGTAGACGTAGGGCTTGCCGAGCTGGCTCTGCGCGAAGGCGAAGGCCGCGGCGGCCCGGCCGGAGCCCGGCGGGACGTTGCCGGTGAGGGCGTCGCGCTCGCTGTCGCGGCTGGCGCGGTCCTGCTCGGCGGCGAGTGCCGCCTTCTCGGCGGCGGTGAGGCTGTTGAGCAGCTTCTGCGCGGAGGCGAGCTTGCCCTGGACTTCCTTCTTCTTCTTGCCGAGTTCGGCGCGGGTGGAGGCGAGGTCCTTGAGCTTCTCGGAGGCCTCGGCGCGCTCCTGGGCGAGTTCGCGCTGCTTCTCCTGGACCTTCTTCAGCGCCTCGACCTGCTGGCTGCTCAACTGGTCGAGCGTGGAGGCCTTGTCGAGGTAGTCGTCCGGGTTCGCGGAGAGGAAGAGCTGGACGGAGGGGTCGATGGATCCGGTCCGGTACTGCGACGCGGCCGCGAGGCCCAGGCTGTCGCGCAGCTCGTTGAGCTCCTCCTGGCCGCGGGCGACGTTGTCCTGGATGGTGGAGATCTCCTTCTGGAGCTTCTCCTGCTTCTCCTTGGCCCCGTTGTACTTCTCGGTGGCCTGCTCCGCCTGCTCGTAGAGCTTGTCGACCTTGGCCTTGACCTCGTCCTTGCTCGGCTTCTCGCTGGGGGCGGCGTTGGCGGCCTGCGAGCTGAAGGCGACGGCAGCGGCAGCGGCGGTGGTCAACACGGTCACACGTGCGCGGCTCGGCTGCTTGGGACGACGGTGGGACGCCACGGGTGAAAAGCTCCTTCTGGCTCCTCCGCCGTCTCTCCCGATGAGTGATCACCCGAGCGGAGGTTCGGCCTGACCCTAGTGACCTTCCTGTGATCAGTTCAAATCCTCAGCTGAAAAATTGCGTCACGGTGAGCCATCTTTTCATCTTGACTCACAGGCGGTGAGCCCCATTTGACGCAACGTGGCACACAGACCTCGCGAATTCGGGCATGAAGCCCGTAAGTTACGCATGGTGCGAAGGGCCGCTAGGACCGCGAAAGGCGCTTCAGCAGCATCGCCGAGGCCACCGGGCGGGCGCCCGCGCGGGCCACGCCGTCGGCGACCTCACGGTCGGTGGAGGCGACGATGACCGGCCGGCCGGGCGGTTCGGCGCGCACCAGCTGGCGGATCAACTCGTCCGCGGTGACGCCAGGCTTCGAGAACAGCACCCGCACGCCGCGCGGTGGCGCGAGCAGTACCGGAGCGGCCAGTTCGGCCCCGTCGAAGACGCAGGTCACCTCGGCGCCGCTCTGCGCCGCCAGTTGTGAGAGCTGCCCCAGCAGCCGCAGGCGCTGCTTCTCCAGCGGCATCTGCGGATAACCCGTCTTGGTGACGTTGTAGCCGTCGACGACCAGATGGGCCTGCGGCAGCGCCAGCAGCTGGTCGAGGACCTGCGGGTCGTGCTCGGACAGGGCGCGGGCGGCGATGTCCTTGGGGCTCATCCGGCCCGGCTCGACGGCGTCCACGGTCTCGGCGGGCCGGACGGACACCGGTGGCAGGGCCAGTTCGCGCCGGAGCCCTTGGGTCGCGTCCAGCAGGGTGTCCAGCAGCAGCCGTACCCGCATGTCCTCGACACTGCGGCCCTCGCGCGCAGCCCGGCGCGTCGCCTCCAGCGCGGCCTCGGTCTCCCCCAGCCGGGCCTTGAGCCGCCGGGTCTCGCTCTCGGCGGCGGACACCTGGGCCTGCCCCTCGGCGCGGACGGCCTCGATCTCGCCGTGCGCCTTGCGCAGGGCGGCCTCGCCGCGCTTGACGTCGCTGAGGGCGGCGCGGAGCTTGCGGTGCAGCGACTCGGCTTCCTTCTTGGCCGATTCCAGCTCCGTGCGCAGCCGCTCCGTCTCGGCCCTGGTGTGGTCACGGGCCCGGTCGAGCTCGGCGCGCAGCCGCTCCAGCTCGGCCCGGTTCTCCTCGTCGGCGCGCTCGGCGTCGGCCCGCTGGGCCTCCTCACCGGCGGCGGTCACCAGCTTCACCCAGCCCAGGGGCCGCAGTACGTAGGCCGCGGCCGCCACGTCGAGCGGGTCCGCGGCCGGGGGCGGGGAACCTGAGTCGAGGGCGCCGGTCAGTTCCGGCTGGGTCTCTCTGAGCTTCTCCCCGATGCGCTGCCGGAACAGCGGGTCGGTCTCCAGCGCCGCGGCCATGGCGTTGCCGGCGAACTTGGCGCGGCGGTTCGGGGCGAACCGGGCGTACTGCCTGAGCTGCGCGGGCAGCTCGCCGACCGTCAGCGAACCGAAGCCGTCGGAGACGATCTGGACGACCCTGCGGCGCACGCCGTCGGGCAGCGGACGGTCGAGCACCTCAGCGGCGCCGTCGCCCGGCCCCCCGCCTGTGGTCTCCACCATCCGTCACACCCCAATGCCTGTGCGGGGCCAGCTCCCCTCAGGAGCCGGCACCCGGCCTGTCCACGAGTTCCACCTGGTCCACCGCGTTGCACCAGCGGCAGCGCACCGACTCGATGGTCTCACTGAGCACCTCGCGCTCCTCGACCTTCGGCTCTCCGGCCAGGTCGAGGTGGACGTACTCGACGACCTTCGACGAGCGGGTCACGTCGAACCTCGTGAGGTTGCCGCAGAGGGTGCAGCGCCACCGCGTGGAGGCGGTCGGCAGGGGAACCGTCATCGTGACCTGTTCTCTTTCCTTCTAGTGTCCGTGACGCCACCGGCATCCCCGGTGCGTGTGGCTCGTAACCCTACGGCCTGGCGGGTCGTCGCCGCCCACGCGTCCACGGCGGCGAGGCGGTCCGTACGGTTGCGTCCGGTTACGTCATGCTCTGTGTCCATGATCAGCAAGTGGAGGGCGTCGATCGTGCGGGCCGGCAGATCGGTCCGGGGCTCGTCGGCGCCGATGACGTACTCACTGATCGCCCTGTGCTGCGCGGTCTTCCTGGTCGGCCCCGCCTCGGGCCTCGGCCCGGCGTACGGCACGGGCGACGAGCTGCTCGCCGCGCAGCGGGCCTATTTCCGGCGCTGGGGCGTGATCCCCGCAGAACTGTTCGAGGGGTCCGCCGGATCGGCCCTCACCCCCGCGACGGCCCTCTTCGTCCACGGCAGCTGGGTGCACCTGCTCGGCAACATGCTCTTCCTCTACGTCTTCGGGGCGATGACCGAGGAACGGATGGGCCGGGTGCAGTTCATCCTGTTCTACGTCGGCTGCGGCTACCTGGCCCTGCTGGGCTACGCCGTCGCCAACGCGGACTCCGAGCAGTCCCTGGTCGGTGCCTCGGGGGCGATCTCGGCGGTCCTCGGTGCGTTCCTCTACCTGTTCCCCCGGGCCAGGGTGACCAGTCTCCTGCCGTTCCTCTTCTTCCTGCCGGTGCGCTTCCCGGCCTGGGTCGTGCTGCCGTTCTGGGCGGCGCTCCAGTGGCTGGCGGCGGGACGGGCCTCGGACGGGCCGGGCGTGGCCTACCTCGCGCACCTGGTGGGCTTCGGCCTCGGCTTCGGCTACGCCTCGGTCCGCTACGGCCGCCCGACCAGCCCTACTAGAGTGAAGGCCGCCCCTGCTCCGGCCCCCGAGGGAGAGAACCAGCCGTGATCACCGCGATCGTCCTCATCAAGACCAGCGTGGACCGGATCCCCGAGATCGCGGAGTCGATCGCCGCGCTGGACAACGTCAGCGAGGTCTTCTCCGTCACCGGCACCTACGACCTGATCGCGATGGTCCGGGTGAAGGACCACGAGGACCTGGCGGAGGTCATCCCCGGCCGGATCAGCAAGATCCCCGGAGTGGAGGGGACCGACACGCACGTGGCGTTCCGTACCTACTCGCAGCACGATCTGGAAGCGGCGTTCTCGATCGGGCTGGACAACTGAAGGCCCGCTTCTGATCGGATGCCGGACGCCGGATGAAGAGTTCTTCATCCGGCCCTCATCCTTCTCGCCGTGTTCCCGGCCAAAGATCGGGCACATGGCTTTCACACGTCGTATGGCGGCCCTGTCCGCCGTCGTTCTGATCCCGCTGGGCATCGCGGCGACCAGCTTCGCGCTCTCCGACAGCCCCGAGCCGCCGAAGGTCCCGTCCGAGGTGGTGCTGGACAGCGGCTCCCCCACGCCCGAGCCCACGCCCACACCCGAGCCCGAACCGACGCCCGACCCGTCCCCGGACGACGAGGTCGTGCCGCGGCAGCCGGTGACCGACAGTCCCACGATGGATGACGATGACGACGACCACGGCCAGGGCGCCGGAGACGACGGGCCGGACGACGACGGCACCGGCGACACCAACTGACCCGGCCCGCCGGCGGATCACCGCCCGGGTCCGCATCCTGCTGTGGTTGCTGCTCGTCATGGCGGTCGCCCTCGTCGAGGTCACGACGACCACCCGCTCCCTGCTGATGCGGGACATGGACAACCGGATCAACCGCCTGCTCACCCAGGAGGCCGGGGAGTTCGCCGGCTTCGAGGAGCGGGGCAAGGACCCGGAGACGGGCCGTCCGTTCGCCAGTGCGGACCGCCTGCTGACCGTCTTCCTGCAGCAGCAGAACCCCGATGCCGACGAGGAACTGATCGGCCTGGTGCGCGGGACGGACGGCGCTCTCGCCCAGATCCGGCAGCAGGGCGGTGTCGGCGCCGGGCTGCCCCTCTACCGGGACGCCGAGGCCAGACGCCGCATCTTCGACTCGCCCGACTCCACCGGCACCCTGCACCGGCCGCAGGGCGAGATCCGGTGGGCCAAGGTCACCGTGGCCCGCGCGGGAGCCGAGCCGGACGCCGCGTTCGTCGTGGCCATCCACCCGGAGCGTGAGCGGGAGTGGGTGAACACGGTGTTCCGCACCCTGCTCATCATCTCCGGCGTCGCCCTGCTGCTCACCACGGGCATCGCCTGGGTGGTCGCCGGACGCATCCTCAGGCCGGTCCGACTGGTGCGCACCGCCGCGGCAGAGATCACCGAGCAGGACCTCACCCGGAGGATCCCGGTGCACGGCAACGACGACATAGCGGCTCTCGCCGAGACGTTCAACGGCATGCTCGACCGGCTGGACCGGGCCTTCGCCGCGCAGCGCGAGTTCGTCGACGACGCGGGCCACGAGCTGCGCACCCCGATCACCATCGTGCGGGGCCATCTGGAGGTCATGGGCGACGACCCGGCGGAACGCGAGGAGACGGTCCGGCTGGTCACCGACGAACTCGAGCGGATGAGCCGCATCGTCGAGGACCTGCTGGTGCTCGCCAAGACCGAACGGCCCGACTTCGTCGTCCACGAGCCGGCCCAGGTCGCCGAACTCACCGCCGACGTCTTCGTCAAGGCCCGCACCCTGGGCGAGCGCGACTGGCGGCTCGCCGAAGTCGCCGACGTGGAAGCCGAACTGGACTTCCAGCGAATCACCCAGGCCATGGTGCAGCTCGCGCAGAACGCCGTGCAGCACACCACGCCCGGCCAGGCCATCCGCATCGGCTCCCGGATCGCCGGCCCGCACCTGGAGCTGTACGTCGCCGACTCGGGCCCCGGTGTCCCGCCGCAGGACGCCGAGATCATCTTCGAACGCTTCCGGCGGGCCACCTCCCGGCGCGGAACACGCGGCTCCGGCGCCGGACTCGGGCTCGCCATCGTCAAGGCCATCGCCGAGGGCCACCACGGGCGGGTACGGCTGTCCGGCTCCCCCGGCGGCGGCGCCACCTTCACCCTCGTCCTGCCCGCTCCCCAGGTACCGGAAGGCCATCCCACGTGAACCGCATCCTCATCGTCGAGGACGAGGAGCGCATCGCCTCCTTCGTCGAGAAGGGCCTGCGCTCGAACGGATTCACCACGACCGTCGTCACCGACGGCGACGCCGGCTACGAGTACGCCCTGACCGGCGGCTTCGACCTCGTCGTCCTGGACATCAACCTGCCCGGCCGCGACGGCTTCACGATCCTGCGCGAGCTGCGTGAGGCGCGGGTGACCACCCCGGTGATCGTGCTGACCGCCCGGGACTCCGTACGGGACGCGGTGGCCGGACTGGAGGGCGGCGCCGACGACTGGATGACCAAGCCGTTCCGCTTCGAGGAACTGCTCGCCCGGGTGCGCCTGAGGCTGCGTACGGCGGCCCGGGCGCCTGAGGTCACCGTGCTGAGGGCCGGCTCGCTGAGCCTGGACCTGCGCACCCGGCGGGCCAGGGCCGAGGAGCGGACCGTCGACCTGACGGCACGTGAGTTCGTGCTGCTGGAGCTGTTCCTGCGGCATCCGGGACAGGTGCTGTCCCGCGAGCAGATCCTGTCCCACGTGTGGGGCTACGACTTCGACCCCGGTTCCAACATCGTGGACGTCTACGTCCGGACGCTGCGCAAGAAGCTGGGCGCGGAGCGGGTGGAGACCGTGCGCGGGATGGGGTACCGGCTCCCCACCGGGTGAAGTTCCTTTCATGTTCGGCTCATCGACGGCTCACCGCCCGGATGAACCCTCGATGACGTGACATGGAACCCACGAGCTCTCACCGCCCTGTGCGTGGCGCTGTCGCTGTGCGCCCTGCTGGCGGTCCCCTCGAACTTCCCGGGGCTCGGCGGCGACGCCCGCTTCACCCTCGTCGTGTTCGTCCTGGCGACCTGTGCGTGGATCGGGACGTCGATCGACGACACGTACATCGCGCTGGGTGCCGCGCTGGCCCTCACGGTGACGGGTGTGATCAGCAACGACACCCTGTTCGGCACCCTCGGTGACTCCACGGTGTGGCTGCTGATCTGCGCGTTCGTGCTGGCGGCGGCGGTCGCCCGGACCGGGCTCGCCGGCCGGGCGGCGGTCTTCCTGGTCAGCGGCGCGCGCACCGTGCGGCAACTCGTGCACCTGACGACGGCCGCCCTGGTCGTCACGGCGTTCGCGGTCCCGGCCACCTCCGGCCGGGCGGCGCTCGCACTGCCGGTGTTCCTGGCCCTCGCCAAGGTCCTCGCCGACCGGAAACGACTGGTCGTGATGCTGGCGCTGCTGTTCCCGACGGTGATCCTGCTGTCGGCGGTGGCGACCCTGATCGGGGCGGGCGCGCATCTGATCACCGTGTCGGTGCTGTTCGAGGCGACCGGGGAGCACATCGGCTTCACCGAGTGGCTGCTGCTGGGCCTTCCACTGGCCGTGGTGTCGTCCCATCTGGCCGCCGAGCTGGTGCTGCTGACCATGACCCGCCGCGAGGACCGGCGCGGAGCCGTGCACATCACCGCCGAGCAGATCCAGCAGCACAGTGAGCAGGCGGTCGCCGGCCCCTGGACGTCGGCCGAGAAGCGCTGTGCCCTGCTGCTCGCCACGGTCGTGCTGCTGTGGTGCAGCGAGCCGCTGCACCGCCTGCCGCCCGCGATCGTGGCGCTGATCGGCGCGGTCGTGGCCTCCTCGCCCGCCCTGGGCACCGTACGCCTGAAGGACGCGCTGAAGACCGTCCCCTGGTCGCTGCTGCTGTTCATGGCGGCGACGATGGCGATGGGTGTCGCGCTCGCCGACTCCGGAGCGGCGAAGTGGCTGGTCTCCGGGCTGCCGACGAACGAGGCCCCGGTGGTGTTCCTGGCGATCGTGGTCGCCGTCAGCACGGCGGCCCACCTGGTCCTCCAGTCCCGCTCGGCCCGCTCCTCGGTCCTGGTCCCGCTCGTCGTGGCCGCCTCCGTCGGCGTCGGGGTCAACCCGGTCACCGCCGCGCTCGCCTCCACCGCCGCCGCCGGCTTCTGCCACACGCTGCCCGCCTCCGCCAAGCCGGTCACGCTCTTCTCGCAGCTCCCCGGCACCCCCACCTACGCCCCGCGCGACCTGCTGCGGCTGTCCGCCTTCCTGGCCCCCCTGACCGCCGCTCTCGTCCTGCTCTTCGCCGTCGCGGTGTGGCCGCTGCTCGGCGTGTCCGTCACCCGTTAAGGAGCCCTCCATGCTGAACCGTGTCGTCGTAGCCCCCAGCGGCTTCAAGGAGTCCCTGTCCGCGGAGGCCGCCGCCGACGCCATCGCGGCCGGCGTACGCCGTGTCCTGCCCGACGCCGAGCTCGACCTCGTCCCGCTGGTGGACGGCGGTGAGGGCACGGCCGTCGCCCTGGCCGCCGCGACCGCGGGCAAGGTCGTCACCGTGCCCGCGACCGGCCCGGTCGGGGAGACCATCGCCGCCCACTTCGCCCTCCTGGGCGACGGCGACACCTCCGTGGTGGAGATGGCGGCGGTCGCGGGTCTCTCCCTCGTCCCGCGCGACCTGCGCGACCCGGGCGCCACCACCACCTACGGCGTCGGCGAGCTGATCCGCTCCGCGCTCGACCGGGGCGTCCGGCGGATCCTCGTCGGCTGCGGCGACTCGGGCACCTCCGACGGCGGCGCGGGCGCGCTCCAGGCGCTCGGGGCCCGGCTGCTGGACGAACAGGGCGAGGAACTCCCCGTCGGCGGCCGGGAGCTGACCCGGCTGCACCGCGTCGACCCGAGGGGCCTGGACGCACGGCTGGCGGACGTGGAGCTGCTCGTCGCCTGCAACCCGTACAACGTGCTGTGCGGCGAACGGGGCGTGGCCCGGGTCTTCGGGCCGCAGAAGGGCGCGACGCCCGAGCAGGTCGAGCAGCTGTCGGCCGGACTGGAGAACTGGGCCTTCGTCCTCACCCGCGACGTCGCCGTCCCGGACACCAACCTCCGGTACGGTCCCGGAACCGGAGCCTCCGGCGGCCTGGGCGCCGGCCTCGCCGCCCTCGGCGCCCGCCTCCTCCCCCGCTTCGACGTGCTGCTGGACCACCTCGACCTGGACGCCCGGCTGGCCCGCGCCGATCTGGTCGTCACCGCCGAGGGCGCCCTGGACCACCAGACGCCGCGCGGCAAGGTGCCCGCCGAGGTGGCCCGCCGGGCCAAGCTCCACGGCCGCCCGGTCCTGGCCCTGGCCGGCACGCTCGGCGAGGGCGCGCACCAGGTGCCGGGCGTGGATGCCTGCCACGGCATCCTGCCCGCCCCGATGGAGCTGGCCGAGGCGCTGCTCCGCGCGAGCGAACTGCTCACCGACGCCACGGAACGCGCCCTGCGGATGATCGTCCTCGGTACGCGGCTACCCGTGGTCTCCGAGGCCTCCCAGGCCGTTCAGGCGGACCTGTCCGGCACGCAACGCCCGTCCTCCGTGCGGTAGTTCCACCGCGCCCCGTCCGTCACGAGCTCCTTCACGGCCCGCACGAACCGCTCCACGTGCTCGTCCGGCGTGCCCGCACCGAAGCTCACGCGGATGGCGTTGAGGGACTTCTCGCCGGGAGCCGCCTCCGGTGAACCGCACTCGCCCTGCGTCTGCGGGTCGTTGCCGAGCAGCGTGCGCACCAGCGGATGGGCGCAGAACAGCCCGTCCCGCACGCCGATGCCGTACTCGGCGGAGAGCGCGGCGGCGAAGTGCGAGCTGTTCCAGCCCTCGACGACGAAGGAGAGCACACCGACGCGCGGGGCGTCGTCCCCGAACAGGGACAGGAACCGCACCTGAGGGACGTCGGCGAGCCCGTCCCGCACCTTCCCCACCAGGTACTGCTCGCGGGCGACGAGGGTGTCGAAGCCCGCCTCCGTCAGCGCCTTGCAGGCGGAGGCCACGGCGTAGGCGCCGATGACGTTGGGCGATCCGGCCTCGTGACGGGCGGCGCTCTCGTGCCACTCGACGTCCACTCCCCCGTCCGTGCGCCGGGTGACCTTGCGGCTGGCGCCGCCGCCCGCGAGGTACGGGTCGGCCTCGCGCAGCCAGTCGGCCCGCCCGGCCAGCACGCCGGAGCCGAAGGGCGCGTACAGCTTGTGCCCGGAGAAGGCGACCCAGTCGACGTCGAGGTCCCGGGCGGACACGGGGTGGTGCGGGGCCAGCTGGGCGGCGTCGAGCACGATCCGGGCGCCGTGGGCGTGCGCTGCCGCCGCGAGTTCCCGAACGGGCCACAGCTCGCCGGTGACGTTCGAGGCGCCGGTGACGCAGACGAGGGCCGGCCCGTGGGGCTCGCGGTCGGCGAGGGCCCGCTTAAGGGTCTCGACGGCCTGGCGGGGGCTGCGCGGGGCGTCGAGGTACGTGACGCGGGCGTCGCGCCAGGGCAGCAGGGAGGCGTGGTGCTCGGTCTCGAAGACGAAGACCTGGCAGCCGGCCGGGAGCGCGGCGGCGAGGAGGTTGAGGGAGTCGGTGGTGGACCGGGTGAAGACGACCTGGTCGTCGTCCCGGCAGCCGAGGAACTCCGCGACCGTCCGGCGGGCGTTCTCGAACAGGTCGGTCGACAGCTGGGAGAGGTACCCGGCGCCGCGGTGGACGCTGCCGTAGTACGGCGCGTAGGCGGCGACGTCGTCCCAGACCCGCTGGAGCGCGGGGGCGCTGGCGGCGTAGTCGAGCGCGGCGTAGGTGACCTCGCCGCCGGTCACGAGCGGAACGGTGACATCCCGTCCCAGAACGGGCAGCGGTGCACAAATGGACGGGGCGGTGGCAACGGTGGAGACGGACATGGCTGACTCCCGTGAGAGACCTGGGGTGGAGAGAAAGAGGGTGTGCGGAGGCGGGGCTCTGCGGCCCTAGCGCATTCGCTTGCTCACGGAAGACTCCTCGACGACCAGGACCCCTGGTTTCGTGAGGGGTCCGCGCTTGCCGTAGACCTCGCTGCCTACGGCCTGGTCTTCACCCGGGGCACCCCGCCACGGACGGAGGGTTGCCGGACAGTCGGCCGGGGCCTCATGACTGTCACTCATGACCTGTGCAGGAACGTACGGGAATGATCGAGGTCCCGCAACCCGCGTCCGGATTGCGGGACACCCCGCGCTACGCGTTGCTCGCCGCCACCCACCGCTCCAGGGTCCGCTTGGCGGCCCCGGAGTCGATCGATGCGGCCGCCTTCGCCATGCCGGCGCGGATCTGCTCGGCGAGCGTCCCCGGGCCGGGTTCGAGGGCCACCAGGGCCGCCGCCGAGTTCAGCAGGACCGCGTCGCGGACCGGGCCCGTCTCGCCGTCCAGCAGACGGCGGGCGACCTCCGCGTTGTAGGAGGCGTCCGCCCCGCGCAGGGCCTCCACGGGGACGAGTTCGAGGCCCACGTCGCGCGGGTCGAAGGCCTCCTCGGTCACCTTGCCGTCGCGGACGACCCACACTCTGGACGTGGCGGTGGTGGTCAGTTCGTCGAGGCCGTCGTCACCCCGGAAGACCAGGGACGAGTGGCCGCGCTCGGCGAAGACGCCCGCGACGATCGGTGCCATGCGCGGGTCCGCGACACCGACGGCCTGGGCCCGCACCTTCGCGGGGTTGGTCAGCGGACCGAGGACGTTGAAGATCGTCCGGATGCCCAACTGGCCGCGTGCCGCGCCCGCGTGGCGCATCGCCGGGTGGAACTTCGCCGCGAAGCAGAAGGTGATCCCGGCCTCCTCGGCGACCTGGGCCACCCGGTGCGTCGGCAGCTCCAGATTGACGCCGAGCTTCTCCAGCACGTCCGACGCCCCGGACGCCGACGACGCCGCGCGGTTGCCGTGCTTGACGACCTTCGCACCGGTGCCGGCGATGACGATCGCCGACATCGTGGAGATGTTGACGGTCTTCGCCCCGTCGCCGCCCGTGCCGACGATGTCGACGGCCGGGCCCGGCACCTCGATCACGTTGGCGTGCTCGTACATGGCACGGACGAATCCGGCGATCTCCTCGACGGTCTCGCCCTTGGCCCGCAGCGCCACCACGAGTCCGGCGATCTGGGCGTCCGTCGCCTCGCCGCGCATGATCAGGTCCATCGCCCACGCGGTGTCGTCGGCGGTCAGGTCCCGGCGGTCCAGCAGACCGTTCAACAGCAGGGGCCAGGAGCGGCCCGCCGCGGTGTCGCCTCCAGCGGGGGTCACAGCGCTCATAAGCCGCTCCAGGGTCAGGCGTCCCGCACTACGGGACGAGAGTCTCAACGAGGTCCACCCTATCCAGCCACGGGACACGGCGAAGGGCCCCGTCCGAACACCGGACGGGGCCCTTCGCGTGGCGTGGCGAAGCAGTGATCAGTGGTGGCCGTGGCCGCTCGTGATCTCCCGGTACTCCTCGACGGTCGGCTTCGGGATCTGTGCTCCCTCGCCGTAGTAGGACTCGCTGAGCTTGGCGCGGAGCTTCTCGGAGCCCTTCACCTTGCGCTCGACACCGTTCTCGTCCACCGTCGGACCGATCTCGACCGGCTGGTACTGCTCGTGTGCCGTGAGCGTGTACATCTGCTCCTGGCTGAGCGGCTCGTGCACCTCGATGAACTCACCGTGCGGCAGGCGCTTGATGATGCCCGACTCGCGGCCGTGCAGCACCTTCTCCTTGTCCCGGCGCTGGAGGCCGAGGCAGATGCGCTTGGTGATGATGAACGCGATGGCCGGCCCGGCGAAGAACCCGATCCGGACGAACCAGGTGACCGCGTTGATCGACAGGTGGAAGTGGGTGGCGACGATGTCGTTGCCACCGCCGATCAGCATGATCATGTAGCCGGTGACCCACGCGACACCGAAGGCGGTGCGCGTCGGGGCGTTGCGCGGCCGGTCCAGGATGTGGTGCTCGCGCTTGTCCCCGGTGACCCACGACTCGATGAACGGGTAGAGGGCGATGATCCCGAGGAACAGGCCGAAGAGGACCAGCGGGATGAACACGCCGAGGACGAGCGTGTGACCCCAGAAGTTGATCTCCCAGCCCGGCATCGCCCGGACCAGACCCTCGGCGAAGCCCATGTACCAGTCGGGCTGTGCTCCGGTCGACACCTGGTCGGGCCGGTAGGGGCCCAGGACCCAGATCGGGTTGACGGTCGCGATGCCGGCGAGGGCCGCGATGACACCGAAGACCAGGAAGAAGAAGCCCCCGGCCTTGGCCATGTAGACCGGCAGCAGCGGCATGCCGACGACGTTCTTGTTGGTCCGGCCGGGACCCGCGAACTGCGTGTGCTTGTGGTAGAAGACCAGGATCAGGTGACCGACCACGAGCCCGAGCATGATGCCCGGCAGCAGCAGGATGTGGATCGAGTAGAACCGGGCGACGAAGTCGGTGCCCGGGAACTCCCCGCCGAACAGGAACATCGAGATGTACGTGCCGACGATCGGCACGGACAGGATCGCGCCCTGCGTGAAGCGGACACCGGTGCCGGAGAGCAGGTCGTCCGGGAGCGAGTAGCCGGTGAAACCGGTGAACATGCCCAGGACGAACAGCAGGAAGCCGAACAGCCAGTTGATCTCGCGCGGCTTGCGGAACGCGCCGGTGAAGAAGACGCGCATCATGTGCACGAACATGC
Source organism: Streptomyces sp. SID5464 (assembly GCF_009862985.1). Classification (NCBI taxonomy): domain Bacteria; kingdom Bacillati; phylum Actinomycetota; class Actinomycetes; order Kitasatosporales; family Streptomycetaceae; genus Streptomyces; species Streptomyces sp. SID5464. Next base: position 5,736 of record NZ_WWIQ01000034.1, on the reverse strand, counting down.
CGGCGAGGAAGATGATCGCCGCCCAGTGGTGGATCTGCCGGATGAGCAGACCGCCGCGCACGTCGAAGCTGATGTCCAGCGTGGAGGCGAACGCCTCCGACATCAGCTGCCCCTGGAGCGGGACGTAACTGCCGTGGTACTCCACCTCGTTCATCGACGGGTGGAAGAACAGCGTCAGGTACACACCCGTGAGGATGATGATGATGAAGCTGTAGAGGCAGATCTCACCCAGCATGAAGGACCAGTGGTCCGGGAAGATCTTGCGCATGTTGGCCTTGGCCAGGGAGTAGATCCCCAGGCGGCCGTCGGCCCAGTCGGCGACCCGCTCTCCGGCGGGCGCCTTGCGGCGTGTCTGTGCAGTGCTCATCCGCGCTCCCAGAAAGCAGGGCCGACGGGCTCTTCGAAGTCGCCGAGCGCCTCGAGGTAGCCCTCGTCGTTCACGCCGATGCGGAGCTGCGGCAGGGCGTGACCAGCGGGACCGAAGATCACTCGGGCACCGTCGGAGAGGTCGAAGGTGGACTGGTGGCAGGGGCAGAGCACGTGGTGCGTCTGCTGCTCGTACAGGGAGATCGGGCAACCGACGTGGGTGCAGATCTTCGAGTACGCGACGATGCCCTCGTGCGACCACTCGAGCTCGCGCTTGTCCTTGATGTTCTCCGGCTGGATCCGGACGATCATCAGGGCGGCCTTGGCGATCTCGTTCTGGAACTCGTGGTCGTGCTCCTCCAGGCCCTCGGGCTTGGCGAAGGTCAGCGAGCCGACCGCGACGTCCGACGGACGCAGCGGCTCGTTCGTGTTCATGTTGACGAGCAGCTTGCCCTTGGACCAGAGCGTGTGACGCAGCTTGTCCTCGGGCAGCGGGCCGAGGTCGCGCAGCAGCACGACACCGGAGAGCGGCACCAGCGTGAGCGCGCCGAACATGGTGTTGCGGATCAGCTTGCGGCGGCCGAGCGCGGACTCCTTGGCGCCCTGCTTGAAGTCCGCGAAGACCTTCTCGCGAACCTCGGGCTCCGCCTCGATCGGGTGCCGCTCGTCGGCGATCTCCACGTCCGACATCAGGGTGCGGGCCCAGTGGACCGCGCCCGCGCCGATGCAGAACAGCGCGATGCCGAGGGTCAGACCCAGCGCGAAGTTCAGCGCGCTGATGTGACCCAGCGGGAAGATGTAGACCGACTTGTCGACCGGGATCGCCACGAACGCGGCGATGAAGGCGATGGTGGCCAGCATCGACACCGTGAACAGCAGGGCGACCGAGCGCTCGGACCGCTTGGCGGCCCGCTCGTCGACGTCCTGGATCCGGTGCTCGTGGGGGGGCAGGCCCGGGTCGGCGAACGGGTGCTTCTCGTCCGCGGCGCTCAGCGCGCCGTGCCCGTGCTCGTCAAGTCCTGCGGACTGCTCGGACTGCTCAGCAGGCAGGTTCTCTTCTGGAATGTCTTGGCTACTCATGACTTCTTGGCCTTTGCGGTCCGGGCGGCGACCCACACGGCGACGGCGATCAGCCCGCCGAGACCGAAGATCCAGCCGAACAGGCCCTCGCTGACCGGCCCGAGGCCGCCGAGCTCGAGGCCGCCGGGGCTCTCGGACTTGCTGCTGTTGACCGCGTCCAGGTACGCGATGATGTCCTTCTTGTTCTTCTCCGACAGCGTGGTGTCGGGGAAGGAGGGCATGTTCTGCGGGCCGGTCTCCATGGCCTCGTAGATGTGCTTCGGGGCGACACCCTCAAGGGTCGGCGCGTACTTGCCGTGCGTCAGCGCACCGCCCTTGCCGGTGAAGTTGTGGCACTGCGCGCAGTTGGTGCGGAACAGCTCACCGCCCTTGGCGATGTCGGCACCCTGGGGGCCGTACTGCTCCTCCGTCGGGACGGCGGGGCCGGCGCCCAGCGAGGCGATGTAGGCCGCGAGCTGGTCGATCTCGGCCTGGCTGTAGACGTTCTTCTTCTTGGGGACCTGCGGGCCCTGGGAGGTGGCGGCCGGCATACGGCCGGTGCCGACCTGGAAGTCCACGGCGGCGGCGCCCACGCCCACCAGGCTCGGCCCGTCGGAGGTGCCCTGACCGCCGGTGCCGTGGCAACTGGCGCAGCCGACCGAGTAGAGCTTCTTGCCCTCCTCGATGGTGAGGGACTGGGCGGTTTCGTCGGCCTCAGCCTTGCTCGTGGGTGCGAACACGGCGTACAGCCCCCCGCTGAAGAGCAGCGCGAGGAGTAGGACGACGACCGCCGCCAACGGGTGGCGTCGTCGTGCGGAGAGCTTTTTCACGGATTACCCCGGTGTCAGGATCTTCTGCGTCGGTGCTTCTGGGATGCGTGCCTCGTCGGGCGCGCGCTGCGGTCCCGCTACTTGATCATGTAGATCGTGGCGAAGAGGCCGATCCAGACGACATCGACGAAGTGCCAGTAGTAGGACACGACGATCGCGGCGGTCGCCTGCTCGTGGGTGAACCTCCGGGCCGCGTAGGTCCGGCCCAGGACCAGCAGGAAGGCGATGAGTCCGCCCGTCACATGCAGGCCGTGGAAGCCGGTGGTCAGGTAGAAGACCGAGCCGTACGGGTCGGAGGACAGGGACAGGCCCGCCTCCTTGACCAGCTCGGTGTACTCGAACACCTGACCGCCGATGAAGATCGCACCCATCACGAAGGTGACGATGAACCACATCCGCAGCTTCTTCACGTCACCGCGCTCGGCTGCGAAGACGCCGAGCTGGCAGGTGAGCGAGGAGAGCACCAGGATCGTGGTGTTCGTCGCCGAGAACGGGAAGTTGAGATGGCTGGCCATCTCCTTCCAGTGATCGGGACCCGTCACCGATCGCAGGGTGAAGTACATCGCGAAGAGGGCCGCGAAGAACATCAGCTCGGAACTCAGCCAGATGATGGTTCCGACGCTGGTGAGGTTCGGCCGATTGACCGACGGGTGCGCGTGCCCGGTTTCTACTGTCGTTGCTGTCGCCACGACCGACATTATGTCGGTCGCTTATCCCGCCCTCACTCCGGGGGGTGCCGTTCGGAGTGTCTAAGCCGGTCGTACCGGTGTTGACGTGGTGTTCAAGGGAGTAGCATCCGGCCCAACGGGCCTGTCCTTACGACGCTGACGTCACGGAGGAACAATGCAGCCGACCGCCACGGTGCTGGTCTACAGCGACGACTCCAACACCCGCGAGCAGGTGCGGCTCGCCACGGGACGGCGGCCGGCGCCGGACGTTCCTCTGGTGGAGTTCGTGGAGTGCGCGACTCCGGGTGCCGTGCTCAAGGAGCTGGACCGGGGTGGGATCGACGTCTGTGTGCTGGACGGTGAGGCCGTGCCGATGGGTGGCATGGGGGTCTGCCGGCAGATCAAGGACGAGGTGTTCGACTGCCCGCCGGTCTTGTTGCTCATCGGGCGGCCGCAGGATGCGTGGCTGGCGACCTGGAGTCGCGCCGAGTCCGCGGTGACCCTGCCGGTGGAACCGGTGGAGTTCGCTGCTGCCCTGGCTTCGCTGTTGCGGGAGAGGGCGGCTTTGAACGCCTAGGGGCTCGGGAGTGCCTGTTCATCGGCGGGTGCGGGTGGTCTGTGGCTTGTCGCACAGCTCCCCGCGCCCCTGAGGTCAGACGCTCTGCGGGCGTAGCCGGGCCCTGTCCGCCGGTGTGGGGCCGTCAGGGGTGCCGCCGATCAGGGCGCTGCCGGTGCGCCACTGTTTCCACTCGAGGTTCCAGTCACCGTAGCCGTTGCCGAACGGGGTCATCGACTCGCCGCCGGAGTTTATGACCTTGACGATGTCGCCCTCGCGGACGTTCTCGTAGAACCAGGCGGCGTTCTCGGTGCTCATGCCCGTGCAGCCGTGGCTGACGTTGGCGTAGCCCTGGGAGCCGACGGACCAGGGGGCTGCGTGCACGTACTCGCCGCTGTTGGTGACCCGCACGGAGTGGTGGACGACCAGGTCGTAGAAGTCCGAGGCGCCGATGCTGGCGCTGGTCATGCGGACGGTGCCCTCCTTGGCCAGGACGACCTTGACGCCGTTGCGGGTGTCGTAGCCGGGCCGGCCCGTGGTGACCGGGATCTGCCGGACGATCTCGTCGTTCTTGTAGACGGTCATCTGGTGGGCCGCGGCGTCCGTGACGGCGATGACCTTGTCGGCGGTGCTGAGCGTCAGCGGCTCGGCCTTGCCGCCCCGCATACGGTCGCCGATCTTGATGCCCTCCAGGTTGCTGCGGACCTGGATGGTGGCCTGTGTGGGCCAGTAGTCCTTCGGGCGGTAGTGGAGCTCCTTGTCGTCCACCCAGTGCCAGGCGCCCTCCGTGGCGGGCATGGAGGAGACCTTGAGGGCCCGTTCGACGACGGCCCGCTGGGACCTGTCCTTGACCGGCTGGCTCAGCTCGGCCGTGATGGGCTGGCCGACGCCGTAGGTGCCCGCCTTGGGGCCGAAGGTGACGTCCAGGCGCTTGTTGGTGGTGGGCTTGCCGGTGTCGAAGGTGAGGACCTTGCGGCCGGGCTCCCCGTCCTCGTTCTCGGTGCTCACCCGGACCGTGTAGCTGGCGTTGGCGGCGAGCGGGGAGGTGCTGTGCCAGCGGCTGCCGTCGGCGGCGAGTTCGCCCGCCACGTAGCGTCCTGAGGCGTCGTGGGCCGTGACGTCCGTGATGCGCCCGTCGGAGTCCTCGACGACCTCCAGGGGCTTGTCCGGGTCGGCCTTCTTGCGGCCCTCGGAGGGGGCGTTGAACGAGATCTGGTCCGCCGCGTCGTAGGGGCGGTGGGAGAGCGGGTTGCCGTCGGAGCCGCAGGCGGTGACGCCCGCGCAGAGGGCTATCACCAGCAGCGTGCAGCTGACGACGGTGCGGGGACGGGAGATCGCTGTGTGGCTCATGACCTCACGCTAGGAAGCAGCGTCAACTGCGGCACGCCGGGTGGTTCGTACGAGTGACACGGATTACGGCAAAAGCAGGAGCCCGGACGCTCCTTGCGGAGTGTCCGGGCCCCTGAAGCGCTCGGCTCGTGTTACTGGGTGCGGTTCTCACCGCGGTAGTACTCGAAGACCCAGCCCCAGATGCCGACCAGGATGATCGGCAGCGAGAAGTACATCAGCCACCAGCCGATCGCGATCGACAGGAAGGCGAGGGCGCCGCCGATGGCCAGCGAGAGCGGCTGCCAGCTGTGCGGGCTGAAGAACCCGACCTCGCCGGCGTCGTCCGCGACGTCCGCCTCCTTGTTGTCCTGCGCGCCCACGTCGACCCGCTTGGCCGTGAAGCCGAGGTAGAAGCCGATCATGATGCACAGGCCGAAGGCCAGGAAGAGCGCCGTGGTACCGGCCGGCTCCTTCGACCACACGCCATAGACGACCGCCATGGCGAGGACGAAGACGCTCAGCCACATGAACATCTTGCCCTGGATCTTCACTTGCCGGCCTCCTTGCCACCAGCGATGGCCTTCTCGCCGTGACCGACGTTCTCGAGCTGGTCGAGGGCGGCGATCTCCGGGTGGTGCAGGTCGAACGCCGGGGATTCACTGCGGATCCGCGGCATGGTGATGAAGTTGTGCCGCGGCGGCGGGCAGGAGGTCGCCCACTCCAGGGAGCGGCCGTAGCCCCACGGGTCGTCGACGCCGACCGGCTTGCCGTACTTGGCCGTCTTCCACACGTTGTAGAAGAACGGCAGGATCGACATGCCGAGCAGGAACGAGCTGATCGTCGAGATCGTGTTCAGCGCGGTGAAGCCGTCGGCCGCGAGGTAGTCCGCGTACCGGCGCGGCATGCCCTCGGCGCCCAGCCAGTGCTG
>NZ_WWIQ01000033.1:0-28196 GCF_009862985.1 Streptomyces sp. SID5464 | reverse complement strand
CCCACCACCCCGACCCACCCGAGCAAAGCCAGGGGCTGTACAGCCGCTACGCGCGTAGATATGCTCGTCTGGTGACCATGCCCAGTTCTGCACTCACCGCAGCTCACCCCCTCAAGGACGTCACCGCGTCCGACAGCTCGCTGCGCCGCTTCCTCCACGGGCTCCCCGGCGTCGACGCGGTCGGGCTGGAGGGCCGTGCGGCTTCCCTCGGCACCCGTTCGATCAAGACGACCGCGAAGGCGTACGCCATCGACCTCGCCATCTCGATGGTCGACCTGACGACGCTGGAAGGCGCGGACACCCCGGGCAAGGTCCGGGCGCTCGGCGCGAAGGCGGTCCGGCCCGACCCGACCGACCGTACGACGCCGACCACGGCCGCGGTCTGCGTCTACCCCGACATGGTGGCCGTGGCCAAGGAGGCCGTCGCCGGTTCCGGCGTGAAGGTCGCCTCCGTCGCCACGGCGTTCCCGGCCGGCCGCGCCCCGCTCGCCGTCAAGCTGGCCGACGTCCGTGAGGCCGTCGCCGCGGGCGCCGACGAGATCGACATGGTCATCGACCGCGGGGCGTTCCTCGCGGGCCGATACTTGAAGGTGTACGACGAGATCACCGCCGTGAAGGAGGCCTGCGGCACGTCCGCGCGCCTGAAGGTCATCTTCGAGACGGGCGAGCTCTCGACGTACGACAACATCCGCCGCGCCAGCTGGCTCGGGATGCTGGCGGGCGCGGACTTCATCAAGACGTCCACCGGAAAGGTGGCCGTCAACGCGACCCCGGCGAACACGCTCCTCATGCTGGAGGCGGTGCGTGACTTCCGTGCACAGACCGGGATCCAGGTCGGTGTGAAGCCGGCCGGCGGCATCCGCACCTCCAAGGACGCCATCAAGTTCCTCGTCCTGGTCAACGAGACCGCCGGCGGGGACTGGCTGGACAACCACTGGTTCCGCTTCGGCGCCTCCTCGCTGCTGAACGACCTGCTGATGCAGCGCCAGAAGCTGGCCACCGGCCGCTACTCCGGCCCCGACTACGTGACGGTGGACTGACCCCCATGAACAGGGAAAACGTGTCATCGGTATTCGAATACGCCCCGGCCCCCGAGTCGCGCTCGATCGTCGACATCGCGCCCTCGTACGGCCTGTTCATCGACGGCGAGTTCGTGGAGGCGGCCGACGGCAAGGTCTTCAAGACGGTCTCGCCGAGCACCGAGGAGGTGCTCTCCGAGATCGCCCAGGCCGGCGAGGCTGACGTGGACCGCGCGGTGCAGGCCGCCCGCAAGGCCTTCGGGAAGTGGTCGGCGCTGCCCGGCTCGGAGCGCGCCAAGTACCTGTTCCGCATCGCGCGGATCATCCAGGAGCGCTCCCGCGAGCTCGCCGTGCTCGAAACCCTCGACAACGGCAAGCCGATCAAGGAGACCCGCGACGCGGACCTCCCCCTGGTCGCGGCGCACTTCTTCTACTACGCGGGCTGGGCCGACAAGCTCGACCACGCCGGCTTCGGCGCGAACCCGCGGCCGCTGGGCGTGGCGGGCCAGGTCATCCCCTGGAACTTCCCGCTGCTGATGCTGGCGTGGAAGATCGCGCCCGCCCTCGCCACCGGCAACACGGTCGTGCTGAAGCCCGCGGAGACCACGCCCCTGACGGCGCTCTTCTTCGCGGACGTCTGCCGCCAGGCGGGCCTGCCGAAGGGCGTCGTCAACATCCTCCCCGGCTACGGCGGCGCGGGCGCGGCGCTGGTGGCCCACCCGGACGTGGACAAGGTCGCCTTCACCGGCTCCACGGCCGTCGGCAAGGAGATCGCCCGCACGGTCGCCGGCACCCGCAAGAAGGTCACGCTCGAACTGGGCGGCAAGGGCGCCAACATCGTCTTCGACGACGCACCCGTGGACCAGGCCGTCGAGGGCATCGTCAACGGCATCTTCTTCAACCAGGGCCAGGTCTGCTGCGCGGGCAGCCGCCTGCTGGTACAGGAGTCCATCCAGGGCGAGCTGCTGGAGTCCCTGAAGCGGCGCCTGTCGACGCTGCGCCTGGGCGACCCGCTCGACAAGAACACCGACATCGGCGCGATCAACTCCGAGGAGCAGCTCACGCGCATCACCTCCCTCGTCGAGCAGGGCGAGGCGGAGGGCGCCGAGCGCTGGTCACCGGCCTGCGAACTGCCCGAGAGCGGCTACTGGTTCGCCCCGACGCTGTTCACCAACGTCACCCAGGCGCACACCATCGCCCGCGACGAGATCTTCGGCCCGGTGCTGTCGGTGCTCACCTTCCGCACGCCGGACGAGGCGGTCGCCAAGGCGAACAACACGCCGTACGGCCTGTCCGCCGGCATCTGGACGGAGAAGGGCTCGCGCATCCTGGCGGTCGCGAACAAGCTCCGCGCGGGCGTCGTCTGGTCCAACACGTTCAACAAGTTCGACCCGACGTCGCCGTTCGGCGGCTACAAGGAGTCGGGCTTCGGCCGCGAGGGCGGCCGCCACGGCCTGGAGGCGTACCTCGATGTCTGACACGCGACTCAGTGTCCTCAAGACCTACAAGCTGTACGTGGGCGGCAAGTTCCCGCGTTCCGAGAGCGGCCGGGTGTACGAGGTGACCGACTCCAAGGGCAACTGGCTGGCGAACGCGCCTCTGTCCTCCCGCAAGGACGCCCGGGACGCCGTCGTCGCGGCCCGCAAGGCGTTCGGCGGCTGGTCCGGCGCGACGGCGTACAACCGCGGCCAGGTCCTCTACCGCGTCGCGGAGATGCTGGAGGGCCGCCGCGACCAGTTCACCCGTGAGGTGGCCGACGCCGAGGGGCTGTCGAAGTCCAAGGCGGCGGCGGTCGTGGACGCGACGATCGACCGCTGGGTCTGGTACGCGGGCTGGACCGACAAGATCGCCCAGGTGGTCGGCGGCGGCAACCCGGTGGCGGGTCCGTTCTTCAACCTCTCCTCCCCCGAGCCGACGGGCGTTGTCGCGGTTCTGGCGCCGCAGGAGTCGTCCTTCCTGGGCCTGGTGTCGGTGCTCGCCCCGGTGATCGCGACCGGCAACACGGCGGTCGTGGTGGCGAGCGAGAAGGCCCCGCTGCCCGCGCTGTCCCTCGCCGAGGTGCTGGCCACCTCGGACGTCCCCGGCGGCGTGGTCAACGTCCTGTCGGGCCGTACGGCGGAGATCGCGACCCCGCTGGCCGCCCACCAGGACGTCAACGCGATCGACCTCGCGGGCGCCGACGAGGCCCTCGCGAAGGAACTGGAGATCGCCGCGGCCGACAACCTCAAGCGCGTCCTCCGTCCACAGCCTGTGGATTACACGGAGACTCCCGGCATCGACCGCATGACGGCGTTCCTGGAGACGAAAACGGTCTGGCACCCCACCGGGTCGCTGGGCGCGTCCGGTTCCTCGTACTAGACCGCCCCTCACAGCGGAAGCCCCGGCCCTCCTCCGTCCGGGAGGGCCGGGGCTTCTCTCCTGCGCGCCTGTCGCGTACGAGGCCTACCGCGAGAGCAGTCCCGCCGCCTGCCCCGCCACCGGCACGCTCTCGACCGACTGGGCCTGCGCCACCGGCCCCGTCAGCTCCTTGGACTTCACCGGCTTGAAGTCGGCGACCTCGGTGCCGACGCTGTTGTCGAGCGGGTCGACTCCCGTGCCGGCGAGGGGGTTGGGCTTGAGGCCCGTGACCGGACCGGTGGTGTGACCGACGGCCTGGGTCGCGGTCCGCAAGCCGGTCTGGGGGTCGGTCCTGCCGAGGGAGGTGTGGGCCACGTCCAAGATCGAGCCGGTGCCCGCCGCGGCCGTCGCCGTCCCCGCTCCGAGCGCCACTCCCGCGGTCGCGAGCACGGCCAGGGCACGCCTGACGGTCGGCTTCTTGGGCGAGTCGTGTCGGGTCATCGCTGCCACCTTCTGATGCACTGGGTAATCGATTCGACACAAAGGGTAGTTGAGGTGTGACGCGCGCATCAAAGGCGACCCGCGGGGTCGTACGGCCCCCGATGGATGCCTCACACTGGTGTCCCGTGAGTTCCCCTCTGGCCATACCGACGCGAGTCGTGCTGCTCTGCGGCCCATCCGGCTCCGGCAAGTCCCTCCTCGCGGCCCGCTCCGGCCTCCCGGTGCTGCGGCTCGACGACTTCTACAAGGAGGGCGACGACCCGACGCTGCCGCTGGTGGCGGGGAGTTCGGACATCGACTGGGACCATCCTGCATCGTGGGACGCGGACACGGCCGTCGCCGCGATCACCCGGCTGTGCCGCACGGGCCGTACGGACGTTCCCGTCTACGACATCGCGCAGAGCGCCCGCACCGGCACGGAGACGGTGGACATCGGGCGGACCCCGCTGTTCATCGCGGAGGGCATCTTCGCCGCGGAGATCGTCACGCGCTGCCGGGAGCTCGGCGTCCTCGCCGACGCGCTGTGCCTGAGCCGCGGCCCGGTGAGGACGTTCCGCCGCCGCTTCCTGCGGGATCTGCGGGAGGGCCGCAAGTCGGTGCCGTTCCTGCTGCGCCGCGGCTGGCGTCTGATGCGGGACGAGCGCAAGATCGTCGCCCGCCAGACCGCGCTGGGCGCGTACGCCTGCGACCGCGACGAGGCGATGGGCCGGCTGGCGGCCGCGGCGGCGGGCCGCTGTGCGAGCCTCGGTACGGCGGCCTAGGCAACGAGAGAAGCGGGACTGGACGGACCCCCCGGCCCTCCAGTCCCGCTCTTGTGCTCCCCCGTTGTCCTCCCCCGTGTTTCCCCCACTTCCTGAGGAGACGCCCCCCAGCGTCTCCGCAGTTCCCCCGTGGGCCCCGGTTCCAGTCCCCCGTGGGGCCCCTTTGGTGCTCCCCCCCGACCTTCAGGCGACGAGCTCGCCGAAGGCGTCCTGCTCGTCACGGCCGAAGCTGAGGACCTCGTCCTCGCGCAGCCGGCGGAGCGACCGCCAGATGCTGGACTTCACCGTGCCGACACTGATGTCGAGGATCTCCGCGATCTCCGGGTCCGTGCGGCCCTCGTAGTAGCGCAGGACCAGCATGGTGCGCTGGAGCTCGGGCAGCCGGGCCAGCGCCTGCCACAGGACCGCGCGCAGTTCGGTGCCGCGCATCGCGTCCGTGTCGCCGGGCGTCTCCGGCAGTTCCTCGGTCGGGTACTCGTTGAGCTTGCGGCGCCGCCAGGCGCTGATGTGCAGGTTGGTCATGGTGCGGCGGAGGTATCCGCCGACCGCGGCCTTGTCACTGATCCGGTCCCACGCCCGGTACGTCGAGAACAGCGCGCTCTGGAGCAGGTCCTCGGCCTCGAAGCGGTCGCCGGTGAGGTGGTAGGCGGTGGCGTACAGGGAGGCGCGGCGCTCCTGGACGTAGGCGGTGAACTCCGCCTCCGACAGCGAGCGGCGCTCCCCCGAGTCCTCCCCGTACGCGGCTCCCCCGTGAACCGCCCCCGTCCCCTTGTTCTCCCCCGTGTGCGCGTCAACCACCGTCATGAACGCGGTGTGCTGACGCCCGGTGCCGCGAGCGCACCCCCGCCCGCTCACGGCACCGGACTTCTCGGAACCCCGGTTCACGTCGTGCAGACGCGTGACCACTGCGCTGGTGCTGGTGCCGTGCAGCGTGTTCATCTCGCGCCCCCCGTCGTGGACTTCCGGTGTGCGGCCCGCCGGTCGGGCGGGCTTTCCTGCGTGTGCCGAAAAGCTTGCCGCGGCACTTTCATGGCCGTGTCCGCCGACTGTCACAGACCTGTCACAGGGGTCTGCGACAGGACGGCCATGGCCCGTGCACAGGCGTCGGCGCTACGCGCGGCCCTCATCTCGGCCCACAGGTCGAACCCCGGCCCCTCCATGGGCCAGAATGTGCCCGTGCCTTCCCTGTTGCTGATCGAGGACGACGACGCCATCCGGACGGCCCTGGAGCTCTCACTGACGCGCCAGGGTCACCGGGTGGCGACCGCTGCCAGTGGTGAGGACGGTCTGAAGCTGCTGCGCGAGCAGCGGCCGGATCTGATCGTGCTGGACGTGATGCTGCCCGGCATCGACGGGTTCGAGGTGTGCCGGCGCATCCGGCGCACGGACCAGTTGCCGATCATCCTGCTGACCGCGCGCAGCGACGACATCGACGTGGTCGTCGGTCTGGAGTCCGGCGCCGACGACTACGTCGTCAAGCCGGTGCAGGGGCGGGTGCTGGACGCCCGGATCCGGGCCGTGCTGCGGCGCGGCGAACGGGAGTCCAACGACGCGGCGACGTTCGGCAGCCTCGTCATCGACCGCTCGGCGATGACCGTGACGAAGAACGGCGAGGACCTCCAGCTCACGCCGACCGAGCTGCGGCTGCTGCTGGAGCTGAGCCGGCGGCCGGGGCAGGCGCTGTCGCGGCAGCAGCTGCTGCGGCTGGTGTGGGAGCACGACTACCTGGGCGACTCGCGGCTCGTGGACGCCTGTGTCCAGCGGCTGCGCGCCAAGGTCGAGGACGTGCCCTCGTCCCCGACGCTGATCCGTACCGTGCGGGGTGTCGGTTACCGGCTGGATCCGCCTCAGTGAGACAGCGGCACCACCAAGGGGGGGACCGCGGCTGGACCGCGGCGCGCAAGGGAGTCCTGTCGCGGCTGCGCTTCACCAGCCTGCGGCTGAGGCTGGTCGTCGTCTTCGGCCTGGTGGCGCTGACGGCCGCCGTGTCCGCGTCCGGCATCGCGTACTGGCTCAACCGCGAGGCGGTGCTCACCCGCGCCCAGGACGCCGTGCTGCACGACTTCGAGCAGGAGATGCAGAACCGGGCGGGTGCGCTGCCCGAGCATCCGACGCAGGACGAGCTCCAGCACACCGCGGGCCAGATGGCGGGCAGCGACCAGCGCTTCAGCGTGCTGCTGGTCGCGAGCAACGCCGACGGCAGGACCGTCTACGGCAGCTCCGGCGGGCTGAGCGGCTTCTCGCTGCAGGACGTGCCGGTCTCGCTGCGCACGGCGGTGAACAAGAGGCAGAAGGTCGACGGGGCCGACAAGCACCCGTACCACCTGTACTGGCAGCGGGTCGTCGACCACGACACGCCGTATCTCGTGGCCGGTACGCGGGTGATCGGCGGCGGTCCGACCGGTTACATGCTGAAGTCGCTGGAGCCGGAGGCGAAGGACCTCAACTCGCTGTCCTGGTCGCTGGGGATCGCCACCGGGCTCGCGCTGATCGGCTCGGCGCTGCTCGCGCAGGCCGCCGCGACGACCGTGCTGAAGCCGGTGCAGCGGCTCGGGGCGGCCGCGCGGCGGCTCGGCGAGGGCAAGCTGGACACCCGGCTCAGGGTGTCCGGGACCGATGAACTCGCCGACCTGTCGCGGACCTTCAACAAGGCGGCCGAGGCGCTGGAGAAGCGGGTCGCCGACATGGCCGCGCGGGACGAGGCGTCCCGGCGGTTCGTCGCCGACATGAGCCATGAGCTGCGGACGCCGCTCACCGCCATCACCGCCGTGACGGAGGTGCTGGAGGAGGAGCTGGAGGCGGAGACCGGGAGCATGGACCCGATGATCGAGCCGGCCGTCCGACTGGTGGTCAGCGAGACGCGGCGGCTGAACGACCTGGTCGAGAACCTGATGGAGGTCACCCGCTTCGACGCGGGCACGGCCCGGCTCGTCCTGGACGACGTCGACATCGCCGACCAGATCACCGCGTGCATCGACGCCCGCGCCTGGCTGGACGCGGTCGAGCTGGACGCCGACCGCGGCATCCACGCCCGGCTGGATCCGCGCCGTCTGGACGTCATCCTCGCCAACCTGATCGGCAACGCGCTCAAGCACGGCGGCTCCCCGGTGCGGGTGTCCGTCCGCGAGGCCGACGACTCGCTCGTCATCGAGGTGCAGGACCACGGGCCCGGCATCCCCGAGGACGTCCTGCCGCACGTCTTCGACCGTTTCTACAAGGCCAGTGCCTCCCGGCCGCGCTCCGAGGGCAGCGGCCTGGGCCTGTCCATCGCCCTGGAGAACGCCCACATCCACGGCGGCGAGATCACCGCGGCCAACTCGCCCGACTCGGGCGCGGTGTTCACCCTGCGGCTCCCGCGCCACACGTCCGGGCCGGGGGAACAGCCCGCCGAGGGCGAGCGGAAGCCAGGGGACGACACCGGCCAGGACCGGGGCGCGGACTCGAAGGGGGACGCCTGATGACCACACGTCTCGTGTCCAGGGCCCGGATCGGTGCGGTGTCCGTGCTGGCCCTGCTGCTCGCCGGCTGCGGGATCCGGGCCACGGAGGTGCCGACGAACTTCGGGCCCGCGCCGTCGCGGGTGCGCTGTTCGCTCGCCGAGCCGGACGTGTCGACGCAGACCGCCCGGGGGCTGCCGGTGCAGGTGTTCCTGCTGTGCGGGTCCTCGCTGGTGACCGTCGACCGGACCGTGCGGGTCCCGGACGGCGCGGCCGACTCCGAGCGGCGGATGCTGGTGGCGCAGGGCCTGCTGGACCAGCTCGCGGCGTCGCCGTCGCCCGCCGAGAAGGAGGCCGGCTACAGCACGGACGTACGCGGCGGCATCACCGTGGGCGGGCCCCGGCCCGGCGACCCGGAGGACACACTGCGGCTGAGCACGGCGCCGGACAGCCTCACCTCGTACGCCCTCGCCCAGATCGTCTGCACCTTCTCCGACTCGGCGGCCGCCGAGGGCGACGGCTCCGTGGTCCTGGGCGGCCCCGGCGCCGGCTCCCCGCGCCGCTACGAGTGCACGGACGAGGTGCGGGCCCGCCCGGGCAGCAAGGAACCGCCCTCCAAGGAGGCGGCCGGGGCGTGAGCGGGCCGGGCACCGCCGGGCTGTGGCGCACGCCTCACAGGCCGACCGGGGCCCGTCCCGGAACCGATCCTGCCGGAGGCCGCGTCTTGAGGGGCGTGCGTCAAGGCTCCATCGGCGGCAGCGCCGCGTTCCGCATCCGTGTGACAGGAGGTGTCCTCCTCGTCGCACACCTCGCGTTCGTCGCCTGGCTGACGCTGCGGCCGCTGGACGTGCCCTGGGTGATGCCGGCCAATCTGCGGCCGTTCGACGGCATCCGGGCCGATCTCGCCCTGGGCTGGCCCGAGGCGGCCCGCCGGATCTGTGAGGGGCTGGCCCTGCTCGCCCCGCTGGGCGTGCTGCTGCCGATGGCGAGCGGCAGGCTGTTCGTCTCGCCGCTGGCGTCCCTGCTGAACACCGTCACGGCCGGCGCCCTGCTGTCACTGGGCATAGAGCTGCTCCAGACCGGCGTTCCCGGTCAGGTCGTCGACGTCGACTCGCTGTTCCTCAACACCGCGGGCGTGGCCCTCGCGCATCTCGCGCTCGTCCCCGCCGGCCGCTCCTGGCTGCGCCGCCGGACCACGGCGCGCCCGCCCCGTGCGCCCCTGCCCCCGGAGGAGCCGGCTCAGGGTCGGACCCCGACGATTCCCAGGGTCGGGATCGCCCCGTGGAGCGACGCTTTGCCCCCTTCGTCTCCGTAGCGTGGAGTGCAGATGGGGTACTCGGACGAGAGGCCTCACGACACCTCACGAAGGAGCCGCACATGTCACGCCTCGCCCGCCCCACCCACGGCCGCATGATCGGCGGAGTGTGCGCCGCGCTGGCACGGCGCTTCGGCACCTCCACGACGACGATGCGGGTGATCTTCCTGGTCTCGTGCCTGCTGCCCGGCCCCCAGTTCCTGCTGTACATCGCGCTGTGGATCCTGCTGCCCTCGGAGAGCAAGGTGCAGAACAAGGCGCAGACGGCCTGGTAGCCACCCGTCGCGGAAACGCCGATGGGGCGCACCCTGTGTCCAGGGGTGCGCCCCGTCGGCGTGTGTCCGCCCGTGGCGGGAGGGTCAGGCCGGAAGGCCGTTCACCGGGAGCCCGCCGAGCAGCTTGGCGGCCGGGCCCGTCGGGCCCTGGGCGAGCAGCTGCCCGGCGACCGGCTGGGCTGCGGCGAGACCGGTACCCGCCAGGGTCTGGCCCTGGCCCACCGCTTCACCCGAGCCCGCCGGCAGCGTCTGGGAGAGCTGTTCGGCCGGGAGCGCCTGGGTGACGCTCTCCAGCGCCTGGGCGGTGTCGGGGACGGCCGGGGCGGCCTGGGCGGCGCCCGCACCGGTGGCGGCGAAGGCGGCACCGAGAGCGGCGACACCGAGGGACTTGGCAGCAGACTGCTTCATGAAAGTGCGTCCTCGCAATGAGATGAAGGGGTGTGTGAGCGGTGCGGCGACCGTATTCACGCGGCGCCATCCGCCGCAAACATCGAAATGCGGACGGCTTGTGAAAACCGTCCGCATTCCCTGTGTGCCGATGTGCCCCGGATCAGCCTTCCGAAGCCCCGGAACCGCTGGTGGAAGCGGTCTGCCGGAACAGCCATTCGGATTTCAGCTCGGCATAACCCGGCTTGATCACGTCATTGATCATGGCCAGCCGTTCATCGAAAGGAATGAACGCTGATTTCATCGCATTGACTGAGAACCACTGCAGGTCGTCGAGCGTGTAGGCGAACGCCTCGACAAGGTGCTCGAATTCCCGGCTCATGCTCGTGTGGGACATCAGGCGGTTGTCCGTGTTCACCGTGGCCCGGAAGTGCAGCCGCCGCAGCAGCCCGATGGGGTGCTCGGCGTACGAGGCCGCCGCCCCGGTCTGGAGGTTGGAGCTCGGGCACAGCTCCAGCGGGATGCGCTTGTCCCGGACGTAGGAGGCGAGCCGCCCGAGTTCGACGGTGCCGTCCTCGTGGACCTGGATGTCGTCGATGATCCGCACCCCGTGCCCGAGCCGGTCGGCGCCGCACCACTGGAGGGCCTGCCAGATGGACGGCAGCCCGAAGGCCTCCCCGGCGTGGATGGTGAAGTGGTTGTTCTCGCGCTTGAGGTACTCGAAGGCGTCGAGGTGCCGGGTGGGCGGGTAGCCGGCCTCGGCACCCGCGATGTCGAAGCCGACGACGCCCAGATCGCGGTAGCGGTTGGCGAGTTCGGCGATCTCCAGGGCGCGGGCCGCGTGCCGCATGGCGGTGAGCAGGGCGCCGACGCGGATGCGCAGGCCCTTCTCCCGGGCGCGGCGCTCCCCTTCCCGGAAGCCCTCGTTGACGGCCTCGACGACCTCTTCGAGGCTCAGACCGCCTTCGAGGTGCTGCTCGGGGGCGTAGCGCACCTCGGCGTAGACGACGCCGTCCGCGGCGAGGTCCTCGGCGCACTCGGCGGCGACCCGCACCAGGGCGTCTCGGGTCTGCATGACGCCCACGGTGTGGGAGAAGGTCTCCAAGTACCGTTCCAGGGAACCGGAGTCGGCGGCCTCGCGGAACCAGATGCCCAGTTTCTCCGGATCGGTCTCCGGGAGCTGGGAGTAGCCCGTCGCGCGGGCGAGTTCGACGATGGTGCCGGGGCGCAGACCGCCGTCGAGGTGGTCGTGCAGCAGAACCTTGGGCGCCCGTTGGATCTGGTCCGGTGTCGGGGTGTTCGCGATGGTCTGGCTCGTCATTTCCGCACTCTAACTCCTACGCGCGTAGATGGCGTGCCCTCGGATCCTTTACATTTCCGTCGATACGTAACGGTGACCGCAAGGACGGGTCGAGTACACCCGCGCTTCTGACACTGTTCTGTCATGGCACACCAACCGACGCCGGTTCGCAGGGCCCGGCTGGGCAGGACATTCGGTCCGGGGCCGTCGGCGGTCAGCGGCGTGGTGCTGCTGCTCCCCGGCGGCGACGAGGTCTCCGGCCGCAGGCCGTCCCCCATGGTGGCGACCGCCTCCGTACGCGCCCTGGGCCGCCGCCTGGCCCGCGCGGGCCGGGACGAGGGTCTCGTCACGCACGTGGTGCACTACCGCTACCGCGGCTGGAACGGCAGCGAGGCCAACCTCGCGGCCGATGCGGCCTGGGCGGCGGACGAGGTCGTGCGGCGTTACGGGGACGTTCCCGTCTGCCTCGCCGGCATCGGCATGGGCGGCCGGGCCGGGTTGCGCGCGGGTGGCCACGAGGCCGTCAACTCCGTGCTGGCCCTCGCTCCTTGGCTGCCGGAGGAGGATGTGGCCGCGCCACCCGAACCGGTGAAGCAGTTGGTGGGGCGGCAGGTGCTGATCGTGCACGGCACGAACGACGGGCGGACGGATCCCGAGTTGTCGTTCCGGCTGGCGGCGCGGGCGAAGAAGGCGAATCGGGATGTGTGCCGGTTCGAGGTGCATGCGGACGGGCACGGGCTGAATCAGTACCGGGACGAAGTGCTCGCGCTGGCCGAGGACTTCGTGATGGGGGCGTTGTTCGGGCGGGCTGTGTCCCGTCCCGTGCGGGACGCTTTTGCGGCGCCGCCGCCGTTGGGGTTGCGGATGCCGTTGGCCGCCGGGTTCAGTCCTTCGAGGCGGTAGCGCCGTGGGGGTGCTTGTCAGTCGGCCAGTGCGGGTCGTTTACGGCTTGTCGCGCAGTTCCCCGCGCCCCTTCAGGTCGGCAACAAGCTGCCTCTTCTTGAGAGCAGGAACCTTTTGAAGGCTGCCACCGGGGGTGTGTCCGGGTGGCCCTCCAGCCAGGCCACGCCGATCTCTCGGGCCGCGCGTGGGGCCGTCACCGTCAGCTCGACCACCCCTGGGCGGGGGACGGCAGGTGGTGGGAGGAGGGCTACCCCCAGGCCCGCCGCCACCAGGCCCCTCAGGGTTTCCGCCTCCTCTCCCTCGAAGGCGATCCGCGGCTTGAAGCCGGCCTCCTTGCAGAGGTCGTCGGTGATGCGGCGGAGGCCGTAGCCGGGTTCCAGGGTGACGAACATCTCGTCCGCGGCCTCGGCGAGGCGGATGCGGCGGCGGCCCGCGAGGGAGTGGTCGGCCGGGACGACGAGGCGGAGTTTCTGTTCGTCGAGGCGGCGGGCGACCAGGTCGGGGGCGTCGGGGACGGGGGACGTCAGGCACAGGTCCAGTTCGCCGGCGCGGAGGCGTTCGAGCATGGCCTCGCCGTAGTTCTGGACGAGGCTGAAGCGGACGCGCGGATGGTCGGCGCGGAAGGCCTGGAGGAGGCCCGGGACCGTCTCGGCGCCCATGGTGTGCAGGAAGCCGAAGGCGACCTTGCCGGTGGTGGGGTCGGCATCGGCCCGCACCTCCTCGGCGGCGCGCTCGACCTCGGCCAGGGCCCGCTCGACGGAGGTGAGGAAAGTGCGCCCGGCCGGGGTGAGGGAGACCGTGCGGCCGTGGCGGGCGAAGAGGTCGACGCCGAGGTCCTGCTCCAGGCGGGCCATGGACCGGGAGAGGGTCGACTGGGGGACGTTCATCTCCTGGGCGGCGCGGGTGACGTGCTCGGTACGGGCGACGCCCGCGAAGTACGCGAGGCGGGGCGCCAGCACCTTGGACATCTCTGCCATGTCTTCTGTGTCACTGGATGGTGACAGCCGAGCCGCTGAGCTGTGTTGATGCGCCATGGGAACGATTATGGCGGTTCCATGCATTGGACGGATCAGTGGGCGCGTACGTAGGTTCGAGGCATGTCTCCCGCCAGTACCGGGGCGTCCACGATCGTGGGCGCCGATGCCGCTGTCCCTGCCGCCGACTCACGTATGTCCCCGGGCGGGCCCGGCTACCGCCGGATGAGCCTCGCCCTCTTCCTCGCGGGTGTCGCGACCTTCGCGCTGCTGTACTCCACGCAGGCGCTGCTCCCGCTGATCTCCGGCGAGTTCGGGGTGGCGGCGAGCGACGCGAGCTGGACGGTGGCCGCCGCGACGGGCGGGCTGGCGCTGTTCGTCCTGCCGATGAGCGCCCTGTCGGAGCGTTTCGGACGGCGTACGGTCATGACCGCCTCGCTGGCCGTGGCGGTGACCGTCGGGTTGCTGGTGCCCTTCGCACCGTCGCTGGGGGTCCTGGTCGTGCTGCGGGCGCTCCAGGGCGCGGCCCTGGCCGGGCTGCCGGCGTCGGCGACGGCGTACCTCGCGGAGGAGGTCAGCCCCAAGGCGCTGGTCACCGCGATCGGACTGTTCGTCGCGGGCAACAGCGTCGGCGGGATGAGCGGCCGGGTCATCACCGGCTGGGTCGCGCAGGAGTGGGGCTGGCGGGTAGCCGTCGGTGTGATCGGCGCGATCGCCGTGGCGTGCGCGGTGGCCTTCCGGCTGCTGCTCCCCGCCCCGAAGAACTTCAAGGCCGGTTCGCTGCGGCCGCGCGTGCTGGCCCGGACGGTCCGTGACCATCTGTCCAACCCGCTGCTGTGCCGGCTGTACGCGATCGGCGCGCTGTTCATGACGGTGTTCGGCGGCGTGTACACGGTCATCGGCTACCGGCTGACCGAGGCCCCGTTCTCGCTGCCGCAGGGCATCATCGGCTCGATCTTCCTGGTGTACCTCGTCGGTACGGTGTCCGCGTCGACGGCCGGCCGTCTGGTGGGCCGGCTGGGACGCCGGGGCGCGCTGTACGCGGGCGGCGGTACGACGGCGGCGGGCCTGCTGCTGTCCCTGGCGGGCTCGCTCCCGCTGGTCCTGCTGGGCCTGGTCCTCATCACGGCGGGCTTCTTCGCGGGCCACGCGGTGGCCTCCTCCGCGGTCAGCAAGACGGCCACGACCGGCCGCGCACAGGCCTCGGCGCTCTACCAGTCGGCCTACTACATCGGCTCCAGCGCGGGCAGCACGGTCGGCGCCATCGCCTTCCACGCGGGCGGCTGGGCCGGGACGGTCGGCGTCGGGCTGCTGGCGGTCCTGGGCGTCGTGACGATCACGGTGTTCGGGACGCGGGCGGCGCGGATGCAGCGCCGCCCGGCCACGGCCGCCTGAGCCTCGAAGCCTGACTCCTCCCCCTGGTCGGGGCCGGTTGTCAGTGGCCGCGGATAACGTCCGCGTCTACTGACCACCGGATTCGACCAGGGGGATCTTTCATGGAGTTCCGCATCGACCGTACGGCGTTCGCCGAGGCCGTGGGCCGGGCCGTACGGGCGCTGCCCGCGCGGACGCCGGTGCCGGTGCTGGGCGGGCTGCTGCTGGAGGCGGACGCGGGGCGGCTGGCCGTGACGGGGTTCGACTTCGAGGCGGCGGTACGGGTGGAGGCCGACGCCGAGGTCGCGGTGCCCGGGCGGGCGCTCGTCCTGGGGCGGCGGCTGCTGGACGTCTGCCGGGTGCTGCCGGACGGGCCGGTGAGCTGCGCCCTGGAGGCGTCGCGGTTCACGGTGGAGGCGGACGGTACGCGGTTCGGGCTGTCGACGCTGCCCCTCGCCGAGTACCCGGCCCTGCCGGCGCCGCCCGCGCCGTACGGCACGGTGGACGGCGCCGCGTTCGCGACGGCCGTCTCCCAGGTCGCCGTGGCGGCCGGGCGCGACGACACGCTGCCGCTCCTGACGGGCGTCCAACTGCGTCTGGACGGTGGTGAGATGACGCTGGCCGCTTCGGACCGCTACCGGTACGCCGTGCGGCGGCTGGAGTGGCGGCCGGGGGCGGCGGCCGACGGGGTGGTGGACGCGTTGCTGCCCGCGCGGCGCCTGCTGGACGTCGCGCGGTCGCTGGGCCGCGGCGGGGACGTGCTGATCGGGTGGGACCCGGCCGGTGGCGGCGGGCTGATCGGCTTCGAGGGCGGGCGGACGCGGACGGCGCTGCGGCTCCTGGACGGGCGGCTGCCGACGTACAGGTCGCTCTTCGACATGGCGGGGGCCGCGGTCGCCGAGGTGGAGTGCGAGGGGCTCGCGGAGGCCGTCCGGCGGGTCGCTGTGGTGGCGGAGGCGAACAGTCCGGTGCGGCTGGACTTCTCGTCCGACGGGTCCGTCATGCTCCGCGCCGGCTACGGCGACGACGTGGCGGTCCAGCGCCTGCCGGCCACGCTGACCGGTGCCGACGAGATGCCCGTGGCCTTCAACCCGGCCTATCTGCTGGACGCGCTGACGGCCTTCGAGAGCCCGCGCGTGCGGCTGGAACTGCTGGGGGCGGGGCAGCGGGCGCTGCTGCACGCGGTGCCGGACGGCGGGGCCGCCGAGGCGGCCGGGGAGCACCGGCATTTGCTGATGTCGGTGAAACAGCTGGTCTGAAGCGCCGCTTCCACCTGCGCTTTTGCGTGCTCGGGGGGCCGTTGTCAGTGGGCTGCGGTAGCTTCCGAAGTGCTGGACGCGATGGCGCGTGACAGAACTTCCACAGGGGTGGGTGGACGATGACGAACGGCACGGCGACACCGACAGACCTGGACACCAGACTGGAGGCACACCGGACCGAGCTGACGGGGTACTGCTACCGGATGCTCGGCTCCTCCTTCGAGGCCGAGGACGCGGTGCAGGACACGATGGTCCGCGCCTGGCGCAGCTACGACAAGTTCGAGGGCCGCTCCAGCCTCCGCTCCTGGCTCTACCGCATCGCGACCAACGTGTGCCTGGACATGCTGACCGCGGGCAACAAGCGCGCCAGGCCCATGGACCTGACCGAGTCCACCCCCCTCGCGCAGGCGGCCCTCTCCCCCCGCCCGGACAACACCTGGCTGGAGCCCATGCCGGACGCCCGCGTGCTGCCCACGACCGACGACCCGGCGGAGGCGGCCATAGCCAAGGAGTCCGTGCGGCTCGCCTTCATGGCCGCCCTTCAGAAGCTGCCGGCCAAGCAGCGGGCCGTGCTGATCCTGCGCGAGGTGCTGGCCTGGAAGGCCAGCGAGGTCGCCGAGCTGCTGGGCACGTCGGTGGCGTCGGTCAACAGCGCCCTCCAGCGGGCCCGTGCCACCCTGGCCGAGCAGCCGGAGCCGGGCGCCGACGCGACCGTGTCCGACCCGCTGGACGAGGACCAGCAGAAGCTGCTGGACCGCTATGTGGCGGCCTTCGAGGGCTACGACATGACGGCGCTGACGGCTCTGCTGCACGAGGACGCGGTCATGACGATGCCGCCGTTCGACCTGTGGCTGACCGGCGTCAGCGACATCACCGGCTTCATGACGACGCTCGGCGCGCCCTGCGCGGGCTCCCGGCTGGTGCCGGTCCAGGTCAACGGCCTGCCGGGGTTCGCCCAGTACAAGCCGGACCCGGAGTCCGGCGGCTTCACGCCGTGGGCGGTCCAGGTGCTGGAGATCTCAGACGGCCGGATCACCGGGTTCCACTGCTTCCTGGACACCAAGCGCTGGTTCCCGCTCTTCGACCTGCCCCTCCACCTCGAAGCGGAGACCGACCAGGTCGAGGAGGGCGCGTAGGGCCGGGTCGGGGTCGCGCAGCCGTATCCGTCCCCCGGCCCGGCGGGCGGCCAGCTGGAGTCGCGCGAGCAGGTCGACGGCGGCGAGCCCGGGCGGCCCGAGGCCTCCGACGTCGCACACCACGACCCGGGCACGGCTGGTGTGCAGCAGTGCCCTGACGTCGTCGCTCAGTCCGCTCACCTCGTCCCGGGCGACGGGACCGGCGAGCACGAGCACGGGGGGTGTCATGGCGTCCACGATCGGTAGACCGGGCGGGCGGCGGTAACTCATCGCGGCTTGTCCGTCCTGTCGGCGCCGTGAGGATCACATTGACCTCGGTACGGCCTTCCCCGGAGGGTTGGCTGTATGCCCCATGCATCTGCCCGTCCCGCGCTGTCCGATGCACGTGTCGCCGGTGAGGGGACGTCGTGCAGGGGGTGCTGAGCGGCTTCGCGGTCATCGCGGTCGTCATCGGGGTCGGCTATCTGATCGGCCGCCGGGGACATCTGGGCGACGGCGGGCGCGAGGTCCTGACCAGGCTGGCCTTCCATGTGGCGTCTCCCGCCCTGCTCTTCACGACTCTCGCCCAGGCCGACCTGTCGGTGATCTTCTCCGACCGGCTGCTGGTCACGGCGGTGAGCACGGCAGCGGCGGCGGGTGTGTTCGTGGCGGTGGGTGCCGTGCGCGGCTGGGGAGTGGGCCGGACGACGATCGGCGCGCTGTGCTCCAGCTACGTCAACTCGGGCAACCTCGGCATCCCGATCGCGGTGTACGTGCTGGGCGACGCGTCACTGGTCGCGCCGGTGCTGCTGTTCCAGCTGGTGGGCGTCATGCCGGTGGCGCTGACGGTCCTGGACCTGGCGAGCGGCGGGGAGAAGCGCCCGTTGTGGCAGCGGCTGCTGACGCCGCTGCGCAATCCGATAGCGCTGGGCTCCCTGGCGGGTGTGGCGGCCTCGGCATCGGGCTTCCAGGTTCCCGGCCCCCTGATGGATCCGCTCACCCTCATCGGCAACATGTCGGTCCCGGCGGTGCTGCTGGCCTTCGGCATCTCCTTGCGCGGCAGCACGCTCCCGCTGCGCGGGGCGGAACGGGCCCCTGTCCTGCTCGCCGTGACCCTCAAGGCCGTCGTCCAGCCCCTGGCCGCCTGGGCCCTGGCAGCGGGCGTCTTCGGCCTGCACGGGGCTTCCCTGCTCGACGTGGTGGTGACGTCGGCGCTTCCGGCGGCGCAGAACCTGTTCACGTACGCGAGCAGCTATCGGGTGGGCGAGGTGCTGGCGAGGGAGGCGATCTTGTTGTCGACGGTGGTGTCGGTGCCGGTTCTGGTCGTGGTGGCGGCGGTGTTGGGGTGACTCAGGCCCCGGCGAACTCGCCTGTGTCGAGTTCGAGGTCGAAGGGCGGTGGAAGCATGAGCCGTTCTCCGAACTTGCCTGCGCGCAGGAGGCGGTACACGCCTTCCTTCGGCTCCCCGTACAGCGTCACTGTCGGCCCGCCGGGCGCCATGCCGTCCACCAGGAGATAGAGCGGCACACCCGCCTCGGCGTACCCCATGGCCTTCGCACCGCGGTCATGCCGGGCGGTGGCCCTCGAGGTGACCTCAACCGCGAGCTGGGCAGCGGAAGCGGGCACGAAGTGGTCGCCGCCCTCGTTCGGCAACTCCGGTACGACGACGAGGTCGGGCACATACAGCCCGAGCCGCGCCGGAACGGCCGTGCCCAGCCGCTGGAAGATGTTCCAGTGGCTGGGGATCACCTCGAAGAGGCGGCGCTGGACACGCTCGACGACGCGGTGATGCCTGTTTGTGCAAAGTGGTGCCACGGTGACGAGGCCCTCGATGATCTCCACCTTGCACCCCTTGGGAGCATCCGTCTGCTCCCAGATCCAGACCAGCTCGTCCCACTCGTTGTCAGTCAGGATGTAGTCGCCGCCCAGCACGCTCATGGCGCCCTTCAACACGCGGAACGGGACCGGCGGAGGTCCACCGGTCCCGTTCACCCGGACGGTGAACCGCCTGGTCAGGCGATACGTTCCAGCACCACCGGCGACGCCGTGAAGTCCGTCCCCGGCGCCGCGATGTCGTACGAGCCCTCGACCGCGTCCAGCGCGTACGCGAAGCGTTCCGGCGTGTCCGTGTGGAGGGTCAGGAGGGGCTGGCCCTCGGTGACCTGGTCGCCCGGCTTGGCGTGCATCTCGATGCCCGCGCCCGCCTGGACCGGATCCTCCTTGCGCGCGCGGCCCGCGCCCAGGCGCCAGGCCGCGACGCCGATGTCGTAGGCGTCGAGGCGGGTGAGGACGCCCGAGGACGGGGCCTTGATCACGTGCTGTTCGCGGGCCACCGGGAGCGCCGCGTCCGGGTCGCCGCCCTGGGCCGTGATCATGCGGCGCCAGACGTCCATCGCCGAGCCGTCGGCCAGGGCCTTCGCCGGGTCGGCGTCCCTGATGCCCGCCGCGTCGAGCATCTCGCGGGCCAGGGCGATCGTCAGCTCGACCACGTCCGCGGGGCCGCCGCCCGCCAGGACCTCCACCGACTCGCGGACCTCCAGCGCGTTGCCGGCCGTCAGACCGAGCGGGGTCGACATGTCGGTGAGCAGCGCGACCGTCCTCACGCCGTGGTCGGTGCCCAGGCCGACCATCGTGGAGGCCAGTTCACGGGCGTCCTCCAGGGTCTTCATGAAGGCGCCCGTGCCGACCTTCACGTCCAGGACCAGCGAGCCCGTGCCCTCAGCGATCTTCTTCGACATGATCGAGGAGGCGATCAGCGGGATCGCCTCGACCGTGCCCGTGACGTCGCGCAGTGCGTACAGCTTCTTGTCGGCCGGTGCCAGGCCGTCGCCCGCCGCGCAGATCACCGCGCCGGTGCCGTCCAGGACGGACAGCATCTCCTCGTTCGACAGGAGCGCGCGCCAGCCGGGAATCGACTCCAGCTTGTCCAGAGTGCCGCCCGTGTGGCCGAGGCCGCGACCCGAGAGCTGGGGGACAGCGGCGCCGCAGGCGGCGACCAGGGGCGCCAGCGGCAGGGTGATCTTGTCGCCGACGCCGCCCGTGGAGTGCTTGTCGGCCGTCGGGCGGGACAGCGACGAGAAGTCCATGCGCTCGCCGGAGGCGATCATCGCGGCCGTCCAGCGGGCGATCTCGCGCCGGTTCATGCCGTTGAGCAGGATGGCCATCGCGAGGGCCGACATCTGCTCGTCGGCCACCTCCCCGCGGGTGTACGCGTCGATGACCCAGTCGATCTGCTCGTCGCTGAGTTCGCCGCGGTCCCGCTTGGTGCGGATGACGGAGATGGCGTCCATGGCCATGGCTTGGGCTTCCTTCCGAAGGATCCAGAAGCCGTACGGCCCCTCCGATCCGGTCGCTGAGCGACTCGGAGGGGCCGCACGGGAGTTACGTGCTGAGGTGGTCCGGGCCGAAGGCCTGGGGCAGCATCTGCGACAGCGGCAGGATGCCCGCCGGCGTCTCCAGCAGCAGGTCCGGGCCGCCGAACTCGTGCAGCAACTGACGGCAGCGGCCGCACGGGACGAGCGTCTCGCCGTTCCGGTCGACGCACGTGAAGTGCGTCAGCCGGCCGCCGCCGGTGTTGTGCAGCTCGGACACCAGGCCGCACTCGGCGCACAGTCCGAGCCCGTACGAGGCGTTCTCGACGTTGCAGCCGGAGATGATCCGGCCGTCGTCGACCAGGGCCGCCACGCCCACCGGGTAACCGGAGTACGGGGCGTACGCCCGGGACATGGCGTCCCGGGCCACCGCGCGCAGCTTCTCCCAGTCGACGTCCGGGCCGGCGCCGGTCACTTGCCCTGCCCCTTCCGGTACGGCAACCCGTCCGCCTTCGGCATGCGCAGCCGCTGGGCGGACAGAGCGAGGACGACCAGGGTGATGACGTACGGCGTGGCGGAGACGACCTGGTTCGGGACCTCGTTGGTGGTCGCGTACCAGGTGAACACCAGGGCGCCGGCGATCAGGGTGGCCACGGCCGGGACGTACTTCCTGCGGACGACCAGCCAGATCGCGCCGATGACCAGCAGCAGCGCGCCGAGCAGCAGCAGGGCGTGGACGTTCGCGGAGCCGCCGCGCAGGTTGAGGCTGTCGGTGTAGCCGAACAGGCCCGCGCCGAGGGCGAGGCCGCCCGGCATCCAGTTGCCGAAGATCATCGCCGCGAGACCGATGAAGCCGCGGCCGCTGACCTGGCCCTCCAGGTAGAAGGGGTTCGCGACGATCGACAGGAACACACCGCCGAGGCCGGCCAGACCGCCGGAGATGATCACGGCGATGTACTTGTACTTGTAGACGTTGACGCCGAGGGACTCGGCCGCGACCGGGTTCTCGCCGCAGGAGCGCAGCCGCAGGCCGAACGCGGTGCGCCACAGCACCCACCAGGTGCCGGGGATCAGCGCGACGGCGATCAGGGTCAGCCAGGAGACGTTGGTGACCAGGCCGCCGAGCAGGCCGGCGATGTCGGAGATGAAGAACCAGCCCTGGTTGTTGAGGTCCCGCAGCGCGTCGGACAGGCCCGGCACGGTGAAGTTGCCGAGGGAGTCCACCGCCGGCGACTGCTTGGCGGAGCCGCCCGTGTGGCCCTCGAAGGCGAGGGGCGCGAGGTAGCGGGTGGCGCCGAGGGCGAGGATGTTGATGGCCACACCGGAGACGATGTGGTTGACGTTGAAGGTGACGGTCACGAAGGCGTGCAGCAGGCCGCCGATCGCGCCGCCCGCGATGCCCACCAGGACACCGGTCCACGGGCCCCACTGGAAGCCGGCCCAGGCGCCGAACCAGGTGCCGAGGATCATCATGCCTTCGAGGCCGATGTTGACCACGCCCGCGCGCTCGGCCCACAGGCCGCCGAGACCGGCGAGGCCGATCGGCACGGCGAGTTGGAGCGCGGTGGACATCTGGCTGACGTTGGTGATGCCGTCGGCGCCGGTGATGAGGCGGACGATCGAGGTGAGCGCCAGTCCGCCGGCGATGATCAGCAGCAGGACGGGCCACGACAGTCGGCGGCCGGTGGGCGCCGCGGGCTGCAGCGTGGGCTGGTTGAGGTCGGTCGCGGTGGTCATCGGCCAGCCACCTCCTTCGTGGTGTTGTTGGTGCCGAGGACGTGACCGGCGGCCAGTTCGGCGCCGACCCGGCGCTGCTGGCGGCGCAGGCCCCACTCACGGACGGCCTCGTAGGAGACGACGACCGAGAGCACGATCAGGCCCTGCATGATGACCGCGATCTCCTTGTCGTAGCCGTGGAAGTCCAGCTCGGGCGAGGCCTTGTCGAGCCAGGCCCACAGCAGGGAGGCGAACGCGATGCCCACGGGGCTGTTGCGGCCGAGCAGGGCGATGCCGATGCCGAGGAAGCCGATGCCGGTGGGGAAGTTCAGGCTGTAGGTGTGGGTGTCGCCGAGCAGGATCGGCAGGCCGGCGAGGCCCGCGATGCCGCCGGAGATCAGCATGGCGCTGAGCACCATGCGCCCCGGGTCCACACCGCTGGCCGCGGCGGCGGTCTGCGAAGCACCGGAGGCGCGCAGGTCGAAGCCGAAGCGGGTGCGGTTGAGGACGACCCAGTAGCCGATGCCGAGCAGGACGGCCAGCAGCACCAGGCCGTAGATCTCGCCGGCCGCGCCCATGCCGATGCCCGGGATCCAGCCGGACTCGTGCATCTCGCCGGTGGTGTTGTTGTTGCCGACCTTCACGCCGAAGACGTTCGGCAGCCACAGGTAGGCGATCACGGAGGTGGCGATCGCGTTGAGCATGATCGTGGCGACGACCTCGCTGACGCCCCGGGTGACCTTGAGGACACCGGCGATGCCGGCCCAGAAGGCGCCGGTGAGGACGGCGGTCAGGAGCAGCAGCGGGACCTGGAGGGCGGCCGGCAGGGCGACGTGGGCGCCGACGACCGCGGCCAGCATCGCGCCGAGCTGGTACTGGCCGTCCACGCCGATGTTGAACAGGTTCATCCGGAAGCCGATGGCCACCGCGAGCGCGGCGATGTAGTACATCGACGCCTGGTTGATGATCAGGACCTGGATGTCGGAGAAGCTCAGCTGCTCGAACATCAGGGCGAACGGCTCGACGGGGCTCTTGCCCGACGCGAGCAGCACGATCGCGCTCAGGACGAAGGCCACGGCGAGCGCGATGACCGGTCCGGCCACCGCGAGGAGCACGCGCTCCCTGTCGAACTTCTTCATCAGCGGGCCTCGTCTTCCGGAGACTCGGGGGCGTCGGCCTTCGAGGTCTCGGGGGTCTCTTCGTGCTCGAGGTGCCCGGTGGCGGCACCGGTCATGGCCGAGCCGAGCTCCTCGGGGGTGATGGTGGCCGGGTCGGCGTCCGCGACCAGCTTGCCGTTGTAGATCACGCGCAGGGTGTCGGACAGGCCGATGAGCTCGTCCAGGTCGGCGGAGATCAGCAGGACGGCCAGGCCCTCCCGGCGGGCCTCGCGGATGTGGTCCCAGATGGCGGCCTGGGCGCCGACGTCCACGCCCCGGGTGGGGTGCGCGGCGATCAGGAAGCGCGGCTTGTGGCTCATCTCACGGCCGACGATCAGCTTCTGCTGGTTGCCGCCGGAGAGGGAGGCGGCGGTGACGTCGATGCCGGGGGTGCGGACGTCGTACTCCGTGACGATCCGGCGGGTGTCCTCCTGGGCCGCCTTCGGGTCCAGCCAGACGCCCTTGGCGAGGGGCTTCTCGGTGACGTGGCCGAGGATGCGGTTCTCCCAGAGGGGTGCCTCCAGGAGCAGGCCGTGGCGGTGCCGGTCCTCGGGGATGTAGCCGATGCCCTGCTCGCGGCGCCTGCGGGTGGGCCAGGCGGTGATCTCCTCGTCGGCGAGCCGGATGGTGCCGGAGTCGGGGGACCGCAGGCCGATGAGCGCGTCGACCAGCTCGGTCTGGCCGTTGCCCTCGACACCGGCGATGCCGAGGACCTCGCCCGCGTGGATGGTGAAGCTGATGTCGTCGAGGAGGGCCTTGCCGCTGGGGGCGGCCAGCCGGAGCTGGTCGACGCTGATGACCGGGCGGTCGGTGACCGTGGACTCGGCCGTCTCGGGCGTGGGCAGTTCGCTGCCGACCATCATCTCGGCGAGCTGGCGCGGGGTGGTCTCGGCGGGGACGGCCGTCCCGACGGTGGTGCCGCGGCGGATGACGGTGATCTCGTCGGCGACGGAGAGCACCTCGCCGAGCTTGTGCGAGATGAAGATGACCGACAGGCCCTCGGACCGCAGTTCGCGCAGGTTGGCGAAGAGGGCGTCGACCTCCTGCGGGACGAGCACGGCGGTCGGCTCGTCCAGGATGAGGGTGCGGGCGCCGCGGTAGAGGACCTTGAGGATCTCCACGCGCTGGCGGGCTGCGACGCCGAGCTCCTCGACCATTAGGTCGGGCTTGACGTCGAGGCCGTAGCGCTCGGAGAGTTCCTTGATCTTGCGACGGGCCTTGGCGCCGATGCCGTACAGCTTCTCGCTGCCGAGCACGACGTTCTCGAGGACCGTGAGGTTGTCGGCGAGCATGAAGTGCTGGTGGACCATGCCGATGCCGCGGGCGATGGCGTCGGCCGGCGACGAGAAGCTCACCTGCTCGCCGTCGACGGCGATGGTGCCCTCGTCCGGCTTCTGCATGCCGTAGAGGATCTTCATCAGCGTCGACTTGCCGGCGCCGTTCTCGCCGACGAGGGCGTGCACGGTGCCCTTGCGGACGCTGAGGTGGATGTCGTGGTTGGCCACGACGCCCGGGAAACGCTTCGTGATCCCGGCGAGCTCGACGGCGGTCACCGATTCCTTGACCGCCGCTCCGGCCGGAGGGCTGCTGGACGCGTTGATGGCGCACTCTCCTGGGGACGGGGGCCGTCTACGCGCGTAGCGCCCCTACGGCATACAAAGGGGCCGACGCACCGCGACAACGGGGTACGAGGAGCGACCTCCCCGTACCCCGTCGAGCGGACGTAACCCCGGGGGTTACCGCCTGCTTCGAGGCAGTCGGTCGTCAGCTGCTCTTGACCTTGATCTCGCCGCTGATGATCTTCTCCTTGGCCGTCTTGATGGCTTCCTGAAGCTCGGCGTCGTCCGCGAACTTCGGGTTGGAGTCCGACAGGCTCACCTCGCCGGTCTTCAGATCGCCACGAACGATACCGGTCTCGGGCTTGCCGTCCTCGACCGACTTCGCCAGGTTGTACACCGCCTTGGCGACGTCCTTCATCGCCGAGGTCAGGATGTAGTCCTTGTACTTGGCGAGGGCCTCCTGCTTGTACTGGTCGGAGTCGACGCCGATGGCCCACACCTTCTTGGTGGCGGCGGCCTCGATCACGCCCTGGCCGGACAGACCGGCCGCCGCGTAGACGACGTCGGCCTTCTTCTCGATCTGGCCCTCGGCAGCCGTCTTGCCCTTGTCGGGGCTGGAGAAACCGCCCTCCTCGGCCGTCTGCGTCAGGTACTGCGACAGGACCTTCACCTTCGGGTTCGTGTCCTTGACGCCCTGCTCGAAGCCCGCCTGGAACTTGTGGATCAGCGGGATGTCCACGCCGCCGACGAAGCCCACGACGTTCGACTTGGTGCTCTTGGCGGCGGCGACACCGGCCAGGTACGAGGCCTGCTCCTCGCTGAAGACGAGGTCGGCGACGTTCTTGGTGTTGATCGTGGCGTCGTCGACGATGCCGAAGGTGGTCTTCGGGAACTTCTCCGCGGCGCCCTTGACGGCCGCGGCGTACGCGTAGCCCACGCCGATGACCGGGTTGTAGCCCTGCTTCGCCAGCGAGACCAGGCGCTGCTCCTTGTCGGCGTCCGTCTCGCCCTCGGTGGGCTCCAGGTCGGCCGTCTGGTACCCGAACTCCTTCTTCGCCTGCTCCAGGCCCGCGTACGCGGCGTCGTTGAAGGACTGGTCACCCTTGCCGCCGACGTCGTACGCGATGGCGAGGCCCTTGTTCCCCTTCGAGTCCGACGACCCGGAGGTCGAGGTGCTGCCACAGGCGGAGAGAGCGAGGGCCAGGGAGGCGGTCGCTGCGCCTGCGACCGTGATCCGGGAAATCCGGCGCATGTGTGGGTGCTCCTGTCGTACTACCGGGGCCGCATAGCGCCGGGACGGTTCAGCTTCGGCGCTGGCTTCGCCGCAGATTAACGCGCGTAGACCTGCCTGAAAACCCCTTCTGTCCACCTTGTTATGCGCCCGTGGCCAAGCCATCACCCGGTCTTGGCCGGGGCGTTGCCGACTGCGAACGGAGGGTGGCGCTGGGTGATCCGGGGACCCGGGGTGCCCCGGGAACGTCGGAGCGGGCGGGCACCCGGGGTGCCCGCCCGCTCCGACGGCCTCACAGCCGGACGGCCTACTCGGTCTTGACCTTGATCGAGCCGTTGTCGATGCCTTCCTTGGCCTTGTTCACCGCGTCCTTGAGCCCCGGGATCTTGGCGTACTCCGGGTTGGTCTCGGAGAGGCCGACGCCGTTGACCTTCAGGTCGAAGGTCTGGACGCCGGACAGGGGCTTGTCGTCGTGGACGGACTTGGCCAGCGCGTAGACCGCGCCGCCGACGTCCTTGAGGGCGGAGGTGAGGATGTAGTTCTTGTACGGGGCGAGGGCGGCCTGCTTGTACTGGTCGGAGTCGACGCCGATCGCCCAGACCTTCGCCTTGGCGGCGGCCTCGATGACGCCCTGGCCGGACAGGCCGGCGGCCGCGTAGAGCACGTCGGCCTTCTTCTCGATCTGGCCCTCGGCGGCGGCCTTGCCCTTGTCGGGGCTGGAGAAGCCACCCTCCTCGGCCGTCTGCGTCAGGTACTGCGACAGGACCTTCACCTTGGGGTTGGTGTCCTGCACGCCCTGCTTGTAGCCGGCCTCGAACTTGTGGATCAGCGGGACGTCGACACCGCCGACGAAGCCGACGATGTCCGACTTGGTGGCCTTGGCGGCGGCGACACCGGCCAGGTACGAGGCCTGCTCCTCGGCGAAGACGAGGGAGGCGACGTTCTTGCCCTCGACCACGGAGTCGACGATGCCGAAGGTGGTGTCGGGGTACTTGGGTGCCACGGCCTTCATCGCAGGACCGTAGGCGAACCCGACGCCGATGACCGGGTTGTAGCCCTGCTTGGCCAGCGAGGCGAGGCGCTGCTCCTTGTCCGCGTCGGTCTCGCCCTCGGTGGGCTCGATGTCGGCGGTCTTGTAGCCGTACTCGTCCTTCGCCTTGGTCAGGCCGGCGTAGGCGGCGTCGTTGAAGGACTGGTCGCCCTTGCCGCCGACGTCGTACGCGATGGCGAGGCCGCGGTCCTTGCTGTCGCTGTCACCACTCTCACCGCTGGTGCCGCCACAGGCCGTGGCAACGAGCCCGAGCGACGCGACCCCCACCGCGACGCGGGTCAGTTTGGAAATCCGACGCATCTTGAAGCTCCCCATTCTCCAAAGCCCCGCAGCGGGTGCTCGGTTCGGCGCACATTAACGCGCGTAGACACTCCTGGGAACGGTTCGCAGCGGGGCCGTTATCCATTCGTGCCGATGGCCGGTTACGCCCTTGTGAACCACGGGTTCGAACGGGGTCGAAAGGTGTACTCGGGCACACGGCGCATGCCTGCTCGTCACGCGCACCAGGGTGACCCGGGTGCACCCGGGCCGCAACCGGAGGCTGCGCCGGGCGGGGGCGGGGGCTCCGCCCGGGCTGAGGATCCTCCGGGTGGGGGGCCCGCCGGGCGGGAGGGGCAGAGCCGCCGGGCGGGGAGCCGTGGGGCGGGGAGCCGTGGGGCGGGGACGACGGGAGGCTGCGCCGGGCAGGAGGGGCCGACACCCGCGGGAGGCTCCGCCGGGCAGGGGACGGGCGTCGGCCGGAGGCCCCCACCGGGCAGGGGACGGGCGCTAGCCGGAGACTCCGCCGGACAGCGGGCCGACACCAGCGGGAGGCTCCGCCAAGCCGGGGCGGGCGCCAGCCGGAGACTCCGCCCGGCACAGGCCGACACCAGTGAAAGGCTCCGCCAGGCCAGGGCGGGCACCAACCGGAGACTCCGCCAGGCAGACGGCCGGGCGTCAGCCTTGGTCGGTCAGCCGGGGGAAGCCGTCGCTCGGCGATGTGCCGGGCTGGGCTGAAGGAGCTGCTGGGCGGGCCGGGGGCCACGGGGCCGTCGGTCTCGCGGGCGGCGGGGGTGCGGACTCGGACGAGCTGAAGGCATGCGGCCGAGGGGCCACATAGCTACGCCGGATGAGTTCCCACGTCGCGTGGCCGACCGCCGGGCGGTCAAGCGGCCGAGGGACCCGTAGAAGGCGAAGCCGCCCGCCGGACCGCCCAGCAGCCACACGACCGGGGA
>NZ_WWIQ01000032.1:2173-6567 GCF_009862985.1 Streptomyces sp. SID5464 | reverse complement strand
ACGGTGAAGTCCCTGGACGACCTCAACACCATGCTCGGCATCTGACCCGAGCAACATGAGTCCCGCACCGCACACACACGCGCGCTTTTCCCGCGGTTTGTGTTCGCCGTGCGGGACAAGAATCCGGTGCCTTCCGCACCTGTTCGACAGAGCCACTGCGGGCCCGGCGGCAATCAAAGCGACTGGAAATAAGCCGTCGTGTCACAGCGACGGGTCTGATTACTGGCGACACCGCTGCACATGGCAGCGTTCTCTTCTCTCCCGGTCTCGCGCGGCGCCTTCAGCAGCCCCGAGCCGTTTCCTTCCGCCGATTACGGCGTAACAGCAACAGCCCCTCCCAGGACCAGCACGTCCCTGCAGCAGATACCCGTGTATCCCCAGCGATTTCCAGGAGGCACCGCCATGGAAGGCAACCGGATTGGACGCAGAACCGTACTCCGCACCGCAGGCGCAGTGGCCGCAGCCACCGCCCTCGCCGGCTGCGGCACCGCGACCGGCAGCAGCTCGTCCGGCGGCGGCAGGAAGAGAATCGTCGTCAGCAACAGCGGCGGCGCCTACAACGACGCGCTGACCAAGGCGATCTACGAGCCGTTCACCAAGGAGACCGGCATCACGGTCACCACGGTCAACTACCAGTCCGCGCAGGTCATCGCCCAGGTCAGGCAGGGCCGGCCGCAGGTCGACCTGATGGACAACTCGCTGCTGATCTTCCAGAAGATGGCCCGCCTGGACTGTCTGGAGCCCGTGGACCACGACCGGCTGAAGAGCGCCAAGGGCGCCGGGATCGCGGTCCACAACCTGCCGGAGTACGCGGTCGGCAAGAACGTGTGGGCGAGCCTGATGGCCTACCGCACCGACAGTCTGAAGCGGGCGCCCAAGAGCTGGGCCGACTTCTGGAACACGGACGCCTTCAAGGGTCCGCGCTCGCTGCAGAGCGCGGAGGTGGATCTGCCTGAGCTGGAGTTCGCGCTGCTGGCCGACGGTGTGCCGCTGGACAAGCTGTACCCGCTGGATGTGGACCGGGCCTTCAAGGCGATGTCGCGGATCCGCGGCGACGTGAAGAAGTTCTGGAACACCGGTGCCCTTCCAGCGGTGCTGCTGGGCCGCAAGGAGGTCGTCGCGACCAGCCTGTGGGCCGGCCGCGCGGACGAGCTGATCAAGCAGGGGCAGCCGGTCGCGTACCAGTGGAACGGCGCCCGCAGGATGACCAACGGCTGGGGCATCCCGAAGGGCGCGGACAACACCGACGCGGCCTACAAGCTGATCGACTTCTCGCTGCGCCCCGAGGTCCAGGCCGCGTTCGCCAAGCTCTACCCAGGCGGTCCGGTCGTCCCCGGCGCCGTCAAGCTGCTCTCGGAGGATGTCCTGGCCACGCTTCCGACCTCGCCGCAGAACCTCAAAACCGGGTTCGACGCCGATGTCGCCTGGTGGGACAAGAACCAGGAGGCGGTCACCAAGCGCTGGCAGGAGTGGGCCGATGCCTGAGCGCCCCACGAGCCTGACCGCCGGAGGCCTATCGGCTGACGACCTCGCCGCTGCCCTGGCCCCGCGCTCCTCCTCACCTGACGGGGAAGTCGTTGTCGGTGACGGGGCTGCGGAAGTCCTACGGCGGGACGACGGTGGTCGACGGTGTGGACATGGAGATCGCGGCGGGTGAGTTCGTCACCTTCCTCGGCTCCTCCGGTTCCGGCAAGACCACCACGTTGATGATGCTGGCCGGGTTCACCGAGCCGGACTCCGGAACCGTCAGCGTCGACGGCCGGGACATCACCGGCCTCAACCCCGGCAAACGCGACTTCGGTTTCGTCTTCCAGCAGTACCTGCTCTTCCCGCACATGACGGTCGAGGAGAATGTCGCCTTCCCGCTGCAACTGCGTGGGGTGTCCAAGGCGGAGATCCGCCGCCGGGTGGGTGAGACGCTGCAGGCGGCGGGCCTGTCGAAGTTCGCCGGCCGCAAGCCGCGTGAGCTGTCCGGCGGTCAGCAGCAGCGGGTCGCCCTGTGCCGGGTGCTGGTCTACCGCCCGCCGATCGTCCTGATGGACGAGCCGCTGGGCGCGCTGGACAAGAAGCTGCGCGACCAGATGCAGACCGAGATCAAGACCATCCAGCGCGAACTGGGCCTGACCGTCGTCTACGTGACGCACGATCAGGAGGAGGCCCTGGTCCTGTCGGACCGGATCGCCATCATGAAGGACGGCCGGATCGAGCAGTTCGACACCCCGCGCGGCCTGTTCGAACACCCCCGCACCCCGTTCGTCGCGGACTTCCTCGGCGCCGCCAACTTCCTCAACGGCAAGGTGGAAGAGCCGGCCGCGGACGGCTGCACCCGCGTGCGCCTGGACACCGGCGGCGTGCTCACAGCCCGAGAGCACCCCTGTGTTCCGGGGCAGCGGGTCCGGGCAGCGGTCCGGCCGGGCAAGCTCCGCCTGGTCAGTGCCGAGGAAGGCTGTTGTACCGGCACGGTCGAAACAGCGGTGTACGTCGGTTCGCTGACCCGGATCTCGGTCCGTCTGGACGGCGCCGCTCCGGGGACGCCGCCCCTGCGGATCGAGACCGCCGTCGCTCCGCCGCGCGTCGGTGAGCGGGTCTGTGTGACCGCTGAGCGTGAGGACGTCAGTGTCTTCGACGCGACGGACGGGGGGTGAGCCGTGGCCGGCACCGCTCTCGCACCCGGCAAGGTGCGTGTGAAGACGTCCGAGAAGCGCGGGCACCGTTCACGGATCGCGCTGGTCAACGCCGTCCCCGTCACGGTGTTCCTGCTGGTGCTGTTCGTCTACCCGATCATCGGGGTGCTCTCCCTCAGCCTGAAGGGCGACACCGGCGGCTTCACCCTGCACTGGTACACCGACGCCCTCAGCGGCGTGAACCTCTCCGTGCTGATCTCCACCCTGCGCATCTCCGCGGAGACCGCCGTGCTCAGTGCTCCTGGTGGGGTTTGTGCTGGCGCACGCCATCGCCCGGATGCGGCCCGTCTTCGCCGCCCTGGCCATGCTGATCGTGGTCGTGCCGCACTTCATCAGCGCCCTGGTGCGCACCTACGGCTGGATCATCATGCTCGGTGATCACGGCTTCATCAACACGCTGGCCACCTCCGTGCACGCCCCCGGCGCGCCGTACTCGCTGCTCTACAACGAGACCGGTGTGGTCATCGGCACCACCTCGGTGATGCTCCCCTACACGGTGTTGATCCTGCAGGGCGTGATGCGCGGTGTCGACCGCAGGCTGCTGGCCGCGGCCGCCGGGTTCGGCGCAAGCCGGTTGACCATCTTCCGCCGTGTCTACCTGCCCCTGGTGGCCCCCGGTGTGGGTACGGCAGGCCTGCTCAGCTTCATCCTGTGCCTGGGCTACTACATCACCCCCGCCCTGATGGGCGGCGACAAGCAGACCGTCGTCGCCGCGCTGATCGACCAGCAGGTGATGAAGCAGGACCAGTGGAACTCCGCCGCCGCCTTCGGCGTCATCCTGCTGCTGCTCACCTTCGCCGGCCTCGGTGTCCTCGGTCTGGCCAAGCTCCGCCGCAAGAAGGCGGCCGCACGAAGGAGCGGCTCATGATGGAACTGCCCGCCACCCGAGCCGGACACATCGGCCGCGCCCTGAGCGCCACCGCGATCCTGCTGTTCCTGGCCATGCCCATCGTCATCATCCTGGTCACCTCCTTCGGCGCCGACGGCATCGGCACCTTCCCGCCGAAGGAGTACAGCACCCGCTGGTACGAGCAGATAGCCGCACCCGGCAGCGACTGGGCCACCTCCATCGCCCTGTCCAGCCTCATCGCCGCACTCACCACGGTCTTCTCCCTGATCCTGGGCGTGACCGCCGCCACCGCCCTGGCCCGCGGCCGGCTGCCCCTGCACGCGGCGGTCTACGGACTGGTCCTGGCCCCCATGCTCATCCCCCAAGTGGTCATCGCGCTCGGGTTGTTCCTGTTCTTCGAACCGGCCGGCATGCTCGGCAGCCCCCTCGCTATCGCCCTCGGGCACACCGTGCTGGCCGCACCCATCGCGGTCCTCATCATGATCTCCACCCTGAAGGGCATCGACGAACGCCTCGAAGACGCCGCCGCCAGCATGGGCGCCAGCCGCATGACCATCGCCCGGCGCATCACCTTCCCCCTGGCCACACCCGGCCTGATCGCCGCCGCCGTGTTCTCCTTCATCACCAGCTTCGACGAGTTCTTCATCGCCCAGTTCCTGTCGACCCCCGACACCCGCACCCTGCCGGTGCTGGTCTTCAACGCCCTGCAGTTCGACGTCGACCCGACCGTCACCGCGGTCAGCGCCGTCCTCATCGCACTCGCCATCCTCGCCCTCGCCCTCGTCGCCGCCGTCCGCAAACTCGGCGGACACCGCAACAGCCAAGGCGGCGTCCTCCCCGTCGAACCCCTCACCTGAGCC
>NZ_WWIQ01000032.1:503-2014 GCF_009862985.1 Streptomyces sp. SID5464 | reverse complement strand
GTGTGCCGGCACGGGCCGTGCCCACCGCTGACAGCGCCGTCAGCCGGGCCCCAGTGGGTTCCCGGTCGGCATCCCCCCGAAAACTTCCTCGCAGGAGACCCGCAATGAAGACGATTCCCTACTGGATCGAAACCGCCGGGGCGTTCCCGGACCGGTCCGGCAAGCCTTTGACCGAGGACACCGACCTGGTGGTAGTCGGCGCCGGCCTGACCGGTCTGTCCACCGCCCTGCACTCCGCCCGCAAGGGCGCCCGTGTCACCCTCGTCGAGAAGGGCCAGATCGGCTCGGGCGCCTCGGCGCGCAACGGCGGCATGGCGAACCTGGGCTTCACGATCGGCGTGAACCAGGCCATCCGCCGGTACGGACTCGAGCGGGCCCGCGAGATCTACAACTCCTACGGCGAGGCCGTGGACACCGTCGAGCGGCTCGTGAACGAGGAGTCCATCGACTGCCAGTTCCGTCGCGTCGGACGCCTGGGCGTGGCCTCCCGCCCCGCGCACTTCGAGAGCAAGAGGGCCCAACAGCGCGACCTGGCCAAGTACTTCGGTCACGAGACCACACTGATCGGCAAGTCCGAGCTGCGTTCGGAGATCGGATCCGATGCCTACCACGGCGGCCTGCTCGACCCGTTCAGCGCCGCACTGCACGTCGGCCGCTTCGTGCGCGGCATGGCCGAGGCGTGCGAGCGCACCGGTGTCGAGATCCACGAGCGCAACGCGGCCATCGGCGTCCGGCGCACCGCAGCCGGCCGTTACGAGGTCAGCACCGAGCGCGGTGTGATCCGCGCCGGGCAGGTCATGATGGCCACCGACGCCTACACCGACAAGAACTTCCCGTGGCTGCGCCGCCAGCAGGTCTGCCTGGGCAGCTTCATCATCGTGACCGAGCCGCTCGGCGAGGCACTCGCCCGGGACATCATCCCCAAGGCCCGTCTCATCGTCGACTCCAACAACCTCTGTCACTACTTCCGGCTCACTCCGGACAACCGGCTGCTGTTCGGCGGCCGCGCCCGCTTCGCGCCGTCCGATCCCACCTCGGACAAGAAGAGCGGAGCCGTCCTGTTCCGTGAGATGTGCGAGATCTTCCCCCAGCTCTCCCGGACGAAGATCGAGTACGTGTGGGGCGGCTCCGTCGGCTTCGCCATGGACCGCATCGTGCACGCCGGGCAGACCGAGGACGGCGTCTACTACTCCATGGGCTATGCGGGCCACGGCGTACAGATGGCCACGCACATGGGTCAGGTCATGGCCGAGGTGATGGACGGCCACCCCGAGGTCAGCCCCGTGCGCGACATCGCCCCGCCCCGCATCCCCCTCTACAACGGCACCGCCTGGTTCCTGCCCTTCGCGGGCGCCTACTACAAGACGCTGGACCGCATCCGCTGACCGTGCGGCAGCGCACCTCTACGCATACAAGGAGACCTCGAGATGGCTGTTGTCCACGATGTTCCCAAGCAGCTTTTCATCGGCGGCAGTTGGCAGGACGCGGAGTCCGGCCGGACTCTGTCCGTC
>NZ_WWIQ01000032.1:0-279 GCF_009862985.1 Streptomyces sp. SID5464 | reverse complement strand
TGGCAGGACGCGGAGTCCGGCCGGACTCTGTCCGTCGACAACCCGGCCACCGGTGAGGAGCTGTGCCGGGTCGCCGACGCCTCCCCGGCCGACGGCCGGCGTGCCGTCGAGGCGGCGGTCGCCGCGCAGGCGGCCTGGGCCGCCACCCCGCCCCGGGTGCGCAGGAGATCCTGCGCCGCGCCTACGACATCATCATCGCCCGCACCGAGGACCTCGCGCTGCTGATGACCCTGGAGATGGGCAAGCCCCTGACCGAGGCGCGCGCCGAAGTCGCCTACG
>NZ_WWIQ01000031.1:0-3545 GCF_009862985.1 Streptomyces sp. SID5464 | reverse complement strand
GGGAGATCACCAAGGATTCCCCGTACGTCGCCGAAGTCCGCGGCGCCGGTCTGTATGTCGGCGTGGAGATCGTGAAGGACCGCGAAACTCTTGAACCGGACCGGCTGCTGACCGAAGACGTCATCAACGACATGCGCGATCGCCGGATCCTCATCAACGGCACGGGCAAGTCGGCGAACACCCTGAAGATCCGCCCGCCGCTGGCCTTCGACTCCGCCGATGTGACCCGATTCCTGGAAACCTTCGCCGAGGTCGCGAAGAACCGTCTGTGACAGCCTGACCGATCGGCAACTGGAGAGACCCATGGAGTTCGAGAGCAAGCCGAGGTTCGTCACGTTCGACATGAACGGGACGCCGATCCAGCGGGCCATCGACAAGACGGCGGTGGACGAGGGCCTCCAGGCATGGGCGACCGCGGTCGACGCCGGCACATCGGGAGCGGCACGGCGATGACGGACACCACCACGGCCCTGGAGTCGCTGGCCTCGCGGCTTGCCGAGACCGCTCCCGGCCTGCGGGTGGAGACCGGCCCCGGATCCACCGGCCTCTACGCCTACGACGCCTCCAACTACCGGGTCCCGCCGAGGGCCGTGGTCTTCCCCCGCAGCGCCGACGACGTCGTCGCGGTGCTGCGGGCCTGCCGCGAGACGCGCGTCCCCGTCACCGCGCGAGGCGGCGGCACCAGCATGGCGGGCAACGCCGTCGGGCCCGGTGTCGTCCTGGACCTCTCCCGGTACATGAACCGGATCCTGGACATCGACCCGGTGGCGCGCACCGCCCGCGTCGAGGCCGGAGTGATCCTGGACGCGCTGCGCAGCGCGACCGCCCTGCACGGGCTCACCTTCGGACCCGACCCGTCCTCGCACAACCGCTGCACCATCGGCGGCATGATCGGCAACGACGCATGCGGCAACCGGTCAGTGCGGCACGGGCGCACCAGCGGGCACGTCGAGGCGCTGGAGATCGTGACGGCCGACGGCGTGCGGGCCGTCGCCGACCGGACCGGACTGCGGGCCGCCGACCCGGAGGACCGGGACGCCGTCCAGCGTGTCGCGGGTCTGGAAGCGGACCTGCGCCGCCTGATCGACGGCAACCTGGCGCCGGTCCGCACCGAGCTGGGCCGGGTACCGCGCCAGGTCTCCGGCTACCAGCTGCACCACCTGCTGCCCGAGCACGGCTTCGACGTGGCCCGCGCCCTGGTGGGCACCGAGGGCTCCTGTGCGGTCGTCACCGCAGCGACGGTCCGCCTGGTGGCGACCGCACAGTCTTCCACCTTGCTGACGCTCGGCTACGACGACGTGGTCGACGCCGCCGAGGACGTCCCCGAGATCCTGCGTTGGAACCCCACCGCCGTGGAGGGCATGGACGAGGCGATCGTCGCCACCATGCGGGCCCGGCGTGGTCCGGACTCCGTCACCGGTCTCCCCGCGGGCCGTGCCTGGCTGTACGTCGAACTCGACGGCGACGACCAGGCGGTCGTCGACGCCCGCGCCGGCGAACTGCTGGACGCGCTCAAGGCACAGGGCCGGATGACCGGCGGGCGGGTCGTGCACAGCCCGGCCGAACGGCGCTCGCTGTGGCGGGTGCGTGAGGACGGGGCAGGGCTCGCCGCCCGCCTGGTCGACGGCGGGGAGTCCTGGCCCGGCTGGGAGGACGCGGCCGTCGCGCCCGAGGACCTGGCCGCCTACCTGCGTGACTTCCGCAAGCTGCTGGCCGCACACGGTCTGACTGGCGTGCTGTACGGCCACTTCGGCGCGGGCTGCGTCCACGTACGCATCGACTTCGACCTCGCCACGGACGCGGGCCGAACCGCCACCCGGCGGTTCCTCTCCGAGGCCGCCACCCTGGTCGTGGAGCACGGCGGCACCCTCTCGGGCGAACACGGCGACGGGCGGGCCCGCGGCGAACTGCTGGAGGTCATGTACAGCCACCGGATGATCCGGGCGTTCGCCGCCTTCAAGGAGATCTTCGACCCGGAGGGGCTGCTCAACCCCGGCGTGATCGTCGACCCGGCACACCTCGACGCCGACCTCGCCCTGCGTGAACTCCCATTCCTGGACACGACGTTCACCTTTCCCCACGACGACGACGGCTTCGCGGGCGCGGTGCGCCGCTGTGTCGGGGTCGGCCGCTGCCGCAGCGACGCGGGCGGCGTGATGTGTCCCAGCTACCGGGCCACGGGCGAAGAGAAGGACTCCACGCGGGGCCGGGCCCGGCTGCTCCAGGAGATGGTGCGGGGCGGAACCGTCCAGGACGGCTGGCGCTCCACGGAGGTGCGTGACGCCCTCGACCTGTGCCTGTCCTGCAAGGCCTGCTCCAGCGACTGCCCGGTCGGCGTCGACATGGCCACGTACAAGGCCGAGTTCCTGCACCAGCACTACAAGGGCAGAGTCAGACCCCGGTCCCACTACTCCCTGGGCTGGCTGCCGCTCACGTCCAAGCTCGTCGGGTACGCGGCCCGCCCGGTGAACCCGCTGCTGCGCGGACCTGTCGGGAAGCTGCTCGCGCGCCTGGGCGGCGTGACCACGAAGCGCCGCATCCCCGCCTTCGCCTCCCGGCGTGCGCTGCGCCGGGCACTGCGCGCGGCCAGGACCGGCCAACCGGCGAAGACGCTGCTCTTCGTGGACAGCTTCACCCGCGCCTTCCGCCCCCAGGTGGCCGGGGCCGCGAGCCGCGTGCTCGCCGACGCCGGCATCCCCTGCGCGGCGGAGGACGACTTGTGCTGTGGCCTGACATGGGTGAGCACCGGACAACTGTCACTCGCGCGCCGCATCATGGCCCGCACCGTCGCCCGCCTTGACAACGGCGACGACCGGCCCATCGTCGTGGCCGAACCCAGCTGCGCCGCGGCGCTCAAGCGTGACGTGCCCGAGCTCCTCGGCACCGACGCCGCCCGGCGCGTCGCGGCCCGCGTCCACACCCTCACCGGAGCCCTGACCGACCTCGCGGTCCCCGGCTGGGCGCCCCCAACACTGCCGGACAGCGTCGTGCTGCAGACCCACTGCCACGAGTACGCCACCTTCAAGGGCCGCCACCCGCGCGACCTGCTCGGCCGCCTCGGTGTGGCGCAGGTCGACGAGGCCGAGGGCTGCTGCGGACTCGCCGGCAACTTCGGCTTCGAGGAACAGCACTACGACACCTCGATGGCCGTCGCCGACCTGGCCTTGAAGCCACGCCTCGACGACATCGACCCGCGCACACCGGCCGTCGTCGTGGCCGACGGCTTCAGCTGTGCCACCCAGATCGACCACCTCGCCGGAGACCGGGGCATCCGCGCCCTGCACCTCGCGGAACTGCTCGATCCCGCTGCCGACCGACCCGGACAACCAGGAGACAACTCATGACCGACACGCCCACGCAGTTGTTCATCGGCGGCGCCTGGGTGGACGCCTCGGACGGCGCCACCATGCCCGTCGACGACCCGGCGACCGGCGAGGTCCTCTGCCATGTCGCCGACGCGGGTCCCAAGGACG
Source organism: Streptomyces sp. SID5464 (assembly GCF_009862985.1). Classification (NCBI taxonomy): domain Bacteria; kingdom Bacillati; phylum Actinomycetota; class Actinomycetes; order Kitasatosporales; family Streptomycetaceae; genus Streptomyces; species Streptomyces sp. SID5464. The sequence continues at coordinate 72 of NZ_WWIQ01000031.1, read as the reverse complement.
CCAAGCTCGCCGAGGAAGCGGCCGTGCAGGCGCAGGAGGCGTGGGCGCGTACGGCGCCCCGGGCGCGCAGCG
>NZ_WWIQ01000030.1:13550-37656 GCF_009862985.1 Streptomyces sp. SID5464 | reverse complement strand
ACCCCGCCCGCGCGGCCGGAGCCGTCACCTTCAACGTGCTGACCACGGTCTTCACCGGCGGCGCCGGTGCGGCCGCCTCGGGTGCGGGCAAGGCGGGCGCGGTCGCCAAGGCCCTGTCCGTGGCGGGCAAGGCCGGCCGGGTCATCGACCCGATGACCTACATCGCCAAGGGCGCGGGCGCCGGTCTGTCGAAGATCGGCGACATCACCAAGGGCCTCAAGGGCGTCGGAAACATCGACATCCCGGCCCTGCCCGAGAACGCGGTCACGCTGCCCGAAGGCACGGTAAGGCTCCCCGACGGCACGGTGCACCTGCCCGAAGGCGCGGCGATCCCCGACGGCGCGACGAAACTGCCCGACGGCAACGTCCGGCTGCCCGACGACGCCCCGGTCCTGCCCGAGGGCACCACGAAACTCCCCACCGAGGACGGCGCCCCGGCCCGCTACTACGACCCGGACGGCAACATCCTCGACGAGCACGGCAACGTCCTGCAGAAGTCCGCCGACGGCCCCGGCGACGTCGTCGACCAGCCCCACTTGCCCGACACGGGCTCGCCTGCTTCCGGTGCGGACACGCCCCGCGTGGACTCCCCCGCCCAGCAGCCGGCCCTGGTCACCGCGGGAGCCCACACCGCGGAAGGCGCCGGCCAGCACATCCGCCTGGGCAACAGCCTCGACGATGGGCTCGGCGGCATCGGCCGAACCGGCGACGACGGGGCCACCCCGGCCGTCCACGCCGGAGGCGACCTCCCCGGCGGCACGGTGGGCGACCACCTACCCGGCGGCACGGCGGGCCACACGCCGGGCGGCCGTGTGGGCGACCACATGCCCACGAACGAGCTGGGCAACGGGCGCCACGGCAGCACCGACGGCACCCCGGCAACGGGCGCCGGCCGCTCGGAGACGCCCTCCACCGCCGGTCACGCGGACGGCCCGGGCACGAACGGCACGCACGGCGACGGCCCGGGAGGCGGTCACCACGAGCCGCCGGCGACGGGCAGCGGCCTGCCCGGAGGCCTGGACGACCTGGGCCGGGGCGCGGACGACGCGGCCCGCGGAGCGGACGACATCACGGGTGGGGCGGACGACGCCGCCGGCGGGGCGGCTCAGCACGCGGACGACGCGGCGCGGCACCGCGCGGAGTACGAGGCGGCCCGTGAGAAGCCCGCGGACGACCGCACGCCCCAGGAGCGGGCTGCGATCGCCCGCGAACACGTCCGACTGGCCAACGAGGACCCGGTCTGGCGCGCCGAGCACTACGACAAGTGGGGCCCCGGCAAGCGCAACAATGCCGAGGAGATGGTCGACGGTCAGCTGCTGCCCAAGCTGGTCGAGAAGCCGGGTGGCGGCTGGATGGCCGCCGATGCGATGCCGTACGCGAACCCCGAGCGGTTCCACCTGACTCCCATGGAAAGGGGTCGGGATACGGTGCCGCACGAGAATCTGAGTCATCTCGACGACGTCTCGGCCCGGCGCATGGCGGGCACGGAGCTGACGAACGCCGAGAAGGCGTACAAGGCCGACCCGACCGATGACACGGCGAAAGCACTTCTCGAAGCGCAGGAGCGCTTCAAGAGCACCGTCGGTGAAGGCGTTTCCAACAACAGCAAGCTCGGGGAAGCGCTCGGCGAGGAGGCGGCCCGTCGGCACATGCTCGCCCAGAAGGAGTTCGAGGGAGCCAGGGAGATCACTGATCTTCCCGAAACTCCCAACGGCTCGAAGAGATTCGACCAGCTGTGGCAGGACAAGGACGGCAACCTCATCATCGTGGAGGCCAAGGCCCCCAACGCGAGGCTGGACTGGCGCCAGGGCAACGGGCTGCAGGACAGCGGCACGATGGTGAAGCAGGGGACCATCGAGTACGTTCGCACCATTTTGGCCGATATGGAAGAGCGTGCGATCTTCTCGCCGAACGATGCGAAGTACGCCTCGCAGATTCGGACGGCGATCGAGAACAAGTCCTTGCGGTACGTCCTCGTCCAGGCCACTGAAAACACGGGTACGTATGCTGGGGCCGAGCTCAAGCACTTCAAGATCTTCTAAGGAGAGACGCGTTGGTGTCGATCATTTCCCGCCCTCCGTTGCCCACGGGGAACGTGGAAGAGGGTCTCGCTGTGCTCCAGGAGAACGCTCGGCAGCTGATCGACGGGCTGGAGGAACGCTCCACGAGGCTGGGCGACGCCCAGCGCGTCACGCTCACCCTGGCTCAGTCGCGTTGCCTGATCGATCCCCGGGCGGCGGAGTTCCCCTCGTGGGACGCCTGGGTCACGGCCATGCAGGTCGGCTCCGCGGTCTTCGCGGCGGCGACCACGACGGACGACCAGGTGCAGTGCCGCATCGCACACGAGGACCGCACTCTGCAGGCCACCGGTCCGCAGTGGTACGTGAATCCCGGCAGCTGGCTTTCCGCGTTCTACCTGGCCGTGATCTGTCGTGAGAGGGACCGGATCACCGCTCTGTGCCAGGTCCCGCTGTCCCTTCTGCGGGAGAACGGCGGGCAGTTCGAGGAGTATCACTACGCCTGGATCGACACCCTCCAGACGTACTGGCGCGGTGGCCCGGACCTGGGTCCGAAGCTCGTCGCCGCGGTCGACGGCACCGAGCCGGAGACCGTCGCGGACCCGGAGACGGTGGGCAAGCTGCTGTATCCGCCGATGGAGGTCTTCCACCGCTTCATCCGGAAGGACCCCGAGACCTTCAACCAGGCGCTGGCCCGGGCACTCGAACTGCACAAGCAGTACTGGAGCGAGGAGGACCGCGCCTTCCAGGCCTCGGGTCTCGTCGCCCTGGCCCCGCTCGCCATGGCCTGCTTCGCCCACGACGCGGGCCTCCCCGTCGAGGTGGAGTCCGAGTACCTGCCGGCCGTACTGATCAGCCGCAACTGGTGTGGTGAGTTTCCCACCTGATTTGGATGGGTGGCCGGACACGCCGACAGGGGAACGAACTCCGTGGAGCCCTCGTCGCCGGCGCCGTCACCCTCGGGGTGCAGGCGCAGGAGCTCCAGTACGGAGGCTCAAGGGCGTCGGCAACATCGGCACCTCGCTCCGCCAAGCATGTGGCCCCCTGCCCGAGCGCACGGTCAGCTCCCCGACGGCACCGTGCAACTGCCCCAGGGGCGCGGCCCTCCCGTTCCCTGATCAGCAACAAGTCCGACTGGAGGAGAGCGTCAGTGGTCACGACCGTTCCCCGCCACGAGTAGCCAACGGACGACGTGCCGGACACTCTCGACGCCCTCGGCGAGACCACAAACTGGATCCTCGCCGAGTTCGCTGAATCACCCGTCCTGCGCCCTCAGGCACTGAGCACGGCGCTCACTCTGGCGCAGCAGCGCTGTGCGGTGGACCCCCAGGCCGTCAGGTTCGAGATCTGGGAGGCTTGGGTCACGGCCATGCAGACCGGGTCCGCGCTCTTTGCCGCGGCAACCGCCCCCGAGGGCGCCAGCATCACATGCCGGATCAAGGAGCAGGAGCAGACGCTCCCCGCGACCGGCCCCGAGTCCTACCTGAACGCAGGAACGTGGGTCACTGCCTTCTACCTCGCGATGATCTGCCGTGACAATGACCGCCTGCACCGGCTGGCCGAGGTGCCCATCTCCTTCCTGCGCGAGTCCGGCGCGGTGTTCGACGAGTACATCTATTCCTGGGTGGAGGCGCTGCAGAGCTTCTGGCTGGGCCGCCCGGACGTGGGCGACAAGCTGATTGCGGCAGTCGACGGCACCGGCCCGGAAGCGCTGCGGTACGCCGACGCGGATCTGATGTCGAAGATCCTGTATCCGCCAATGATTCTGCTCTACCGCGTCATCCGCCGCGACCCTGCGGAGTTCAACAAGGCCCTGGCCGATGCCCTGCGGTGGCACAAGGCGTACTGGACTGCTGACCTGGACCGCGCCACCAGCGCCGACGGTCTCGTCGCCCTCGGCCCACTGGCCATGGCATGCCTCGCACGTGACCAGGGCATCACTGTGGGAGTCGAGTCCAAGTATCTGCCCAAGGCACTTTTGGGGTATGCATGGATCGGCGAGATCGAATACTACCGCGGGAGCCCACACCGCGGACTACATCAGTGACGGAAATTTGGCTGGGCTTCCTGGATATGACGACCTCCTATCCCAATGCAAGCAGGCCAGCAAGAACAGTGACATGACACCGGCTGTGTACATGGCGATGGAGCATGCAACGGAGCTGCAAGGGCGTGGCGCCAAGCCGCTTCCCGCGCAAAGCTGACCGAGGCCACCTTTGTGCTGCGATTCGAGGACGGCTCGATCACTGTCCCAGCCAACGGCCCCACATACCCGTAAGGACTAGTCAATGCCCATGCTCATGCGCGCACCGCGTGAATGCGCGTCTTGGTTCTGGGATCTGGAGGACTACGCTCCGCCCGGACTGCGCTCGGCACTGGTGACCGCCGCGAGAATGACAGCCGTGCTGCGCAAGCATGACTTGCTGGAGCCACACCACGTGGAATGGCCATGGTTCATCCCCGGGGCGGGCGGCGCCCCCGCGATGACGCGATTGCAGCTCACGGGACCCATCGACGCCGAAGAAGTCTTTCATGCACAAGGTACGCCGCGCCGTGAACACCGACTCGTCGAATTGACGGTCTCTCCGGAACACCTCGGTCTATCTGCCGAGGTTTCCGTCTTCCACGACATCTGGGGCCCTTTCGACTTCCGTGGGGAGCCTCACCCGGAAGTACACCGGCAGAATGCCCCACGGCTCGCTGCTGCACTGAGGGAACTAGAGGCGCTGCTGGGAGTTGCGCCTGAGCCCGGTGAGCCGACGAACTTCGGCAGGGCTGCCGGATACGGAGTCGATGAGCCGGTCGTGATGGACGGGCGAGGGCCAGATCTTACCGATCAGCTGTAAGACGTCCCGCACCCCGCGTGGGTTGAGTCGCAGACAAGGCAGCATCCCAGCGGGATGCTGCTCGGGTTCGCTTCCCGCAGCGGCATCTTGACCAGCGTCCCCGACCTGTTGATGAGGAGTTCGGGGATCTCGTCCTCGTAGAACCGCACTTGGCCGATGACCCCGTCGGTCTTCGCGTTGAAGGCGAGCATCTCCACCAGTGCGACCAGGTCGGGGAGGCACTCCGCGTGGATCTCCTGGCGGGCCGTCAGGGACCAGTGGTCGGCGGTCTGGAAGAGCTGGCCGGTCAGTAGTCCCCCGATGCGCCACGCCGGGCCCCGGTCCGCGAGCAGGGGGACGAAGTCCGGCCACTCCGCCTCGCCGTTGCCGTCGTCCGCGCTGTCTCCCTCCATGTGCCGCCGGAGGTGCGCGAGTACGGCCTCCGGCACGGTCGGCGACAGGTCGAGGGCCAGGTCCACGGCGTACAGGTCACTCATGAGAGCTGAGTTCAGAAAGCTCGGGGCAGGACGCGGACGGCGCCTGTCGTGCATGGAGATGACCGGTCCGGGGCCACGCGGGCGGTGCTGCCGGGAGCAGTCCGGAGAGCGGGTAGCCGCTCTTCTCCGCGACCCGGCACGATGCCGTGTTGTCCACCTGGTGCCGCAGTTCCAGCCGTGTCAGGCCGTCTGGGGCGAGGGTGCGGAAGGCCCATTCGGTCAGTGCGCGCAGGGAGCGTGGTGCCACCCCCAGGCCGCGGGCGTGCGCGGCGGTCCAGTAACCGATTTCGGCGGTCGCGGCGTCCGGGGTGCGCCGGGTGAGGACCACGTGTCCCACCAAGGGGCCCTCGAGTCCGGGCGCCCCGGGCTGTTCGACGGCGAACGCGAAGCGGGTCCCCGCCTCCCATGCCCGCCGCTGTTCAGCCAGCCATCGCGCGGCGTCCGCCTCGTCGTCCAGGTGGGTCCGGAGCCAGCGGCGCAGCGCGGGGTCCCGGTGCAGTTCGACGAGCCGGGCGGCGTCCTCGGCGGTCCAGGAGCGGAGCGTGAGCACGGGGGTCGAGGCGGCGGGGTCCGTGGCCAGTCGGGTCGCCGTGATGTCGGGCATGGAGGTGAGCCTACGAGCCCGCCGGCCCCGGCAGGCCCGGCGAGCCCGGCCGTGACGACTGCGGCTCACAGACCCGGCTAGAACAGGCTCAGCAGCGCCTCCGCCGGGTCCGTCAGGCTCGTTTCGCCACCCGGCAGGGGCAGTTCGAACCACACCGTCTTGCCCCTGGGCGTGCGACGGGAGCCCCACGCGGCGCTCAGGAGGCCGACCAGCTGGAGGCCCCGGCCGCCCTCGTCGGTGTCGCGGGCCCGGCGGCGGCGGGGCTGGACCAGGCCTGAGTCCCAGACCTCGCAGACCAGGGTGCGGTCCAGCAGCAGACGCAGACGGATCTCGCCCTCGCCGTAGCGCAGGGCGTTGGTGACGAGTTCGCTGACCAGGAGCTCCGTGGTGTCGACCAGCGGTTCCATGTCCCAGCTGAGCAGCTGGGCGCGCGCGTACTCGCGGGCCCGGCCCACGCTGCGCGGCTCGCGCGGCAGGGTCCAGTCGCCGACGGACTCGGTGGGCAGTCCCTGTACACGTGCCATCAGCAACGCGATGTCGTCCTCGCCGTGATGGGTGTCGAGGGTGTTGAGGACGTGGTCGCACACGTCCTCCAGGGGCTGGGTGGGATCGGAGAGGGTGCTGACGAACGCCTGGAGGCCCTCGTCGAGGGGGTGATCGCGGCTTTCGACCAGTCCATCCGTGTAGAGCGCGAGCAGGGCGCCTTCGGGCAGTTCGACCTCGACTTCCTCGAAGGGCTCACCGCCGACGCCGAGCGGCAGGCCCGGCGGCACGTCGAGCATCAGGGCCGACTCGCCCGGCTCGACCAGGACGGGCGGCAGATGGCCCGCGTTGGCGAAGGTGCAGCGCCGGGTGACGGAGTCGTAGACGGCGTAGACACAGGTGGCGAGGTACACCTCCGACAGGTCCGCCTCGCGGGGGCGGCGGGCCGCCCGGGTCGCCTGCTGGACGCCTCCGGGGGCACCGAGGCCGCGGGCGATCTCGTCCAACTGGGAGAGCACCTCGGCGGGTTCCAGGTCGAGCTGCGCCAGCGTGCGCACGGCCGTGCGGAGTTCACCCATGGCGACGGCCGCGCGCAGGCCACGGCCCATGACGTCGCCGACGACCAGCGCGGTGCGGTGCCCGGGGAGTTCTATGACGTCGAACCAGTCGCCGCCGACCTCGCTGGGCCGGCCGGTGTTGGCGTTGCCGGGCAGGTAGCGGCAGGCGATGTCGAGGCCCGAGGCCTCCGGGTCGCCGGGCGGGAGCAGGGACCGCTGCAGTATCAACGCGCGTTCGTGCTCGCGCCGGTAGAGGCGGGCGTTGTCGATGCAGACCGCGGCACGGGCGGCGAGTTCGACGGCCAGGTCCCGGTCGCGGTCGCCGAACGGCTCGCTGCCCTTCGTACGGGCGAACTGCACGAGCCCGACGACGGTGTCGTGGGCGACCATCGGGACGGCGAGCGTGGACTGCACGAGCCCGCCGTCCTCGCCGGGGACGGTCTGCGGGCGGGCCGTGCGCAGGGCGTCCGCGCAGGGCGAGTTGAACGGGTAGTGGTGGACGGCGCCGACGGCGACGGGCACGCCGGTGCCGGCGAAGGGCGCGTCGGAGACGGCACTGGCGAAGGCCACCCGGCGCAGCTCGCCGCTGCCGTCGGCGAGTCCGGGCGGGGTTTCGTCGCCGACCAGCAGGCCCTGGTAGAGGTCGACGGTGGCCAGGTCGCAGAAGCCGGGCACGACGACGTCGAGGAGCTGCCGGGCCGTGGTCTCCAGGTCGAGGGAGTTGCCGATGCGGGCGCCGGCCTCGTTCAGCAGGGCGAGGTTGCGGCGGGCGGCGGCGGCCTCGCGGGCGGCGGCGCGGCGGGCGGTGATGTCGATCCCGAGCCAGGCGACCCCGATGGGCCGGCCCGAACCGCTGTGCACGCGGTAGAGGTTGACGGACCAGTGGCGGCGCTCGTCGGAGCCCGGCACGAAGCCCGTGACGTGCATGTCGGTGATGGAGCTGCCGGTTTCCAGCACGCGGCGCAGCGTGGCGGCGACCCGCTCGGCCTCGCCGCGCTGCAGGTAGTCGTGGACTCCCTTGCCGCGGTGGTCGTCGGGCGAGCCGCCGAAGATGGACGCGAACCGCTGGTTGACGCGGCGGACCCGCAGGTCGGAGTCGATCAGCAGGAAACCGAACGGGGATTGACTGAAAATGGCCTGCGAGGCGGCGAGGTCGGTCTCGATGCTGCGCAGCGTGCGCACGTCGACGACGATGCAGACGGCGGCCTTCTCGCCGTCCTCGGTGCGCGTCGGCATGACGTACACCTCGGCGAGCCCCTCCTGCCCGCACTCCCCCTCGGTGCCCTTCGGCATCCGGAAGGGCACCACGCCGGTCCACTCGCGGCCGTCGAGGATCTCGGCCATCTTGCGCATGCCCCGCTCGCGCAGGCGCGGGTCGATGAACGTCTCGATGGGGTCCATGCCGACCGCGCGTTCGGCGGGGATGCCGAAGAGGTGCTCGGCGCGCAGGCTCCACTGGTCGACGAGCCCGTCGGGGCCGATGGAGAAGGACGCGACCTTGATGTAGTCGTAGATGGATCCGGGGGGACTGCTCTGCCACATGGCGTCCCCGGGCTGCACCCCGTCGGCCGCGAGCGCACCTCCCACCGCGGAAGCCAGGCCGTCCGCGGCCATCGCCCTCGCGCCCTCCGACGGGTCCTCGGACTCCGTGGCCTTCGCTGGTATCTCGCTCACGCGAACCGTCCCCTCCAGCTCACCGCGTCCGGCACCGGTCACCGGGGGCGGCTGCCCGCAGTATCCAGCACTACGGTGCCGCACAACACGGTGTTCACGATCACAGCACGGTCCCGATGGTTTTTGGACCGGACCGTGAGAACACTTCCACTCTTCTAACCAGGGGACACGTCGTCGAATCCCGTCCGTCGGCAACCGCCACTGGCCTGAACCATTCGCTCTACAGCGGCGGGGCGGACGTACACCGATTTTTCACTCCGGAACGGCGAGTTCGAACCACACGGTCTTGCCCACGCCGCCGGACCGGGTGCCCCAGCGGCGACAGGAGGAGGCCACCAGGTACAGCCCCCGGCCGCTCTCGTCCTCGGGCCTGGCGGCGCGCTCGCGGGGCGGGTCCGGGAGCGGGTCGGAGACCTCCACCAGGAGGACGGCGTTCAGTTCGGAGGGACGGACCAGGCGGACGCCTATGGGGCCCGTGGCGTGCCGCAGGGCGTTGGTGACCAACTCGCTGACCAACAACGCCGTGAGGTCGGCGAGGCTGTCGAGGCCCCAGCCGCGGAGTTGCCCGCGGACGGCCTGGCGGGCGGTGCGCACGGCGCCCGGCTCGGCGGGAAAGGTCCACTCGGCGCGGTCACCTTCGGTGTCGATCACGCCGATCACTTCCCCGGCATCGGGCCCACCCATGTCCGGTTTCATGGGGTTAATGGGCACATACCCGATATCAGGGGCGGAGTACCGCGTGGCGGAGCGCACGGTGGCACGAAAGGCGTACGGGGCGCCCGCACGGACGCCTTCGGGCCTCGCACGCCCCCGGTTGGCCTCAGGCGCCGGGCGCTTCTCCCCGACGGGGGCCGCCGAGAGGTCCCAGATGCGCGAGCGTCTGCCGTACCGCGGGCACGTCCTGGTCGAGCCAGTCCACGTCCCAGATCTCGTCGGGGCCGAGCCAGCGCAGTTCGTCGTGGTCCTCAAGGGGCTTGGGGGCGGCGGAGCCGGGCCGCAGTCGCGCGGTCCACACGTGCAGCACGTACGGCGACTTCAGCGGCCACTCCCCCGGGACCCGCCCGCCGGCCTCGGCATCGACGCCGAGTTCCTCGCGCAGCTCCCGCACGAGCGCCGTGTCGGCCGTCTCGCCCGGCTCGACCTTGCCGCCGGGCAGCTCCCAGCGCCCGGCCAACTCGACGGGCGCGCTGCGCCGGGCGGCCAGCAGCCGCCCGTCGTCGACCAGCGCGGCGCCCACGACGACGATCCGCTCACTCATGCGGGGAGCCTACGGGAGCGCGGCCGGACACCGGCCCGGAGCCCAGGCACACCAGAGGTCAGTCGTGCGCCCCTCCCGGCCCGTGCTGACCCAGCCGCTCGACCCAGTACAGCCGCTTGTGACCGCGGTCGTCGAGGCTGTCCGCGATCCTCTGGGCCTCGGCCCGGGTCGCGTACCGGCCCACCCGGTAGCGGTTGCCGTTGTCGTCCTCTCGTATCACGAGCCAGGGAAGAGTGATCGTGCTGTCGTTCATCGCGCCCCTCCACTTCCCACCCGCGGCCTGTGCCGTGCCCCACCCGATAAGGAAACCGCAATGCGCATATGCCCGAGCCTACGCCTAACCTTCACGCAGCGAATACGGCTTTTCACGAAGAGGTACGCAACCGGCCAGAACACAGGGGGCGCACGGCAACGAACGCGCCGTCCGCGCGCCTCGACGCACCCGGTCGGAGGCATACCGCATGCGCCGTCACCGACCTGCGAGAACCAGGGCCGGCTCAGCGGCACGGACCACCCCGGCCGGGGACGGCTTCCGCGGTGATCGGGTGAGCGGGGCGCGCGGGGAGCGCGCCGCGTGGCTGAAGTGAGCGTTCGCTACTTGACCGGAAGGTGGTAGGCGACCCGGTACCGATCGGCCGGGATGACCACGTCGGCCGTCTCGACCGGGCGGCCGGAGGCGTAGAACGTGCGCTGGATGACCAGGACGACATGACCGGGGACGCCCCCGAGGACGAGGAGCTCCTCGGCGAGGCCGGGGCGGGCGCCGACCTCCTCGGTGACGTTGTCCACGATCACGTCGATCGCGCGCATGCGCTCGACGACACCCATGCCGCCGAGCGGCCCCTCCTCCGGCAGCATCACCGGCGTACGGCCCGTGACGGCGAGCGGCTCCCAGGAAGTGGAGAGCATCATCGCCTCGCCACCCTCGCGGAAGAGGTACTTCGTGCACATCACGCGCTCGCCCGGTTCGATGCCCAGCCGCTCGGCGACCGCGACGCTGGCCTCGGACTGCTCGCTGCTGGACTCCCAGGTGCCGCGCCCCTCGCCGTCGGCCTGCTCCTGACGGAACGGCGTGGCCCCGCCGGTCGGGCGGTATCCGGAGCGGGCGATGCGCCGGGGCACGGGCCGCTCGCGCACGTAGGTACCCGAGCCGGAGCGGCCCTCGACCAGGCCCTCCGCCATGAGCACCTTGCGGGCCTCCAGCGCGACGGTGTCCGAGACGCCGTACTCCTGGCGGATTCTGGCCTGGGAGGGGAGGCGGGTGTGCGGTGGCAGCTGACCGTCGACGATCTTCTTGCGGAGATCACCCGCGACGCGCAGGTACGCCGGCTGCTCACCGAATGTCACTGGCCGCTCCCATCAGGTTGTACAGACAGCAACAGCGTGGCAACCGTGGGTTGTGCCATGCAAGCAAAGGCCAGAGAATCACTCGATGTGATGACAAGGTGGCACCGGGGGCTTTACGCAGGCACTTTCTCCCCGCTATAGCCGCCGTCACACCTGGGCTTCGGAGTCACCGCCCTCGGTCCCGTCCGGGGAGGGCGGCGTCGCCGCGAGCCCGAGCGCCTTGCGCGCGGTGACGGTCGCCGGGCCGTCGACGTACTCGTAGGCCTTGTCGTGGTGCGCGTAGTACGACTCCGCGTCGTCCGCCTGGCTCGCCCTCGCCCACTCCTCCCGGGCGTCCTCCAGGTCCTTCACCAGGCGGGCGACCGGCTGCCGGGCGGCGGACGGCCAGGGGTGCCCGCGCAGTGCCCCGATCTGCTCGCCGAGCACGTCGTGCACCTGGGTGGCCCAGGCCCGGTGGCCGGCGAGATCGTCCTCCGGGGTCTTTTCGGGCTCCTCGTACAGCGCCGCGTCGACGGCGTTGGCCGCGGACAGGAAGACGACCTGGTCGGTGTCGAGCATGGTGTGGTCCCCGCGCAGGGAGCCGGTCAGCTGGTCCTTCGCGTCGATGTTGCCGAAGACGCAGGTGACCGCGCGGTCGCCGTAACGCCAGCTGTCCCGGGTCGGCAGGAGGTAGTACACGTCGACGTCGGCCGGCATCGCCCAGGAGTCCATGGCGTACTGGTCCTGGAGCGCGTAGCACCGCTCGTCGGCGATGTCCGTGAGCTCGGCGTCGCCCGGGAAGGCGCCGCCCGGCAGTGTCACGACCGCGAACACCTCGCCGTCGTGCCCGCCCTCGCAGGACACCGGGTCGACGTCGTAGGTGTCGCCCTCCAGACCGCCGGGCGCGTCGAAGCAGTCGCCCTTCTTCAGCAACAGGCTCTCGTTGCCCTGCGCACCGTCCTTGAACCCCTCCCAGGCGTCGGACAGCACACCCGTGGACAGCGTCACCGCCCACAGCGCCACCCCGACGGACGACAGCACGGCCCCGGCGATCGCCAGCCCCCGGCCGCTCTGGCCGTTCCGCCTGATCTGCCGCAGCGCGATCAGCCCCAGCACGAGTCCCGCGGCGGGCAGGAAACAGAGCACCCCGAGGACGAGCGCGGCGACGGCGAGCGCGTTGACGGAGACCGGCGCGCCGTACGGGCGGCCGGTGGGGCCGTAGGGGCCACAGGGGCTGTGCCCCTGGGCTCCCTGGGGCCAGTTGGCAGGCTGCGGGCCGTACGGGTCCCGGGGCTGCTGGTTCCCGGGGGGCGGGGGTATCGACACGGGTACGGTGCTCCTGGCTGGCGTGGTGGGAGAGAGCGGCCGTGCGGAACGTACCGCTGGGCGCATCGTAAGCGGCCGTGTGACGGGGCGGAATGCAGACGATCGAGACATCGGTACGGGCGGCGAACCGCCTCACGGCACGCTGGGCATCGGGGATCCGCGAGAGCACGGTGTTCTCGGCGGCCGGGGTCTGGCCGCTGCTGGCCCTCCTCGCGGCCGGCGCGACGGGCCGGGCGCGCGAGGAGCTGACGGAGGCACTCGGCCTGCCGGCGGACCGGGCGGGCGCGGCCGGGCGGGAGTTGCTCGCGGTGCTGGCGGAGGTGGACGGCCTGGAATCCGCACTGGGGTTGTGGACCGAACGGACCGTGGAGCTGCGGGAGGAATGGGCGGCGCGGCTTCCGGTGGGGGCGCACGGAGTGCTCACGGGCGAACCGGAGGCGGACGGACGCGCCCTGGACACGTGGGCCGCGCGGCGGACGGGCGGGCTGATCGAACGCCTGCCGGCGGCACTGCGGCCGGACACGTCTCTGGTGCTGGCGAGTGCGCTGGAGCTGCGGGCGGACTGGGAGGTGCCGTTCAAGGGCGATTTCGGCGGCTGGCTGGGCCGTTACGGCTCTGCCGGGCTGGTGCGGGAGGTTCCGGACATCGACAGCGTCTCGGTGGCCCGGACCGGCCCGGGAGCCGTCACGCGGGTGGTCGTGCGCGGGGACAGGGCAGTCGACGTCCATCTGTTGCTCGGCACGGAGCAGATGGGGCCGGGAGAGGTGCTGGCGGCCGGGACGGACCTGCTGGCGGGCACGCTCGACGCGGTACCGGGAAGCCGCCTCCCGGAGGGTGCCGCCGGTCCGGGCCTGTCCGTCCACAAGCGGCGCACCCACCTTCCCGAGCCGCCGTCCCTGACCCTGTTCACCGTGGAGTTCACCCTGCGCTCGGAGCACGACCTGCTGGCGTCGAGCGCCCTCTTCGGCCTGACCACGGCGACCGGTGACACCCCGGGCCCCCTCCCCTTCCAGGGCGTGAGCCCCGCGCCGCTCGTCCTGTGCTCCGCGCGGCAGGTCATGACGGCCACCTTCAGCGCGGAGGGCTTCAAGGCGGCCGCGGTGACCACGATGAGTGCCATCTACCAGGGCCGGTCGCCGGAGGAGCCGCCGCACGAGGCGGTCAGGGTGATGGCGGTTATCGACCGCCCCTTCGGCCTTCTCGCCGTGCACCGCGAGACGAGCCTCGTCCTCGCGGCGGGCTGGGTCACCGACCCGAGGCCCTTCCCGGAGGACGAGGACGTCTGCGTACCGGGCACGTCAGGAGACTGACGGCCCGTCACGGAACGAGGTCAGAACTGGAGCGCCCAGGCGTCGATCCGACCGGTGTCGAAGCGGGCGTTGTCGCTCACGCGCAGCTTCCACGTGCCGTTGGCGGCCTCCGCGGAGGCGTTCACGGAGTACGTGGTGTCGATGTCGTCCGCACTGCCGCCGGTGCCGTACGACTTCAGCGTGTACGCCGTGCCGTCGGGGGCGATCAGCTGGACCTGGAGGTCGCCGATGTACGTGTGGACGATGTGGACCTCGACGGCCAGGGCCGAGGGCGCGTTGCCGGAGACGCCGGAGACGGTCACCGGGGACTCGGCTGTGGCGTTGTCGGCGATGGCCTGGTCGGTGGTGTTCTCGAAGCGCGGTCCGGGCGGGGTGGTCGTACCGCCGCCGACGTTGAGGAGCCGGTTGGGCGAGCCGCTGCCGGGGCTGGTGACGACGCCGGTGGTGGCGGCGGCCGTCAGCGCGGCGGAGACCTGCGCGGGGGTCGCCGTGGGGTTGTCGGCCAGGTACAGGGCGGCGGCTCCGGCGACGTGCGGGCTGGCCATCGACGTACCGGAGATGGTGTTGGTCGCCGAGTCGCCCGTGTTCCAGGCCGAGGTGATGGACGAGCCGGGTGCGAACAGGTCCAGGACGGCACCGTAGTTGGAGTAGCTCGCCTTCGCGTCGCTCGACGTCGTGGCGCCGACCGTGACGGCCTCGGTGACGCGGGCCGGGGACCGGGTGGAGGCGTTGGTGGACTCGTTGCCGGCGGCGACCACGAAGGTGACGCCGGCGGTGACGGCGTTGCGTACGGCCGTGTCGATGGCCGTGTCGGCGGGGCCGCCGAGTGACATGTTGGCGACGGCCGGCTTGACCGCGTTCCGCGCGACCCAGTCGATGCCCGCGACGACCTGGGCGGTGGTGCCCTGGCCGGAGTTGTTCAGCACCCGGACACCGACGACCCTGGCCTTCTTGGCGACGCCGTAGGCACCGCCTGCGACCGTGCCGGCGACGTGTGTGCCGTGGCCGTGGCCGTCCTGGGCGGTGTTGTCGTTGTCGACGGCGTCGTAGCCGTAGGAGGCGCGGCCGCCGAAGTCGCTGTGCGTGATGCGGACACCGGTGTCGATGACGTACGCCGTGACGCCCTCCCCGGCCGAATCGGGGTAGGTGTAGGAGCTGTTCAGCGGGAGGTTTTTCTGGTCGATGCGGTCCAGGCCCCAGGACGGCGGGCTGGGCTGGGTCCCGGTGATGCCGAACGTCCTGTTCTGGACCACGGAGGCGACGGCCGGGTCGGCGGCGAGGCGTTCCGCCTCGGCCTCGGAGGCCTCGATCTCGTAGCCGTTCAGGGCCTTGGTGTACGTGCGCTCGATGTCGGCGCCGTACTTGTGCGCGAGGGCCCGGCCCGCGGCGGAACCGGCCTTCTGCGTCTTCAGCGTCACGATGTAGCTGTCGGCGACGGCGCCGGCCGCGTCCTCGTACTGGATGCGCCCTTCGGACGCGGCCGGGGCCGCGCCGGCGGGGAGGGCCGAGACGAGGCTCGCGACGAGCGCCGCGGTGGCCGTCGCGCCGAGCGCGGCCAGTCTTCGCCGGGTGGGCCTGTGGGGAGTACGCATCACTGCCATCTGAGGGGTCCTCCTCAATCGGTGGTGCGCTGTGGGGTGTGGTGCACGCCCGCCGAAGCCACCCTGAAGTCATGGTCATGTCAACCTTGGGTGACTCCTGTGCGTCAGCCGAAAGATTGAGGCCTCCACAGGAATTGCACAAGGGCCCTGCAAGGCGCAGTCCTACCGCTGCCACCACCACAGAAGCGCGCTGACGGCGCCGGAGCCCAGCGCGGCCGCCGCGCCGCGCACCGCGCTGAACATGACGGCCCGGCCGAGGCGGCGCCGGTCACGGGTGCGCGAGCCGGTGCGCGTGCGAGTGCGCGTGCGGGTGCGGTCGGGCTCCATCTGCTGCTCCTGCCGTCGTGCTCCGGGGGCGTACGCGCACCAGTTCACGCTCGGTGGGGTGACAACTCCCAGCCAACTCGGAACAGTTCGGAATCCGACTGCGTAACCTGAAGGTCGACGCGGCCTTTCGGAATTCCGAACCGGAAAGCCGACAGGTGCCGAGGAGGTGGAGTGGCGTCGCTGGTGCTCGAGGAGCTCGACCGGTTACGCAGGCGGGCCGAGGCACGTCTCGCCGACCGTGAACTCCGCCTCGTACGGAGCAGACTGGCCGAGGAGTCCGGCGTTTCGGTCAAGACGATCAGCGACTGGTTCAACCGCAAGCACGCACCGCGGAACCTCGACCACCTGCTCGCGGTGGCCCGGATCCTGGCCCGCTGGGCCGACTGCCGCCCCCGATGCCACGCCAGTGGTCCGCACTGATGGCGGCCGACCGCGCGCCCGAGACGCCGTCGCAGGAGAGGACGCCGCCGTCGCCACCGCCGGTTCCCGGCTTGGGTGACCACGGCCCCGAGCCACTGCCCGGCCCCGAGGGCCGGACCGCTCCCGGGCGGCCCATCGGCGAACTCGCCGACCCCTTCTCGCTGGAGGTCCACCGGGCGATCGAAGTCCCCCCGGCCGCCGGGCCGTGGGACAACGGCAGGGGCGAGACACTGCCCCTGCTCCCGGCCTACGTAGAGCGCGTACACGACACCCGGCTGCGCGAGGTGGTCCAGCAGGCCGCCGACGGCGTCAGCGGCATGGTCGTGCTGGTCGGCGGCTCCTCCTGCGGCAAGACGCGGGCCTGCTGGGAGGCCGTGCAGGAGCTTCCGGCCGGCTGGCGGCTGTGGCACCCGATCGCCCCCGACCGCCCGCAGGCGCTGCTGGCGGACCTGGCCGCGGTGGCTCCGCGGACGGTGGTGTGGCTCAACGAGATGCAGCACTACCTGCTGACGCCCACCGACTCCGTCGGGGAGCGCGTCGCCGCCGGACTGCGTGACCTGCTCGCCGAGCCGGACCGGGCCCCGGTGCTCGTCCTCGGCACGATGTGGCCCGAGTACTGGGCCACTCTCACCGGCACCCCCCAGCCCGGCGTCGCCGATGCCCACCCGCAGGCCCGGGTCCTGCTCAGCGGCGCCGTCGTACCGGTGCCGGACACTTTCAACGGCCCGGCCCTCAAAGCGCTGCGGCTCGCCGCCGGCGGTGACCCCAGGCTGGCCCGGGCCGCCGCCGAGGCCGAGCAGGGGCACATCACCCAGTACCTGGCGGGCGCGCCCTCCCTGCTCGACCGCTACCGGGCCGCGCCCTCCGCGGCGCGGGCGCTGATCGAGACGGCGATGGACGCGCGGCGGCTCGGTCACGCCCGGGCGCTCCCGCACGCGCTGCTGGAGGCCGCCGCCCCGGGATACCTCACCGACGGCCAGTGGGACACGCTCGGCGAGGACTGGCTGGAGCAGGCACTGGCCTACACGGCCGCACCCTGCCACGGCGCCCGCGGCCCCCTCACCCGGATGCGGCCCCGGCCCGGCGACCCGTACCCGGCCCAGCCGCACTACGTCCTCGCCGACTACCTGGAACAGGAGGGCCGCACCAACCGCCGGACCGCCGGCGTGCCCCCGCAACTGTGGAACGCGCTCGTCGACCACGCCGCCGTCGGCAGCCACGTCGACATCGCGCGCTCGGCGGGGCTGCGCGGTCTCAAACGGCTCGCGGTCCGCGCCTACTCCGTGGCCGCGGCGCACGGCGACACGTTCGCGCTGCTCCAGGCCGCGAAGGTGCTGCGCGAGGCGGACCGGACCGACGAGGCGATCGACTGGCTTCAGGACCGGGCCGAGGCCGGATGCGAGTTCGTCCTGTGGCTCGCCGGCGACCTGCTGAGGGAGACCGGCCGCCCCGCCGAAGCCCTGGCCCGCTACCGGCAGGCGGCGGAGACGGGCGACACGTTCGCGCTGCGCTGGGCCGCGGAACTCTCCCAGGAGGCGGGCCGGACCGACGAGGCGCTGGAGTGGTACGAGCGCGCGGCCGAGGCCGGGGACATCAGCGCCCTGCGCCAGGGCGCCGAACTGCTCCAGCGGACCGGGCAGGTCGACGAGGCGCTCGCCTGGTGCCGGCGGGCCGGCGAGTCGGGGACGGTCTTCGCCCTCCACAGCGCGGTCGACCTGCTGCGGAGGGCGGGCCGGGAAGCAGCCGCGGACCAGCTCGCGCGGTACGGGTGGGAGCCCGGCGGGGACATCGCGCAGCCGTGGGAGGCACGGCCGCCGGGATGACCGCGGGTGCCTCCCTCCGGGACGTGCGCGCGGCGGTCAGTCGTCGAACCCCATGGCCCGGGACCGCTTCTCCCAGGCCAGGACCTCGTCGCGTACCTGGTCGAGATGGCCGAGGACCGCGCTGACGCCGTCGTCGCCGAGGGGCAGCCGCAGCGGCGTGGAGTCGGCGTCGAGCGCGGCCAGGATGAGGGCGGCGGCCTTGGCCGGGTCGCCGGGCTGGGTGCCGTCGCCGCCGGCGACCAGGCCACGGGTCTCGCTCACCTTGCCGTACACGCCGCTGTCGGCACTGGCACCGGCCCGCCCGGTCTCGAACAGGCTCGTGCGGAACGCGCCCGGCTCGACGATCAGCACCTTGACGCCGAACTCCGCGACCTCGTCCGCGAGTCCCTCGGACATGCCCTCCAGGGCGAACTTCGTCGCGCTGTACGCCGAGAAACCCGCGAAGGACAACTGCCCGCCCATGCTGCTCATCTGCACGATCGCGCCCGACCGCCGCTCGCGCATGTACGGCAGCACGGCCCGGGTGAGGGCTGCGGGGCCGAAGACGTGCACCTCGAACAGCGCCCGCAGCTCCTCCTCGGTGGTCTCCTCGAAGGCACCGACATGCGTCCGGCCCGCGTTGTTGACCAGGACGTCGATCCGCCCGTGCCGCGCCGCGACGTCCCGCACGGCGGCCTCCGCGGCGTCCGTGTCGGCGACGTCCAGGCGCAGTGCCTCCACCCGGTCGGGATGGGCGGCGACCAGGTCGTCCAACGCCTCGGGGCGCCGGGCCGCGCCGACCACCACGTCGCCCGCGGCGAGGGCCGCTTCGGCGATCGCCCGCCCGAAACCGCTGCTCGCACCCGTGATCAGCCACACCTTGTTCATGACAGGTCCCCGTCTCGTGTCGTCACGACCTCGTGTCGTTACGCCGACCACCCTCTCGCCCGGCCCGATGCCCGGTCCAAGACTTTTGGTGATAACCAATGGCTATGACCCTGGACGTTCATGTGCGCGACCTGCGCTACTTCGTGGCGGTGGCCGAGGAACTGCACTTCACCCACGCCGCCGAGCGCCTGTACGTGTCGCAGCCCGCACTGAGCAAGCAGATCCGGGCGCTGGAGCGCCAGTTGGGCATCGAGCTGCTGCGGCGCGACCGGCACGGCGTGGCCCTCACCGACGCCGGTGCGGCACTGCTGCCGCACGCCCGGCGGGTGCTGGCGGACTGGGCGGAGGGGGCGGCCGCGGTGGAGGCGGCCCGGGCGGCGCAGCGCAGCACCCTGGTCGTGGGCATGAGCACCAGCCCGGTGCGGGGCGGCCTGCTGCCCGCGATCCGCTCCCGCTTCACCGCCGCGCGCCCGGAGACCGTCATCCGGCTGCGGCAGGTCAACTGGGAGGACCCGACCGCGGGCCTCGCCGACGGCGCCGCGGACGTGGCCTTCGTCTGGCTGCCCCTGCCCGGCCAGGAGCGCTACGGGTGGACGGTCGTCGCCGAGGAACCGCTCATGGTCGCCCTCCCGGACACACACCCCCTCGCCGACCGCACCGAGGTCGACTTCACGGACCTGCTCGACGAGCCGTTCCTCGCGCTGCCCGAGAGCACTGGCCCGCTGCGCGACTACTGGCTGGCCCTGGACGCCCGCCAAGGCCGCCCTCCCCGGATCGGCGCCGAGATCGCGAGCACGGAGGAGACGTACGAGGCCCTGACCGCCGGTCTCGGCGTCTGCCTGGTGGCCGCGGGCAACGTCCCCCTGCTCACCCTGGGCGGTGTGACAGCCCGCCCGGTACGCGGCGTGACGCCCAGCCGCTACGTCCTGGCCTGGCGCCGGGAGGACGGGCGACGTCCGCTGGTACGGGCGTACGCGGAGGCCTGCCGGCGGGTCACGGGGCGGGAGTAGCCGACCTGGTCAGACCCTCCTGTGAAGATCTCGTTGCACGCCACCCCCGTAGCCCTCCGGGCCGCTGATACTGACCGGGTGCTCGAAGGGCCAGGGGAAGCGGGGCGACGGTGGACTGGACGGTGTGGGGAGGGCTGGCCGCCGGGCTGGTGATCGCGACCGTGACCGCCCCGGTCGGAGTGTCCGGCGCGGTGTTCCTGCTCCCGGTCCAGCTGAGCGTCTTCGGTGTGCCCAACCCGGCGGTCACTCCGACCAACCTGCTGTACAACGTGGTGGCCGGACCCGGAGCCCTGTGGCGCTACCGCCACGACGGCGCGCTGCGCGGCGACCTGGCCCGGCGCCTGGTGCTGGGCACGCTGCCCGGCGTGGTCCTCGGCGCCACCGTCCGGGTCTTCGCCCTCCCCGGCCCGGGCGTCTTCCGGCTCCTGGCAGCCGCCCTGCTGCTGCCGCTCGGCCTGTGGCTGTTCCTGCGTGCCCTCGCCCCGGCACGCCACCGCCCGCCGCCCCCGGGCGAGTTGGTCCCGGGCGGGTTGGCCCCGCGCACGCTGACCGGCCTCGCGCTGGCGGTCGGCGTGGTCGGCGGCGTCTACGGCATCGGCGGCGGCTCCCTGCTCGGCCCGGTCCTCGTCGGACGCGGCCTGCCCGTCGCCCGCGTCGCCCCGGCCGCGCTCGCCGCCACGTTCGCCACGTCGCTCGTCGGCGCCACCGCCTACGCGCTGCTGTCGTTCCTGAGTTCGGGAGAGGTCGCCCCCGACTGGTGGCTCGGCCTCGCCTGCGGCACGGGCGGCCTCATGGGCGGCTACCTCGGCGCCCGCCTCCAGCCCCACCTGCCCGACCGGGCCCTGCGCCTCCTGCTCGGCACCCTCGCCACGGCCGTCGGCGCTCTGTACGCCGCGCAGGCCCTGAATTGATGCCAAAAAAAACTGACGGCGATGTCGAGAACCCGCGTCCGGCTCCGTCCCCGGGGTGAACGCGACCACAATGGGCCGCACGAGCATCGAGGAGAACCACGATGGCCAAGTACCTGCTGCTGAAGCACTACCGCGGCGCCCCGGCTCCGATCAACGACGTGCCGATGGACCAGTGGAGCCCGGAGGAGATCTCGGCGCACATGCAGTACATGAACGACTTCGCGGCCCGGCTGGAGAAGACCGGCGAGTTCGTCGACGGTCAGGCGCTCGCCCCCGAGGGAGCGTGGGTCCGCTACGACGGTGAGGGGCGCCCGCCGGTCACCGACGGACCGTTCGCGGAGACCAAGGACCTCATCGCCGGCTGGATGGTCATCGACGTCGACAGCTACGAGCGCGCCGTCGAGCTGGCCGGGGAGCTGTCGGCCGCACCCGGGGCGGGCGGCAAGCCGATCCACGAGTGGCTGGAGGTGCGCCCGTTCTACGGCACGACGCCCACCATCACGGAGTGACGTCACCGATGGACGAGGTCCTGCTCAGGAGCCTCACGCCGAGCGTGCTCACCGTCCTCGTCCGCCGCGGAGCCGACTTCGCGGCGGCCGAGGACGCCGTGCAGGACGCTCTGGTCGAGGCGCTCCGGGTCTGGGCGGCCGACCCACCGCGCGATGCCAAGGGCTGGCTGATCACCGTGGCCTGGCGCAAGTTCCTCGACGCGACGCGCGCCGACGCCGCCCGCCGCCGGCGTGAGGACCGCGTCGAGGAGGAGCCGGCACCCGGACCGGCGCCCGCGGTGGACGACACGCTCCAGCTCTACTTCCTGTGCGCCCACCCGTCGCTGACCCCGGCATCGGCGGTCGCGCTCACGCTGCGCGCCGTCGGCGGGCTGACCACCCGGCAGATCGCCGAGGCCTACCTGGTGCCCGAGGCGACCATGGCGCAGCGCATCAGCCGGGCCAAGCGCACGGTCTCCGGCGTGCGCTTCGACCGGCCCGGCGACGTCGCCACCGTGCTGCGCGTTCTCTACCTCGTCTTCAACGAGGGCTACTCCGGCGACGTCGACCTCGCCGCCGAGGCCATCCGGCTCACCCGGCAGCTCGCGGCCCGTATCGACCACCCCGAGGTGGCGGGGCTGCTCGCCCTCATGCTGCTCCACCACGCCCGGCGCGCCGCCCGGACCGCGTCCGACGGCAGCCTGGTGCCGCTCGCCGAGCAGGACCGCGGCCGGTGGGACACCGCGTTGATCGCGGAGGGCGTCGGGATCCTCCAGGCGGCCCTCGCCCGCGACCAGCTGGGCGAGTTCCAGGCCCAGGCCGCCATCGCCGCCCTCCACGCCGACGCGCCCACCGCCGAGGAGACCGACTGGGTGCAGATCGTCGAGTGGTACGACGAGCTCACGCGCCTGACCGACAGCCCGGTCGTCCGGCTCAACCGCGCGGTCGCCGTCGGGGAGGCCGACGGCCCGCGCGCCGGCCTGGCGGCGCTCACGGCGCTGGACGCCTCACTGCCCCGCTACGCCGCGGTGGCGGCATATCTCCACGAGCGCGACGGTGACCTGGCGACAGCGGCACGGCTGTACGCCGAGGCGGCCCACAAGGCACCCAACCTCGCCGAACGCGCCCACCTGACGCGCCAGGCCGCCCGACTCAACGCCAGCCGACCTCACTGACGGGCCGCGCGCGGCTCTTCCCACGACACTGGGCGCGCCCGCGTCTCACATCCCGTGGCAGGCGACGCGGGGGAGGTCATACGTTGAAGCGGAACTCCACGACATCCCCGTCCTGCATCACATAGTCCTTGCCCTCCATGCGGGCCTTGCCCTTCGCGCGGGCCTCCGCCACCGAACCCGACTCCACCAGGTCGTCGAAGGAGATGACCTCCGCCTTGATGAAGCCCTTCTGGAAGTCGGTGTGGATGACGCCGGCGGCCTCGGGAGCCGTGGCGCCCTTCTTGATGGTCCAGGCGCGGGATTCCTTGGGGCCGGCCGTCAGGTAGGTCTGGAGGCCGAGGGTGCGGAAGCCGACGTGGGCCAGGGTCGCGAGGCCGGGCTCGTCCTGGCCGACGGACTGGAGGAGTTCGAGCGCCTCGTCCTCGTCGAGCTCGGCGAGGTCCGCCTCCAGCTTGGCGTTGAGGAAGATCGCCTCGGCGGGGGCCACCAGGGCGCGCTGCTCGTTCTTGAACTCCTCGTCGACCAGCTCGTCCTCGTCGACGTTGAAGACGTAGAGGAAGGGCTTGGTCGTGAGCAGGTGCAGGTCGTGGAGGAGCTCGTTGCGCTCACTGCCCTGGACGATGCCGTGCGCGAAGAGCGTGTCGCCCTTCTCCAGGATCTCCTTGGCCTCCTCGACCGCCTTGACCTTGGGCTGGATGTCCTTCTTGATCCGCGACTCCTTCTGGAGGCGCGGCAGGACCTTCTCGACCGTCTGGAGGTCGGCGAGGATCAGCTCGGTGTTGATCGTCTCGATGTCGTCCTTGGGCGAGATCTTGCCGTCGACGTGCACGACGTTCTCGTCCTTGAAGGCGCGGATGACCTGGCAGATCGCGTCGGACTCACGGATGTTCGCGAGGAACTTGTTGCCCAGGCCCTCGCCCTCGGACGCGCCGCGCACGATGCCCGCGATGTCGACGAAGTCGACCGTGGCCGGGAGGATCCGCTCCGACTTGAAGATCTCGGCCAGTTTGCCGAGCCGAGGGTCGGGGACGCCGACGACGCCGACGTTGGGCTCGATCGTGGCGAACGGGTAGTTGGCCGCCAGCACGTCGTTCTTGGTCAGGGCGTTGAAAAGGGTCGACTTGCCGACATTCGGCAGACCGACGATTCCGATCGTGAGCGACACGTTGCGACTTCCCGTGAGTGGAGAGGGCAGGGGGCCAGGAGACCGGCCGATCCACCAGTCTACGGCGTACCCGGAACCGTCCCGGCGACGTATCGAACGCTTGGCCAAGCCTCGGTCCACGGCGTGTCTGAAGGCCTATTCGGCATATTGAACGACCTAAGTTGGTGCGGTGGAGCGATACAGGACGCGACCTGCCCAGTACGGACCGCGACGTGACCGGCCGCGATCGCACCTGCCGCCGCAGGCGGGACGAGGAACGGGCGGCGGGGCGGTGGGAGCGGTCCGGCAGCCGGGACCGCAGCGCCGTCCCTCGTCGGTACGACGACCCGCCCCCGCGTCGGCGCCCACCGCGGCGAGGTTCCCCAACCCCCGGCTGACCGGGCTGGGCAGCGGGTTGTTCTGCGCGCTGGTCATGTTCCTGCTCGGCGGGCTGTGCGCCGT
>NZ_WWIQ01000030.1:0-13497 GCF_009862985.1 Streptomyces sp. SID5464 | reverse complement strand
CTGCGCGCTGGTCATGTTCCTGCTCGGCGGGCTGTGCGCCGTGCTGTTCGGGGCGTCGCTGACGGCGTACGGCGTGCTGTTCCTGCCGGTGTGCGTGCTGACCGCGGTCTGGGTGCGCCGCGGGGATCTGATGACCGCGCCCGTCGTCGTGCCGATCGCGTTCGCCGTGGGGCTGCTGCCCGTGGCGGACGGCGACGGCGGGGCCGGCGGCAAGCTGATGGGGCTGGTCACGGCGCTCGCGACACAGGCCGGGTGGCTGTACGGCGGCACGCTCGTCGCCGGGCTGATCGTGATCGCCCGGCGCGTCCGCCTGGTACACCGGCGACGGGCGGCGAGTGGGGCACGGCCACCGGTGTGACGGCGGGGGCGTGGACGCCTGTGCGACGGCCGGGCCCCGTGGGCCTGTGCGACGGCCCAGGCCCGTGGGCCTGTGCGACGGCCTGGGCCCGTGGGCCTGTGCGACCACCAGGACCCGCACGCCAGCATGACGGCCAACGCGCGTCCGCCTGTGCGACCGCCAGAGCCCGCCCCGCAGCGTGACCGCCAGGACTCACACCACGCCAGCGTGACCGCCAGGCGTCCGCCGGTGCGACACCGGGAGCGCTTCCGCCTGTGCGACCGCCAGATCCGCCCGCCCTAGTGCCCCGCCGCCCGCATCGCCGCCCCCACGATCCCCGCGTTGTTCTGCAACTGCGCCGGGACGATCTCCGCCTTGATGCCCTCGATGTGCGGCAGGAACTTCTGTGACTTGCGGCTGACACCGCCGCCGATGATGAACAGCTCCGGCGAGAACAGCATCTCGACGTGGGCGAGGTACGGGCGCACGCGGTGCACAGCCCAGTGCTCCCAGTTCATGTCGTGGTCCTCCCGGGCCTTGCTGGAGGCCCGCTTCTCCGCGTCGTGCCCGTCGAGCTCCAGGTGGCCCAGCTCGGTGTTGGGGACCAGGACGCCGTCGACGAAGACCGCGCTGCCGATGCCCGTGCCGAAGGTGAGGACGATCACCGTGCCCCGCCGGCCGCGGCCGGCGCCGAAGTGCATCTCGGCGACGCCCGCCGCGTCCGCGTCGTTCACCACCGTCACCGGCAGTCCGCCCAGCCGCTCGCCGAGCAGCACGCGCGCGTCGGTGTCGATCCAGCTGTCGTCGACGTTCGCCGCTGTCCGGATCGTCGCACCGTCGGTGACCACGCCCGGGAACGTGACCCCGACCGGGCCCGTCCAGCCGAAGTGGTCGACGACCTGCTTGACGCCGTCGGCCACCCCGTCGGGCGTGGCCGGGTGCGGGGTGAGGACCTTGTGGCGCTCCTGCGCCAGGTCGCCCTCGTCCAGGTCCACCGGGGCACCCTTGATCCCGGAACCGCCGATGTCCACGCCGAAGATCTGCATGGCCCTACGTTACGACGAGGGACTGACAGTCACCGGCCGGACGGCGAACCCCGCCCGGCGACTCCCCGATCACTCCCCGATCACTCCTCGATCACTCCGCGGAATCCTCACCGGTTCCGGCGCCGCGGCGCTCGGCGGCCAGCGCCGTCGCCTCCTCGCGCAGGTCGCGGCGCAGTTCCTTGGGCAGCGAGAAGGTGATGGACTCCTCGGCCGCCTTGACGATCTCGACGTCCTCGAAGCCGCGCTGGGACAGCCACTCCAGGACCTGCTCGACCAGCACCTCCGGGACGGAGGCGCCCGAGGTGACGCCGACCGTGGAGACACCCTCCAGCCAGGCCTCGTCGATCTCGTCGGCGAAGTCCACGAGGTACGCCGCGCGCGCTCCGGCGATCTTGGCGACCTCCACGAGCCGCTTGGAGTTGGAGGAGTTGCGCGAGCCGACCACGATCACCAGGTCCGACTCGGCGCCCATCTGCTTCACGGCCAGCTGACGGTTCTGCGTGGCGTAGCAGATGTCGTCGCTGGGCGGGGAGATGAGCTGCGGGAACTTCTCCTTCAGGGCGTCGACGGTCTCCATGGTCTCGTCGACGGACAGCGTGGTCTGGGAGAGCCAGACGACCTTGGACGGGTCGCGCACCTCGACCTTCTGCACATCACCCGGGCCGTCGACGAGCTGGATGTGGTCAGGGGCCTCGCCGGAGGTTCCGATGACCTCCTCGTGGCCCTCGTGGCCGATCAGAAGGATGTCGTAGTCCTCGTTCGCGAAGCGGACGGCTTCCTTGTGGACCTTGGTGACCAGCGGGCAGGTGGCGTCGATGGTGGCGAGACGGCCGCGCTCGGCCTCCTCGTGGACGACGGGGGCCACGCCGTGCGCCGAGAACATGACGATGTTCCCCGGGGGCACCTCCTCCGTCTGCTCGACGAAGATCGCGCCCTTCTTCTCCAGGGTCTGCACGACGTACTTGTTGTGGACGATCTCGTGCCGGACGTAGACCGGAGCGCCGTACTGCTCCAGGGCTTTCTCGACGGCGATCACGGCGCGGTCCACACCCGCGCAGTAGCCACGGGGGGCGGCGAGCAGGACACGGCGGCCAGGCGAAGCAGACATGCGTCCCATCGTAAGGCCGCGTTCGGCGGGTCGAAGATCGCATCCGTGTGGAGTCCCCGGGAAGACTGACCGGGCGTGATGTGAGTGCCGGGTGCGGAGGGCTGAGGCGGAGGCAGAGCACGCTGCCGGAGCCGGGGGTCGCCCGGTGGGTGCGCTCGGTTGTCGGTGGCGGCCACTACTCTCGCGGCATGGCTGTGAACACGTCTCCGGAATCCCCGCTCCCCGTCGGTGAGGTGTCGCGGCTCATCGGGGGGTGGATCGACCGGCTCGGGGCGGTGTGGGTCGAGGGGCAGATCACGCAGTTGTCGCGGCGGCCGGGCGCCGGCGTGGTGTTCCTGACGCTGCGGGACCCGTCGTACGACATCTCGGTCAGCGTCACCTGCTACCGGCAGGTGTTCGACGCCGTCGCGGACGTGGTGAGCGAGGGTGCCCGGGTCGTCGTCCTCGCGAAGCCCGAGTGGTACGCCCCGCGTGGGCAGCTGTCGTTGCGGGCGGCCGAGATAAGGCCCGTCGGGGTCGGTGAGCTGCTCGCGCGCCTGGAGCAGCTGAAGAAGGCCCTCACGCGCGAGGGCCTGTTCGCGCCGGAGCGCAAGAAGCCGCTGCCGTTCCTGCCGCAGCTGATCGGGCTGGTCTGCGGACGGGCCTCGGCCGCCGAGCGGGACGTCCTGGAGAACGCCCGGCACCGCTGGCCCGCCGTGCGCTTCGAGGTGCGCAACGTCGCCGTGCAGGGCGTGCACGCCGTGCCGCAGGTCGTGCAGGCCGTGAAGGAGCTCGACGCGATCGAGGACGTGGACGTGATCATCGTCGCGCGGGGTGGCGGCAGCGTGGAGGACCTGCTGCCGTTCTCCGACGAGCAGCTGATCCGGACGGTGGCCGAGTGCCGTACGCCCGTGGTCTCCGCGATCGGGCACGAGCCCGACAACCCGCTCCTCGACCACGTCGCCGACCTGCGCGCCTCCACCCCGACCGACGCCGCGAAGAAGGTCGTGCCGGACGTCGGCGAGGAGTACGAGCGCGTACGGCTGCTGCGGGACCGGGCGCGGCGGTGCGTGGCGGCGCTGGTGGAGCGGGAGGAGCGCGGGCTGGCCCACGCGCTGGCGCGGCCGTCGATAGAGGACCCGCACCGGATGATCGACGAGCGCGCCGACCATGTGGCGGACCTGCTCGACCGGGGCCGGCGCTGCCTGCGGCACCAGCTGGACCGGGCCGACTCCGAGCTGACGCACACCCGCGCGCGCGTGGTGGCGCTCTCCCCCGCCGCGACCCTGAAGCGCGGGTACGCCGTGCTCCAGAAGACGGACGGGCACGCCGTCCGCGACCCCGGCGAGGTGGCGCCCGGCGAGGCCCTGCGCGCGCGGGTCTCCGAGGGTGAGTTCTCCGTACGAGTGGACACATAGGGTGGGTGGATGACCAGCGAGGTTGATGAGACACCGGGCATGACCGAGGCGCTCGGGTACGAGCAGGCGCGGGACGAGCTGATCGAGGTCGTCCGCCGCCTGGAGGCGGGCGGTACGACGCTGGAGGAGTCCCTGGCGCTCTGGGAGCGCGGCGAGGAGCTGGCCAAGGTGTGCCGGCGCTGGCTGGACGGGGCGCGGGCGCGGCTGGACGCGGCGCTGGCGGAGGAGACCGCGGACGAGGCGGCCGAGGCGGACGCGGAGTAGCACGGGCGGTTCACTGTGAGGTGAGCCACGACACCCCGGGTTTGGTTGAACGTTGAACTTCACTCGCGTACGGTCGAAGACATCAGACGTACCCTCTAGAGAAGGTCCAGAAGGTTCATCCATGTCTCTCGTCCTTGACCCCGCCGCGCAGGACCTGCTGTTCCGCGAGGCCCGCACCGCCAACACCTTCACCGACGAGCCGGTGACCGACGAGCAGGTGCAGGCGATCTACGACCTGGTCAAGTACGGCCCGACCGCCTTCAACCAGACCCCGCTGCGCATCACCCTGGTCCGCTCCCCCGAGGCCCGCGAGCGCCTGGTGCGGCACATGGCCGAGGGCAACCAGCCCAAGACGGCCGCCGCCCCGCTGGTCGCGATCCTCTCCGCGGACAACGAGTTCCACGAGGAGCTGCCGCACCTGTTCCCGGCCATGCCGCAGGTGAAGGACCTCTTCTTCGCCGAGCGCCCGGTCCGCGAGAACGCCGCCACGCTGAACGCCGCCCTCCAGGCCGCGTACTTCATCGTCGGCGTCCGCGCCGCCGGTCTCGCCGCCGGCCCGATGACCGGCTTCGACTTCGAGGGCGTGCGCAAGGAGTTCCTGGACGACGACCACACCCCGCTGATGGTCGTCAACATCGGCCGCCCGGGCCCGGACGCCTGGTACCCGCGCTCCCCGCGCCTGGAGTTCGACCAGGTGGTCACGACCGTCTGACCGACGCACACGAGAAAGGCCCCCGGTGCACGCCGGGGGCCTTCTTCATGCGTACGGAGCCTCACTCCGTCTTCAGCGCGTCCGCCATCTTCGTCAGCTGCGCGAACGACGCGGTGCCCGTCACGACCGTCGTCGAGCCCTTGGTGCCCTCGAGCACCAGCGCGTCGTACCGGCCACCCTCGTAGCGGGTCCAGGTCCGGCCGTCGATCTTCTCGGTCTTCCCCGTCTCCCGCGCGCCCTGGGTCGCCTCGTCGACGAAGACGGGGCGCCGCTGAGTGGACTGCTCGACGGCCACGTACTCCCCTTCGGGATCGTGGAAGCCGAGGTGCCAGGCGTCGAACTCGTCGCCCTGGAAACGGACGGAGGTGGCCTTCCAGGCGTCGGGCAGGCCCTGCGGGGCGGCGATGGGGTACGAGGCGGCGCGGCGTGCCGTGAGCAGCTCGACCCGGTAGTCGACGCGCTTGAGGTCGGGCGGGCTGTCGTCGTGCGGGATGAAGAGGTATATGACGCCCGCCACGAGGACGATGACTCCCATGGAGAGGATCATGTCCCGCGCCGTCTTCTGCTTGCCGTTCGTGCCTGCCACGCCCCCTATCGTCGCAGGTCTCCAGCGCGCTCATCCGTGGGGGCCCCTGCTCATTTTGCCGACTCGGCGATAGAGTCGGGCAACAACACCCTCATCCGGCCGTCGTCGTACAGAAAGGTGCGCTCCGATGACCGAGCATCATCACTTGCCGTCCGAACTCGATGTGCCCTCCGAGGCCCCCGACCGCAACCTCGCCCTGGAACTGGTCCGGGTCACCGAGGCAGCGGCGATGGCCGCGGGCCGTTGGGTCGGGCGGGGTGACAAGAACGGCGCCGACGGTGCCGCGGTGCGCGCCATGCGGACCCTCGTCTCCACCGTCTCGATGAACGGCGTCGTCGTCATCGGCGAGGGCGAGAAGGACGAGGCCCCGATGCTGTTCAACGGGGAGCGCGTGGGCGACGGGACGGGTCCCGAGTGTGACATCGCCGTCGACCCGATCGACGGCACCACGCTGACCGCGAAGGGCATGACGAACGCGATCGCGGTGCTGGCCGCCGCCGAGCGCGGGTCCATGTTCGACCCGTCCGCCGTCTTCTACATGGACAAGCTCGTCACCGGGCCCGAGGCGGCCGACTTCGTCGACATCAACGCGCCGGTGTCGGTGAACATCCGCCGGGTCGCCAAGGCCAAGCGGTCCGCGCCCGAGGACGTGACGGTGGTGATCCTTGACCGGCCGCGGCACGAGGGCATCATCAAGGAGATCCGGGACACCGGCGCGCGCATCAAGCTGATCTCCGACGGCGACGTGGCCGGCTCCATCCTGGCGCTGCGCGAGGGCACGGGCGTCGACCTGCTGCTCGGCATCGGCGGTACGCCGGAGGGCATCATCTCGGCCTGTGCGGTGAAGTGCCTGGGCGGCACGATCCAGGGCAAGCTGTGGCCCAAGGACGACGAGGAGCGGCAGCGGGCGATCGACGCGGGCCATGATCTCGAACGGGTGCTGATGACGGAGGACCTGGTCACCGGCGAGAACGTGTTCTTCGTGGCGACCGGGATCACCGACGGAGAGCTGCTGCGCGGGGTCCGGTACCGGGCCGAGACCGCCACGACCGACTCGATCGTGATGCGGTCGCGGTCGGGGACGGTGCGCAGGATCGATTCCGAGCACCGGCTGAGCAAGCTGCGGGCGTACAGCGCGATCGACTTCGACAAGGGGAAGTAGCGCGCGGAGTCGGATGTACGAAGGGCGTCCCCGGTGCGGTGGGGACGCCCTTTCGTGCTGCTCGGCTGTCAGCCCGCTGCCGCTATGCGGTCTGTCGTCCGGGCCGCCTTCTTCAACTCCAGGTCGCGGCGGCGGCGCCGGGCCAGGACCACGCGGCGCTCGGCGGCGGTGAGGCCGCCCCAGACGCCGTAAGGCTCGGGCTGGAGCAGGGCGTGCTCGCGGCATTCGACCATCACCGGACAGCGGGCGCAGACCCGCTTCGCCGCCTCCTCCCGGGAGAGCCGGGCGGCGGTTGGCTCCTTGGAGGGGGCGAAGAACAGGCCCGCCTCGTCACGCCGGCACACCGCCTCGGTGTGCCACGGGGCGTCTTGATCCCTGTCTCGCGCAGGCACCCGCGGGGCCGGAACGGCAGCTACCAGGGACGAATGCGGCGGTTGCAGCACGGTCTACTCCTGACGACGGCTTCGCGAGCGAGAGACGATGCAGCAAGGCCTACCCGCTGTGCGCGCGCCTATGCACTGAGTTCCGAAGCGCTGGTTTCGCCCCCGTTCCCGGGTTCCGTGGAGCGGCGTCGCCGGTGGACCGATTTGCCCCGGACCCCGACGGATTCGCGACTGTCAATGGTTCAGGTGTTTGCGCAAACTCTTGTCGACCTTGCGCTGCACCCGGTCGAGGATGTCCGCGACGACCTTGCCGCGCCGGGGCCGCGCCTCGACACTGCCGAGGACGGCCCAGCCGTCGACGTAGACGATGGGGGCCTGCGGGTCGCCCGAGTCGAGGGTGTCCACCTCGAAGCTGCCGAGCACGCCGCCGCCCATGCCGCGCAGCGACACGTTCTCCGGGACGCGGATCTCGACGCTGCCGAAGACCGAGAACGACTTGATCATGACCTGCTGGTGGTCGAAGAGCGCCTCGCTGAGGTCTATCTCGACACTGCCGAAGATCGCGTACGCGTGGATACGGCGGCCCGTGCGCCAGCGGCCCTTGCGGACGGCGCTGCTGAAGATCGCGACCACGTTGTCGTCCGGGTCGACGGGGATGGCGCCGGCCGTGGGGCGGTACGGGGCCGGGGCCGGCGAGGGGCCGGGGCCCCGGCGGTGGGCGGCGGGCAGATCCCGTATGAAGACGTCCAGTTCGCCGACCGTCTTGGCGCGCAGCACCCCCTCGACGCGCTCGGCGTGCTCGTCCGCGGTGAGACGGCCCTCGGCGAGGGCGTCGTGCAGGATGTCGGCGATGCGGTCGCGCTCGGCGTCGGAGGCGCGGAGCTCGGAGACGGCGGGCGCGGTCTGCTTCTGAAGGTCCACGACAGCAGCGTACCGAAACACGATAGATCGCGACACCCCTGTGTTGCGGCCGAGTGTGACGAACAGAGCCTTACCTCACGGGCTCGCTGCCGGAGGCAGGTTCTAGGCTGTTGGCGCTCGCCAAAGGAGGCGGGCCGCCGTCCGTCGAGTGAGGAATGGGCTGAGATGCCTGAGTTCGCGTACACCGATCTGCTCCCCCAGGGAGAGGACACCACCCCCTACCGGCTGGTGACCTCCGAGGGCGTTTCCACGGTCGAGGGGCCGGACGGGCGGACCTTCCTCAAGGTGGAGCCGGAGGCGCTGCGCAAGCTCGCCGAGGAGGCCGTCCACGACATCCAGCACTACCTGCGCCCGGCCCACCTCGCGCAGCTGCGCCGCATCATCGACGACCCCGAGGCGTCCGGCAACGACAAGTTCGTGGCGCTGGACCTGCTGAAGAACGCGAACATCGCGGCGGCGGGCGTGCTGCCGATGTGCCAGGACACGGGCACGGCGATCGTGATGGGCAAGCGCGGCCAGAACGTGCTGACGGCGGGCCGCGACGAGGAGGCCCTCTCCCGCGGCATCTACGACGCCTACCAGAACCTCAACCTGCGCTACTCGCAGATGGCTCCGCTCACCATGTGGGAGGAGAAGAACACCGGCTCCAACCTGCCCGCGCAGATCGAGCTGTACGCGACCGACGGCGGCGCCTACAAGTTCCTGTTCATGGCGAAGGGCGGCGGCTCCGCCAACAAGTCGTTCCTCTACCAGGAGACGAAGGCCGTCCTGAACGAGGCCTCCATGATGAAGTTCCTGGAGGAGAAGATCCGCTCGCTGGGTACGGCGGCCTGCCCGCCCTACCACCTGGCGATCGTCGTCGGCGGTACGAGCGCCGAGTACGCGCTGAAGACCGCGAAGTACGCCTCCGCGCACTACCTGGACGAGATCCCGGCGGAGGGGTCGGCGCTCGGGCACGGCTTCCGGGACAAGGAGCTGGAGCAGAAGGTCTTCGAGCTGACGCAGAAGATCGGGATCGGTGCGCAGTTCGGCGGCAAGTACTTCTGCCACGACGTGCGCGTGGTCCGCCTGCCCCGCCATGGCGCCTCCTGCCCCGTCGCCATCGCCGTGTCCTGCTCCGCCGACCGGCAGGCCGTCGCGAAGATCACCGCCGAGGGCGTCTTCCTGGAGCAGCTGGAGACGGACCCGGCGCGGTTCCTGCCGGAGACGACGGACGAGCACCTCGACGAGTCCTCGGACGTGGTGAAGATCGACCTCAACCAGCCGATGGACACGATCCTGGCCGAGCTGACGAAGTACCCGGTCAAGACCCGCCTCTCCCTCACCGGCCCCCTCGTCGTCGCCCGCGACATCGCGCACGCCAAGATCAAGGAGCGGCTGGACGCGGGCGAGGAGATGCCGCAGTACCTGAAGGACCACCCGGTCTACTACGCCGGTCCGGCCAAGACGCCTGAGGGCTACGCGTCGGGCTCCTTCGGCCCGACGACGGCCGGCCGGATGGACAGCTACGTCGAGCAGTTCCAGGCGGCGGGCGGCTCCAAGGTGATGCTGGCCAAGGGCAACCGCAGCAAGCAGGTCACCGACGCCTGCAACACCCACGGCGGCTTCTACCTGGGCTCCATCGGCGGCCCGGCGGCCCGTCTGGCCCAGGACTGCATCAAGAAGGTCGAGGTCGTCGAGTACGAGGAACTCGGCATGGAGGCGGTCTGGAAGATCGAGGTCGAGGACTTCCCGGCGTTCATCGTCGTCGACGACAAGGGCAACGACTTCTTCCAGGACCCGGCCCCGGCGCCGACGTTCACGTCCATTCCGGTACGGGGTCCCGGACTCGCCTGAGAACGGCGGTGACGGTTCGCCTCCACGGGGAACAGTGGTCGCGTCGCGGACGCTGTGACACGTGGAGGTGATCGTCGATGACCGACGAGCAGGACAGGACCGAGTACCGCACCGAGCACGACTCCATGGGCGAGGTGCGGGTGCCCGCCCACGCCAAGTGGCGGGCCCAGACCCAGCGGGCGGTGGAGAACTTCCCCATCTCCGGACAGCGCATCGAGCGCGCGCACATCGAGGCGCTGGCCCGGATCAAGGGGGCGGCGGCCAAGGTCAACGCCGAGCTGGGGGTCCTGGACAAGGACATCGCCGGCGCGATCCAGGAGGCCGCCGGTGAGGTCGCCGAGGGCAAGTGGGACGCGCACTTCCCCGTCGACGTGTTCCAGACCGGGTCCGGGACCTCGTCCAACATGAACACCAACGAGGTCATCGCCACGCTGGCCACCGAGCGGCTCGGGCGGGCCGTGCACCCGAACGACCACGTCAACGCCTCCCAGTCGTCCAACGACGTGTTCCCGTCCTCGATCCACATCGCCGCGACCGCCGCCGTCACGCGTGATCTGATCCCCGCCCTGGACCACCTCGCCGCCTCCCTGGAGCGCAAGGCCGAGGAGTTCTCCGATGTAGTGAAGTCGGGGCGGACCCATCTCATGGACGCCACGCCCGTGACGCTGGGGCAGGAGTTCGGCGGGTACGCCGCCCAGGTGCGGTACGGGATCGAGCGGCTGGAGGCGTCCCTGCCCCGGCTCGCCGAACTGCCCCTCGGCGGTACGGCGGTCGGCACCGGCATCAACACCCCGCCCGGTTTCTCCGCCGCCGTGATCGAGGAGGTCGCCCGTACGACCGGGCTGCCCCTCACCGAGGCGCGTGACCACTTCGAGGCGCAGGGCGCCCGGGACGGCATCGTCGAGACCAGCGGGCAGCTGCGGACGATCGCGGTCGGGCTGACGAAGATCGCCAACGACCTGCGGTGGATGTCCTCGGGGCCGCGCACCGGCCTCGCCGAGATCGCCCTGCCCGACCTCCAGCCCGGGTCCTCGATCATGCCGGGCAAGGTGAATCCGGTCATCCCGGAGGCCGTGCTGATGGTCGCCGCCCAGGTCGTGGGGAACGACGCCACCGTCGCCGCCGCCGGTGCCGCCGGGAACTTCGAGCTCAACGTCATGCTGCCCGTCATCGCGAAGAACGTGCTGGAGTCCGTGCGGCTGCTCGCGAGCGCCACGCGGCTGCTCGCCGACCGGACCGTCGACGGCATCACCGCCAACCGCGAGCGGGCGCGGGAGTACGCCGAGTCCTCCCCGTCCGTCGTCACGCCGCTCAACAAGTACATCGGCTACGAGGAGGCCGCGAAGGTCGCCAAGAAGGCGCTGGCCGAGCGGAAGACGATCCGTCAGGTCGTGCTGGACAGCGGGTACGTGGAGCGCGGGGACCTGACCCTGGAGCAGCTCGACGAGGCGCTGGATGTCCTGCGGATGACACACCCGTGACGGTTCGCCGCGCGGGCGCGACCGGCGCGTGAACCGTGACACGCGCCGCAGCGTCGTATGGCCATGGCACCTAATATCTGTGCATGGCAGACGGTGGAGCGGTGAGACGCGTGGAAACGGGTGGTGCGGCAGGCTTCTGGGAGCCCGGGAGCGAGATCCTGTGGAGGTACCGGGAGAACGGCGGCGCGCGTTTCCACATCGCGCGTCCGGTCACCGTCGTACGGGACGACGCGGAGCTGCTCGCCGTGTGGCTGGCGCCCGGCACGGAATGTGTGAGGCCCGTGCTCGCCGACGGCACCCCCGTGCACCTGGAGCCGCTGGAGTCCCGTTACACCAAGCCGCGGACCGTGCAGCGCGACCACTGGTTCGGCACGGGCGTGCTGAAGCTGGCCCGGCCGGCCGAGCCCTGGTCGGTGTGGCTGTTCTGGGAGCCGGGCTGGCGGTTCAAGAACTGGTACGTGAACCTGGAGGAGCCGCTGGCCCGTTGGGCGGGCGGTGTGGACTCCGTCGACCACTTCCTGGACATTTCCGTGCACCCGGACCGCAGTTGGCACTGGCGTGACGAGGACGAGTTCGCCCAGGCTCTGCGGGACGGATTGATGGACGATCAGCAGGCCGAAAAGGTCCGAGCGGCCGGGCGGGCCGCCGTGGAGATGATCCGCGCCTGGGGGCCGCCGTTCTCGGAAGGCTGGCAGCACTGGCGCCCGGATCCGTCCTGGACGGTACCGTCACTGCCGGAGGACTGGGACCGTACGCCTGCGCATGTGTCCTCATGAGACCCTTGATGCGCCCCCGGGCAAGAAACGTAGGATCGTCCTCCGCAAGGGCGCGCGGCGGCAACTGACGGAGCACGCGCTGGGCTTGACCGATCGTCACCGAGGGGCGGCAGGACGTGAGCGAGGGGTACGAGGGCAACACCGGCAGGGCCTGCGCCACAGGCCCTCAGGACCGCAGACGGTCCGCCGGTGGCACGGGAAGAACCTCTGACCACGCGGGGATTCCGTTCCTGGGGCAGGTATTCCGGGTATCGGAGTTTCGGCGGGACCACCTGCACCTCTGGCGTGCAGCCCCGGACGGATGGATGCGACACGCGTGACGGAGCAGCCGACCTCCTTCGAACGCCCGCAAGCGGGCGTCGACCCCGCGGACCCCCGCGGGGCGCTCGTGCATACCTCGACACCGGCGCGTGCGCCCGGTACGGGCGCCTTACCGGTACAGGGCCGCTGCGGCGGCGACGTCACCGCTCCGCTCACGACGGCGCACACCACGCCGGGCACGTCGGAGCCGGGCACCTCCACGCCGTTCGGCAAGGGCAAGGACACCGTGAGCGACCCCGTCTCCGAGCACTCCCAGCCGGGTACCGAGCAGACCGCCGAGCGCGACACCCCTCGGCCGCGGCCCGCCCCCGAGGGCATTCCGGTCCAGCCGGCCGACGAACAGGACCGGCCGACGCCCGGCCCCGACGGGCAGGAGCGCCGCAGCGGCCAGAGCCTGCCGCCCGGCCGGCCCACGCCGATGCGGCGCGACGGCGACCGGCTGCGCTTCGTGGGCGCCGCAACCCGGCGGATCGCCCGCGGTATCGATCTCGACGAGATCGTGATGGGGCTGTGCCGGGCCACCGTGCCCACGTTCTCCGACGCGATCCTGGTCTATCTGCGCGACCCGCTGCCCGTCGGCGACGAGCGGCCCACCGGCCCGCTGGTGCTGCGGCTGCGGCGCACCGACCGGATACCGGCCGAGCGCGACACGGAGAACGGCTTCCTGCCGGCCGCGCAGCCCGAGCCGAACGAGCTGGACACGGTCGGCGCCGAGCTGTGCGAGGTCCGGCCCGGCAGCGCGCTCGCCGAGGTCCTGCGGGGCGTGCGCCCGGTGTTCACGGACGCTCCCGCGGCCCGCGCCGCGCTGCCCGAGTTGCTCGGGGACGGCGGCGAGTTCGCCGTGCCGGACGGGCAGCGCGCGATCCTCGCGCCGCTGCGCGGCAGGCGCCGGGTCATCGGTGCCGCCCTGTTCCTGCGCCGTCCCGAACGCATCGCCTTCGAGCCGGACGACCTGCTGGTCGCCGCCCAGCTCGCCACGCACAGCGCCCTGGGCATCGACAAGGCCGTCCTGTACGGCCGCGAGGCCTACATCGCGGACGAGCTGCAGCGCACGATGCTGCCCGAGACGCTGCCCCGCCCCACGGGCGTGCGGCTCGCCTCGCGTTACCTGCCGGCCGCGGAGACCGCCCGCGTCGGCGGCGACTGGTACGACGCCATCCCGCTGCC
>NZ_WWIQ01000003.1:311413-314613 GCF_009862985.1 Streptomyces sp. SID5464 | reverse complement strand
CGGGGGTGAAGTGGAACTGGGGCCGGTAGGTCTCGGAGTACGGCGGGGTGTCGGCGGCGACGGCCTGGGGGGTCGGCGCGGCTGCGGACAGGGCGCAGACGGTCGCCACCGCCGCGATCATCCGGATCCGGGCATGCCGGGGTACACGTCCTGAGCTCATGATGTCTCCTGTGCCGCGGCCGTCCGGGCGCAGCGGAGCACGGACGCCCGGTGCGGAACCGACCGAAAAGTGACGCCTCGGTCGGCGCCCTCGTCCAAGGCGCCGACCGAGAAGTCATCGTTGACTTGTGTCATCGATGACATCGAGTGGCCCGATGATGGCCGCCATGCGGCCGATGCGTCAACGGTTCGGTCGTGACGGCCTCTTCGCGACTCCGCCGTCCGTCATGCGCGTTCGGGCGTGGCGAGTTGCTCCAACTGGCGCTGCCACGGGGGGTTGGGGCCGGCGACCGAGCAGGTCAGGGCCGCGACCCGGGTGGCGAACCGGCAGGCTTCGGCGACATCGTCGAGGCGGAGTTCCGTCAGCCGGCCGCCGAGCAGGCCGCGGGCGCCCAGGTGGTGCAGCAGCCCGGCCGTGAAGGAGTCCCCCGCCCCGACCGTGTCGGCGACGCTCGTCGGCACGGCCGGAACCTGGATGCGTTCGCCGTCGAGCGAGGCCAGGGCGCCGTCGGCGCCCCGCGTGATCACCACGAGCCGTGCCCCGGCGGCGTGCCAGGTGTCGCACGCCTCCTCGGGCGGCGTGCCCGGCAGCAGGAGTTCCAGGTCGTCCTCGCTCAGCCGCAGTACGTCGGTGAGGGCGCACCAGTGCGCCAGCCGGGCACGGTAGACGTCGGGGTGCACCAGCAGCGGCCGGACGTTGGGGTCGATGCTGATGGTCGCGCGAGGGGCGGCCGCCGCCAGGAAGTCCTCCACAACCGCCGCCCCGGGCTCCCGGACCAGGGCCAGGGATCCGGTGTGCACGCAGGCGGCCTCGGACAGGTCCACTCGCGCCAGTTCCTCGGCTGTCCACTGCCAGTCGGCCGTGTTCTGCGCGTGGAAGGAGAACGCGGCCTGCCCCTGGGCGTCCAGTTCCGCCACGGCCAGTGTGCTCGGTTCCGCCGCCGTGACGGCGCTCGACAGGTCCACTCCGGACGTCTGCAGGTGGTCGCGGAACAGGCGGCCGAACACATCGCCCGACAACCGCGCGAGGAAGCGGGCCGGGGTGCCGAGCCGGGCCAGCGACACTGCCGTATTCGCAGGTCCGCCGCCGGGCAGGACGCGCAGGGCGAGTTCGTTCGAGGGGCCCCCGGGTTCGGCGAACGCGTCCGCGACGCACTCCCCCAGGACGGTGATCTGGCGCGGGCTCATGGGCTGCTCTTCTCTGACGGAACATTCCTGACGAACGTATGACGAACCGGGCGCGTCGTGGTGCGAATGCAGGACGTCTGCGGAGGGGCGGCGGTCGCGTGCGTTGCCGATTTGTGACGAGTGCAGGGCATTGACGTTTCCGGGAGACGGAGTCCATCATCCTCGCCATGCAGTGTCAACGATGACATAAGTCAACGATGACACCCCGGGCGGCCTGCTCTGACCCCGACCCCGTGCCGCTCGCTATCCCACAGGAGTCGATCATGCCTCGCACCACTCGCCTTTCCTCCTCCCTTCTCAGAGCCGCCGCTGTCACCGGCGTCGCGGCCCTCACCCTGACGGCCTGTGGATCCGGATCGGGATCGGGCAGCACGAGCACCGGCTCGGGCGAGGTCAAGGTCGGCCTGATCACCAAGACGGACACCAACCCGTTCTTCGTCAAGATGAAGGAGGGCGCGGAGAAGTCCGCGAAGGCCGAGGGTGTCAAGCTCATGACCGCGGCGGGCAAGTTCGACGGCGACAACGCCGGGCAGGTCACCGCGATCGAGAACATGGTCGCCGCCGGTGTGAAGGGCATCCTGATCACCCCGAGCGACTCCAAGGCGATCGTGCCCGCGATCGAGAAGGCCAAGGCCAAGGGCGTCCTGGTCATCGCCCTGGACACCCCGACCGAGCCGCAGAGCGCGGTCGACGCCCTCTTCGCCACCGACAACCTCAAGGCCGGTGAGCTGATCGGCGAGTACGCCAAGGCCGCGATGAAGGGCAAGACCGCGAAGATAGCCGCCCTCGACCTCGCGCCGGGCGTCTCCGTCGGCGTCCAGCGGCACAACGGCTTCCTCAAGGGCTTCGGCGCCACCGACAAGGACGTCGCCTGCGCCCAGGACACCGGCGGCGACCAGTCCAAGGGCCAGACGGCGATGGAGAACTGCCTCCAGAAGGAGCCCGGCATCAACGTCGTCTACACCATCAACGAGCCCGCCGCGCTGGGCGCGTACACCGCGCTCAAGGCCAAGGGCCGGGAGAAGGACGTCCTGATCGTCTCCGTCGACGGCGGCTGCACCGGCACCAAGGCCGTCAAGGACGGCAAGATCGCCGCCACCTCGCAGCAGTACCCGCTCAAGATGGCCGCCGAGGGCGTCAAGGCCGTCGTGACGTACGCCAAGGACGGCAAGAAGGCCTCGGGTTACACCGACACCGGAGTCACCCTGATCACCGACAAGGCGCAGGACGGGGTCGCTTCCAAGGACACCTCCTACGGCCTGGACAACTGCTGGGGCTGAGCCGCCCCCGACGACCGTACGCACCCCAGGCGGGGCGGCCGACCCCCACCTCCCCGACCGGGGGACGGCCGCCCCCTCGTTCCCTTGTCCTCCGGCAAGGAGAGACACGGACTTCTGTCTTCCGACAAGGACTTCGTATGACAGCCACGACCACGCCCCCGAGCACGTCCTCGCCGTACTCCGGGCTCAAAGCGCCGACCACGGCCCGCAGACTGCTCACTGCACCGACCACCGGCCCGCTGGTCGCCCTCCTTCTGGCCTGCGCCTTCTTCTCCGTCTCGACCGACCAGTTCCTGACCGGCGGGAACTTCTCGCTGATCGTGCAGCAGGTCATGGTCGTCGGCACGCTCGCCATCGGTCAGACCCTGATCATCCTCACGGCGGGCATCGACCTGTCGTGCGGTGCCGTCATGGCGTTCGGCAGCATCATGATCGCCAAGATGGCCGCGGAGGGCTCCCTGCCCCCGCTCGCCGCGATCGCCCTGGGCATCGCCGTCTGCGGCGGATTCGGGCTGCTCAACGGAGTGTTGGTACAGAAGATCCCGCTGCCGCCGTTCATCGTCACCCTCGGCA
>NZ_WWIQ01000003.1:310762-311267 GCF_009862985.1 Streptomyces sp. SID5464 | reverse complement strand
TCCCGCTGCCGCCGTTCATCGTCACCCTCGGCATGCTCAACGTGGCGTTCGCGCTGACCCACATCTACTCCGAGGAGCAGACCGTCAGCAACCTGCCCGGCCCGCTGACGGCCCTCGGCCAGACCTTCCCGCTGGGCAAGACCGACATCACCTACGGCTCGCTGGTCACCATCGCCCTGTTCCTCCTCCTCGCCTACGCGCTGAGCAGCACCGGCTGGGGCCGGCACGTCTACGCGCTGGGCAACAGCCCGGAAGCGGCGCGGCTGAACGGCATCCGCACCTCCCGCCTGACCATCGGCGTCTACACCGTGGCCGGTCTCCTCTACGGCGTCGCCGCCCTGCTGCTCATCTCGCGTACCGGGGTGGGCGATCCGCAGGCCGGGCAGACCGACAACCTCGACAGCATCACCGCCGTGGTGCTCGGCGGCACGAGCCTCTTCGGCGGACGCGGTTCGGTCCTGGGCACGTTCATCGGCGTCCTCATCGTCGGCGTCTTCCGCAACGG
>NZ_WWIQ01000003.1:310269-310606 GCF_009862985.1 Streptomyces sp. SID5464 | reverse complement strand
GGCCTGCAACTGATGGGGGTCGCCTCGATCTACCAGACCCTGATCACCGGCGTCCTGGTCATCCTCGCGGTGACCGTCGACCAGATCTCCCGGAGGAAGGCCCGATGACCACGACCACCACCGAGACGCCCGTGCTGCAGGCCCGCGGTCTGGTCAAGCGCTACGGCCAGGTCACCGCCATCGACGGCGCCGACTTCGACCTGCTGCCCGGCGAGGTCCTCGCCGTCATCGGCGACAACGGCGCCGGCAAGACCAGCCTCATCAAGGCGCTCACCGGCGCGGTGGTGCCGGACGAGGGTGAGATCCGCCTGAACGGCGAGCCGATCCAGTTCTCCGG
>NZ_WWIQ01000003.1:309514-310086 GCF_009862985.1 Streptomyces sp. SID5464 | reverse complement strand
AGGGTGAGATCCGCCTGAACGGCGAGCCGATCCAGTTCTCCGGTCCGCAGAGCGCACGCGCCCACGGCATCGAGACGGTGTACCAGGACCTCGCCGTGGCCGCCTCCATGGACATCGCCTCGAACATGTTCCTGGGGCGCGAGCTGCGCCGCCCCGGTGTCCTCGGCAGTGCCTTCCGCATGCTGGACAAGAAGCGCATGCGCCAGGAGGCCGCCGAGCACATGGCGGACCTGAAGATCGGCCTGCGTTCGCTGACCCAGGCCGTCGAGACCCTCTCCGGCGGACAGCGGCAGGCCGTCGCGGTGGCCCGCGCGGTCGCCTGGGCCCGCAGCGTCGTGGTCATGGACGAACCCACCGCCGCCCTCGGCGTCAAGGAGTCCGGCCAGGTCCTCGACCTCATCCGCCGGGTTCGCGACAAGGGCATGCCGGTGGTCCTGATCAGCCACAACATGCCGCACGTCTTCGAGATCGCCGACCGGATCCACGTCCACCGCCTGGGCCGGCGCGCCGCCGTCATCAAGCCCTCCGACTACTCCATGGCGGAGGTCGTCGCCATCATGACCGGCGCACTC
>NZ_WWIQ01000003.1:308474-309398 GCF_009862985.1 Streptomyces sp. SID5464 | reverse complement strand
CTCCATGGCGGAGGTCGTCGCCATCATGACCGGCGCACTCACCGTCGACGCGGCCGGAGATACCGTCGTAGCGGATTCCGAGGCCGCGAAGGCCGCCGGAGTACAGGCCACCTGACAGCGCAACCCCGCTCCCGCATGTTCCGGCCGAGGCCGCGGCCCGGAACCGGGAGCATCCAGGAGACGGTTTACTCCATGGCAGCGAGCCGCAGACCCACCTTGGCCGACGTCGCCAGAGAAGTGGGTGTCAGCGCCAAGACGGTCTCCCGGGTCCTCAACGAGGACGGGCCCGTCTCGGCCCGGACCCGGGAGCACGTACTCGCCGCGGTCGCCGAGCTGGGCTTCCAGCCGAACCTGATGGCCCGCAACATCCGCGTCGGCGGTCCGGACACGACCATAGGGCTGGTCATCCCCGACCTGGCCAACCCCTTCTTCGGAGCCGTGGCCCGCGGGATCGAGGACACGGTCCGGGACCGCGGACTGACGCTGCTCATGGGCTCGTCCGCGGACGACGCCGAGCGCGAACGCGCCCTGACGGCCCAGTTCCTCGCCCGGCGCGTCAGCATCCTGATCGTCGTGCCGTCCGTCGGCGCCGACCACTCCGACCTCAAGTCGCACCGCACGGCGGGGCTGCCCGTCGTCTTCCTCGACCGGCCCGGGGTCGGCATGTCCACGGACAGCGTCGTCAGCTCCAACCGTGCGGGGGCCCAGGAGGGCGTCGCGCACCTGATCGCCCACGGGCACCGCCGCATCGGGTTCGTCGGCGACCTGCCGGTGAAGCTGTACACCCGCCGCGAACGCCTCGCCGGATACCGGGCCGCCCTGCGGGAAGCCGACATCCCCTACGACCGCTCGCTGGTCGTCAGCGCGCACGATCAGCAGGGGGCGGAGGCCGTGACGGCGCAACTCCTCGAACGGCCCGATCCC
>NZ_WWIQ01000003.1:164288-308270 GCF_009862985.1 Streptomyces sp. SID5464 | reverse complement strand
TGGCCGTCGTGGCCTTCGACGACGTCTCCCTCGCCGAAGCGCTGGAACCGGCGCTCACGGTCGTCGCCCAGGCGCCCGAGGAGATCGGCCGCAGCGCCGCGACCACCGCCCTGGCCCGGCTCGACGGCGACCGCTCCCGGGCCCGCACGATCACCGTGCCCACCCGGCTGGTCGTCCGGGGGTCGGGTGAGCAACGCGTCCGGGAGGGCGGTCGCTGACGGTCCGGAGCCCCTCCCGCAAGCGACCCGGGGGAAGGAGGAGTCGACGGGCCCGGCGGGCAGCTGAGGATGTGCGTGTCAGCAGGTCGATCTGCGAGTTCGGGTACTGTACGGCCGTGGGAGAACGGGCGACCATCGGCGATGTCGCGGCCCGGGCCGGGGTGGGAGTCGGCACGGTCTCGCGCGTCCTGAACGACAGCCGCAACGTCAGCGAGGACACCCGCGAGCGGGTGCTGCGGGTGATCCGGGATCTGGATTACCGGCCGAACCGGCGCGCTCGCGCCCTGTCCACGGGACGCACCCAGAGCATCGCCGTCATCGCGCCCTTCGCCACCGAGCCGTCGGTCGTCGAGCGGCTGCGCGGCATCTCACACGTACTGCACGGTAGCGACCACGACCTCACTCTGCTCGACGTGGCCACACCGGATCAGCGCGATCAGCAGTACCGGGCGGTGGCGGCCGGTGACCGCTTCGACGGGCTGCTGGCGATCTCGCTCGCGCCCACCGACGAGGAAGCGGAGCAGCTGGCACGGGTCGGTCTGCCCACGGTGCTGCTGGACTGTGAGCACCCGGACCTGCCACGTGTGGTGATCGACGACGTGCGCGGCGGCATGCTGGCGACGCGTCATCTGCTGCAACTCGGCCATCGTCGCATCGCGTTCATGGGCGACGTCGCCGACGACCGTTTCCGTTTCAGCGCGAGCGCCCGTCGCCGCGAGGGCTGCGAGCTGGCGCTGAAGGCGTACGGCCTCGCGCTGGAGGAGCGGTACGTGCGGGCCGGACCCCACGGCCGCGCCGTGGCGCACCGCCTCACCGACGAGTTGCTGGCCCTCGCGGAGCCCCCCAGCGCGATCGTCACCGCATCCGACACCCGGGCGCTGGGCGTGATCGAGGCGGCGAACTCGGCGGGCGTGAGGGTTCCTCAGGAACTGTCCGTGGTCGGCTTCGACGACCTCGACGTGGCGGCCTACGTAGGGCTGACCACGGTACGCCAGCCCCTGCGCGCCAGCGGCGGGATCGCCGCGCGCATGCTGCTGGAACGCATCGGCCGGCCCCTCGGCGAGCCCGTCGAGAAGATGCTGGAACTGGAGCTCGTGCCCCGGCGTACGACGGCCGTCGCGGGAGCCTGATCCGCGCCGCGCCGACGGCATTGGATCGGTTTCCATTAACTTCCACAGCGCGACTCCGACCG
Organism: Streptomyces sp. SID5464; assembly: GCF_009862985.1. Classification (NCBI taxonomy): domain Bacteria; kingdom Bacillati; phylum Actinomycetota; class Actinomycetes; order Kitasatosporales; family Streptomycetaceae; genus Streptomyces; species Streptomyces sp. SID5464. The sequence continues at coordinate 306,860 of NZ_WWIQ01000003.1, read as the reverse complement.
CTGCTCGTTCGTAAATCTTCACCTCACAAGTTCACCCTTTTCCCGCAAAACTGAGGTAGCGTCAGCGATGGAACCGGCTCCACAGCTTCCATTCGTTCCCTCTTCCCCCCAAGGGTGACGTATGTACAGAGCAAGACGAGTGCTGCTCCGGCTGGCGACGGGTCTGGCAGCCTTCGCGACGCTGAGCGGCATCATCACTCCCGCCTCCGCCTCCCCCCACGACGCGTCCCGGACGGGCACCCGGCAGTACACCGCCGACGACGACTACACAGCCGTCTGGTCCCGCGCGGACGCCCTGAAACTCAAGCAGGACAGCACCAACACCGCCCCTCGCGTGTCACCCGACTTCCCGGTGATGACCGACAAGGTGTGGGTGTGGGACACCTGGCCGCTCACCAAGCTCAACACCCAGACCGCCACGTACAAGGGCTGGCACGTCATCTTCTCGCTGACGGCCCCGCGCTCGGTGCCGTTCGGTGACCGGCACTGGTACGCGAAGATCGGTTACTTCTACTCGCGTGACGCCAAGAGCTGGAAGTACGGCGGCGACCTGTTCCCGGCCGGCACCTCGTTCGGCTCACGTGAGTGGGCCGGCTCGACGGCGCTCGTCGGCGACAAGGTGCAGTCCTTCTACACCGCCTCCGGGCACGACAACGGCGGGGTCGACCCCAGCGACGCGCTGCAGCGTCTGGCGCAGGCGACCGGCAAGATCCACGCGGACAAGAACCGCGTGTGGTTCTCCGGCTTCCGGGACCACCGCATCATCGCCGAGGCCGACGGCAAGATGTACCAGACCCTCGAACAGTCGCAACAAGGCCCGATCATCTACGCCTTCCGCGACCCGTTCGTCTTCCGCGACCCGCGGGACCGCAAGGTCCACCTGCTGTTCGAGGGCAACACGGGCGGTACCGCGGGCTCGTACCAGTGCACCAAGCGTGACCTGGGTGACCTCCCGGCCGGCCACGAGGTGCCGGAGGACTCGAAGTACTACACGGGCAACATCGGGCTGGCCACGGCCGACGGCGACAGCATGGAGAACTGGAAACTCCAGCCCCCGCTGCTCTCGGCCAACTGCGTGAACCAGCAGACCGAACGGCCGCACCTGATCATCCGCGGCGGCAAGTACTACCTGTTCACGATCAGCCACAAGTTCACGTTCGCGCCGGGGCTGAGCGGATGGGACGGCCTCTACGGGTTCGTCGGCCCGGGGCTGCGCAGCGACTACCGGCCGCTCAACGGCAGCGCGCTGGTCCTGGGCAACCCCGAGGACGCCCCGACACAGCAGTACTCGCACTACGTGATGCCCAACGGGCTGGTGGAGAGCTTCATCGACACGGTGCCGACGCCTGACGGCGGGACCCGCTTCGGCGGCACCCTCGCACGCACGCTCGTACTGTCCCTGAAGGACGACAGGACGAGGCTGGCCGGTCAGTTGGACTACGGCTTCATTCCGTAGACCGGCCCGATCGACCCGAGCGGATCCGGGGGGCGGCTGATTCGATCAGCCGCCCCTCGTCCGTAACTGGCTTCCCGTCCGTAAATGGCGTGGCGGCGCCCCGCTACTCGCAGGTCGGGCTCTGGCGTGGGTGGAGATTGACTCGCTCGTGCTGGTCTAGGACGTGATCATTAGCAGGTGATCCTCCGTCACGGGCCGGTTCGCGGGTTCTGAGGTGGTCCGCTTGAGGCGTCTCGTAGGTTCCGCAACGGGAGGGAGGCGCATGGTGACGTGCTGACGTGGACGATCGAGCGGCGGATGCGACTGACTGAGCGGGCCGAGCTGCTGCGCGAGGAGCTGGCGGAGGTTGACGCCGAGCTGGGCCGGCAGGAGGCGGCCGAGGTGGTGTTCGGGCAGTGGGCCGAGGCGACGGACGGGGGACGGCGGCCGTCGGGCATCGTGGAGCCGGAGCCGGAGCGCGTCGCGGCTGGGCCCGGTGCGGGCGGGATGCGGTTGGTGCCGGACCGTGTCGAGGGGATGGGGCTGGCGTCCCTGACCTCGGAGTCAAGCGCCGAACACGGCGAATGACCGAGCGGATCAGCTCGCGCTATCCGCGGCATGGGCGGACGGGTTGTCCTTGCGAAAACCATTGGTGCCCGGCTTGCTCCTCTGATGGGCTGACGTCCCACCGTGAGTCCGCTGTGACGGAGGTAGTGGTTGTGACGGGATATGACGTGCTTGCCGAGGTGTACGAATGGCTCATCTCGGATGCAAAGTTGCCTCCCGCCGAGTTCGCTGCGTCGTTCGATGACGTCCTCAGTCTCCTGCCGTCGAACGCTCACGTCCTCGACTGTTCGTGCGGAACCGGACAGTTGGCGGTTGGCCTCGCCGGTCGTGGCATGCGGGTTGTCGCAACTGACGCCAGCGAAGCGATGGTTCGCCGGACTGCAGAGCTGTCTGAGGAGTTCGGGGCCTGCGTCCGGGCCGTGCGGGCGAACTGGGAAGAGTTGCCCGATCATTTCGAGGACGACACGTTCGACATGGTGTTCTGCGTTGGCAACTCGCTTCACCATGCCGCGGGCGCGACAGGCAGGGGTGCTGCTCTGGAGTCGATGTCACGGCTTCTGCGCCCCGGCGGGCGCTTGGTGCTCACATCCCGCACCTGGGAACTCGTGAGGGCCAGAGGTTCCCGGCTGGACATCAGGGACCGACTCGTCCGACGAAACGGTCGCGATGCCGTCGTGGTCTACCGCTGGGAGATTGCGCCGCATTGGGAGGACGAGCACCACATCGAGATTGCGATCGCCCAAGTTGATGCGACTGGGCTGGTTCTTGTCCGCTCGGAACTGCTGTCCTGCTGGCCCTACCGGTACGAGGAACTCGAAGTCGAGCTGCACCGGGTCGGACTCCGGACGGAAGTGAGCACGTTCGATCTTGAGGCCGAGAACTACATGGTGGTCGCGAGCAAGGTATAGACACCGGGCTCTCAGTCCCTGGCAGGACCGCGCGGTTGCTCGCAGGACGCTTGCGCCCTCTCATCTGTGCGGGTTCAGGCGGTCAACGCTACGCCCCGGACGAGGAGTCATGCTGCGTGCATCACGGTGAGCGGACACAGCGGCCCGCGTAACGCGCCCAGGGTTCTGCAGCCTTCTCGGCATGCAGGAACGTCAGTTGGTGGCCGTACCCGAGGGCATCGGCAACCAGCGACGGAGGGCATTCGAGGATCAGTTCGCCAATGAGATCGTTTCATCGTGAACTCGCAGGTCGTGGTACTGGTGTGAGTCCGTGACGCGGTCCTCGTGCTGCTCGTAGCAGCGTGGTGGCGTGATGGACGTTCATGCGGCCCTTGGTCAGAATGCGCCAGGTCTTCAGGTTCGCGAAGCCGTGCTCGACGGCGGCGCGTTCGGCTGACCAGCCGGTTCGCCTCCTTCTCGGCGTCGGTGAGGCGGGCCTGGTGATGTGGTCGTGGCGGGCGGCGGTGATCTCGCTGGCCCGGCCGGGGCCTGCGGAAGAGATCCAGATCAGGTTTCCCCTCTCGTCGGTCAGTGCGAGGAAGAGCAGGCCATAGGCCTTGTGTTTCCCGCCATGGTTCTTGCGGTTGTCCGTCCCGGTGCGGCGGCGGGTGCGCACGAGGGTGCCGTCCAGCAGGACCACCGCACCGCCCCGACGGGCGATCTTCTTCAGGGCACGGTCCAGACACGGGCGCGGGCAGCGAGCAGGCCGAGGACTTCCAGTACCCAGCGGCGCACGGTGGAGGCGGAGACGTCGTTGTCCCCGGCCATGTCGAGAACCAGCATCGCGAGTGCCGTCGACGGGCGGTGAGTCTTCACACGCGAACCGGCTCGACGGCCAGCTGTTGGTGGCCGGGTGAACGCCCCAATGGGCGGCCAGTTGGGGGGTGACTGGCCTGCGCCCCACCCCCCGCGGAGGTGGGTCATCCCTCGAAGCCGGAAACCTCCGGGAAGAAGTCGGCACCCTGGACGTACGCCATCGCCTCGGCCCACTTCGGGTCGCCCAGGCGGCGTTCCATCTCCTCCGGGCTGACGTCCTCCACCCGCGTCTGGAGCCACCACAGATTGCCCAGCGGATCGCGTACCCGTCCGACCCGGTCGCCGAAGAAGAGGTGTGTCACTTCGGTCACGGAGGTACCGCCGGCCGCGATGGCCCTGCGGTGCGCGGCGTCGGCGTCCTCGACGTAGAGGCGCAGGAAGGCGGGCGTCGGCGGCCAGTGTGGCGGCGCGTCGAACGGCATGACGATCGAGTCGCCGATCCGTACCTCAGCGTGCCCGATCCGGCCGTCGTCCCCGACGACCCGGGCGATCTCCTCTGCGTCGAACGCCTCCTTCAAGTAGTCGATGAGCCCGGCGGTGTCGCGCGAGATGATCCACGGCGTGACGGTGTGGTAGCCGTCCGGGATCGGTTTTACGGTCATCAGATGCCCTCCTGAGTGCGTGCGGCTCGTTCTTACGCTAGGTGGCTTCTAGGTCAGGTCTTGACCTATTGCCCCGCAGGGACCTTTGGCCCAGTGCCTGGACGCCCGATCACGTCACTCAACCGTCGCCAGGCTCAAGCTCCCAGCTGCAATGCCTCCTGAGGGCGGCAGCTCGGGCAAGTCGCACGTCTCGTGGTGCTTCACGCAGTGCCGGGTCCGGCATGCGAAAGCCGTCGTCCTCGAACCGGGGGACGACATGAACGTGTACGTGATGAAGCACTTGACCTGGGATGTGGTTGTTCTGCGTCACCGTGCTTCCGACAGCCCCATAGGCGTCCTTCACCGCAGAGGTCAGTCTTGCCGTGACCTCGAAGATCTCATGCAGGAGATCAGCTGGTACGTCATGCAGGTCGGTCACGTGTGACACAGGCAGGACTAGGGCGTGACCAGGGTTGTTCTGCCGCTGCTTGAGCGCAGGGACGACGAAGACGTTTTCCGAACGGTAGGCGACCAAGTCCTCATCGATCTCGCCTTGTCCGATCCTGCAGAAGGCACATTCACTCACACCGGAGACCTCCGAAGTCGCCTCACGCCGACCCTACCCAGCTAGATCGACGAGTCTGGCAGGCCATCGTCCAGACGGACATCTCCACGCACCTGGTACGGCACGGCGGACATCGGCCGGCACACGGCTGTTCTGGCGCCGTCGTCGCAGCCGTCTCGCTGTGTCGGCCTGGGCCACCTACGAGACCGCGCAGGTGGCCGACGACCAGCTTCACACGCCCTGGTGCTCCGGCCAACCAGGCACTAAGTAGCCGTTGTCGTACCGATCACGGAGGCGGGCGATCGAACGAGGGTTGCGGTCCGTCATTCACCGGCCTCTTCGATCTGCGGCGGCCGGGGCGGCTTCGGCAGCGTTCGGATCTGGTGTGTTCGCTGGCGCGGCGGCGCCGTGGAGCGGAGTAGGTGAGCCTGTCAGCCGTCCCCGGTGCGTGCCCTGTGCTGCCGTGCCCGGATGGGATGTCCGGGCACCGCTTGACCGGTCCGCCCGCGCGGGCGGACCGGTTCCCGTGTCATGGGCGACGGAAGGGCGTGAGGTTGAGGGTGAAGTCGGCGGTGCCGAGTTCGAGGCGGTGCTGGGGCAGGACGCCGGGTCCGCATGCGGCGCTCCCGACGCCCTGGACAGCGTGGTCGGTGTGCAGGTGCACGAGCGGGCCGGGGGTCAGCTCAGTCTGGTGCCGGGCCACGTCGAGCTGCCGGTCGGTCCAGCGGCGGGCGGAGAGGTGGAAGAGCTCCTCGCCCCGGACGCGGATGGCGCCGGAGCCGTCACTGACCTCGGCCCACCGTACGTCCACGCGGTTGCCGTTGTCCTGCGGGCGCACGTAGGGCGTCTGCATCTGCTCGACCGTGGTGTGGAACCGTCCGACGCGGACCGCTTGCCGGGAGTCCGGGTAGGCCTCGCCGGGGCCGGCGCCGAACCACTCGACCTGTGACCAGTCGGCGGGGAGCTGCCAGTCGAGACCGATCCGGGCCAGGGAACGGGAGGTGTTGCGGCACAGAAGTTCCCGGTGCTCTTCGGGCGGCAGGTCGGGGTCCACCATGGTGTCGGCGAAGGCGTCCGCCCGCTCGGGCCAGTGGCCGACCGGTTCGGTGTGCACGTGGAGCCGCAGACCGGTCCCGTCGCTGGTCCAGCGGTAGGTCGTCAGGTAGCCGCAAGGGACGGCGGCGGCGGCGCTGCGGACCACGACGGTCAGGCCCTCGGCGTCGGGCGTGACGGAGACCGTGCGGTGGCGCAGCCGGTCCAGGCCGCGTTCCTTCCAGTAGGTGGCGTCGCGCTGGGACCAGCCGCGGTCGTTGTCGGTGGGTGCGCGCCACAGGCCCAGCGTGGGGCCCTGCAGGGGCAGTCCGTCGAGGTCGAGGAGGCTGCCGGTGGCGTGGTCGAACCGGCCGGGCCCGAGCGTGATGAACCCGTCCGCGGCGTGCGGGCTCAGCAGGGGTGCGTGCGAGTGGGCGCGGCCTGGTGCGGAGAGCTGGAGCTGTCCCCAGGCGATGACGTGGCCCTCGGGTGCCCAGTCGGCGGGCTTGGCCAGCTCCGCCTGGACGGTGAGCCACAGTTCACCACCACCGTCGCCGTCGCCGTCGCCGTCGTCGTCGGCGGCCTGCAGGGCGGGCTCGGGCAGCGGCAGTTCGACGCGGTCGCCCGGGGTCGCCTTCGGCGTCGGCAGTGTGCCTGCGGCGAGTTCGACGCCCTCGCGCGCGAGCGACCAGGTGAAGCGCAGGTGGGAGAGGTCCAGGACCTCGTAGCGGTTCTCGACGCTCAGCGTTCCGGGCTCGCGGCCCGTACCGATGCGGACGGGGGCGATGACCTTGGCGTACTCCAGCAGCCCGGGCGAGGGGGTGCCGTCGGGGAAGACCAAGCCGTCGCAGCAGAAGTTGCCGTCGTGCAGGTCCTCGCCGAAGTCGCCGCCGTACCCGAAGAACTCGCGGCCCTGGGCGTCGCGCGTGCGCAGCCCCTGATCCATCCACTCCCACACCCAGCCGCCCTGCACCCGCGGGTACTCGTCGAAGAGCTGCGCGTACTCGGCCAGGGCGCCGGGTCCGTTGCCCATCGCGTGGCCGAACTCGGTGAGGACGAAGGGCATGCGGTTGCGCGGATCGTCGGCCGGGTCGCCGGAGCCGGCGCACGCCGGGTAATGGATCTCGCCCGGGAGCAGCTGTCCGCGGCCGATGCGGGCGACGGCCGCGGGCGGGCGGTACATCTGGCCGTGGACGTCGGTGTACTCGCCGAGCCGGTCGGCCTCGTAGTGGATCGGGCGGGAGGGGTCGCGTCGGTGTGCCCAGTCGGCCATCGCGCGCAGGTTCTGGCCGTCGCCGGCCTCGTTGCCCAGCGACCACATGATGATGCTGGGGTGGTTCTTGTCCCGCTCGACCGTGCGCTCGATGCGGTCCAGGTAGGCGCCGCGCCAGCGCGGGTCGTCGGAGGGGTTCCGCTCCCACATCGTGGCGTCGGCGTACTCGAAGCCGTGGGTCTCCAGGTCGCATTCGAGCGTCACGTACAGCCCGAGTTCGTCGCACAGGTCGAGGAAGGCTGGGTGCGGCGGGTAGTGGGAGGTGCGGACGGCGTTGATGTTGTGGCGCTTCATCAGCTCCACGTCGCGGCGCATGGCCTCCGGGGAGAGGGTGCGGCCGTGGTCGGGGTCGAACTCGTGCCGGTTGACGCCGCGCAGCAGGACGCGGCGCCCGTTCACCCGCAGGACGCCGCTCTCGTCGATGGCGATGGTGCGGAAGCCGAACCGGACCCGCACGCGTTCGCTGCCGGTGGCCAGGTGTGCCTCGTAGAGGTGCGGGTCCTCCGCGCTCCAGGGGCGCACTGCCGGGAACCGGAGCTCGCCGTCGGCCGGCTGGTCGTGGATGCCGAGGGCGGGGACGCTGATCCGCACGGGTGCGTCCGTGTCCACGTCCACGCGCAACCGGCCCTCGCCGGTGGCGTCGTCGTAGTCGGCGTGGACGAAGGCGTCCCGGATGCCGTCGGCGGGGCGGGCCAGCAGTGCCACGTCGCGGAAGATGCCCGACAGGCGCCAGGTGTCCTGGTCCTCCAGGTAGGTGCCGGCGGAGAACTGGTGCACCCGCACGGCCAGCACGTTGCGGCCGGGCCGTAGCAGCGCGGTCACGTCGAACTCGGTCGCCAGGCGGCTGCCGTAGGTGACGCCGAGTTCCGTGCCGTTGAGCCAGACCCGGGCGCAGGAGTCCACTCCCTCGAAGCGCACTACCACCGGCACGCCCTGCCAGGAGTCCGGCAGGTCGAAGACGCGGCGGTAGTCACCGGTCTCGTTCTCCTGTGGGACGAAGGGCGGGTCGAGCGGGATGGGGTAGGCGATGTTGAGGTAGACGGGCCGGCCGTAGCCGCGCAGCTGCCAGTGCGAGGGGACCGGCAGGGCGTCCCAGGAGCCGTCGTCGAACTCCGGGTCCTGGAACCCGTCCGGCTCGACCCGCAGCGCCGACGAGAACCGGAACGCCCACTGCCCGTTGAGGTCGATCCGGGGGGCGTCGGAGTCCAGGACCGCGCGCGGCGCCAGCCGCCCGCGGCCGGGCGTGAAGTCCTCGAAATAGCGTGCAGGCATGCCAAAGTCCTCCAGAGGGGCTTGGGTGATGCGCGCGAACGTACTATCGAAGGCGTGTTGCGGGAAGACGCTCCCGCCACTGCAGTCTCGACGGGCGTGCCGGCCCGGATGCCCCGCTGTTCGGCCTCGATCCCGGCACGCTGCCGTTTGAGCGACGTGGCATCCGGGCCGTCGCCCGGTACGGGAGAGAAGGACGCCGCGCCCGCGGCGCCAGTGGTCTTCCGCACGTCGGGGACACCTCGTCCGGCACCGCTTCTGTGCTGGGAACGACTGCAGCTGCCTGCCTCGGATCACAGGTCACTTCGATCGGGTGACTGCGGCGCCTGGCCTGCGTAGGAGCGCAGCCTCTTGGTAGTTCAAGCGATGTCGACACGCCGAACGCTCCGGGAGGCCCTGTTATCAGATCGACGACCTCAGCGACTCGGACAACACCTTCGTCATCATCCAGCCCCACGAAGACACCCCGGCCTGGTCCACCTCCGTCGCGGTTCTGGACGAAGGCGGCTACGAAGTCGTCCGACGCGACACCGCCCACCGCGAACACGACGTCATCAACGAGACAAGCATCGACCGGATCGCCCGCGACCTGACGATCTGGATGGCCGCCCGCGACTTCCCCGAACAGCCCACCCAGCACACCAGCAACTTCTCAACACGGCCTAGCCGCCGCCCCTGCCTTGGCCGCGGTCTGGAAGCGGCTACACGCTCTACAACAACATCTGGGGCGTCTGGGCCGACCATCCAGAGATCAGCGGCAAGTCCTACCCCAACTCGACGAAGTTGATCAACGAGGTGTTCTCGTTCCTCCGGACCACCCACTCCACCTCCGGCACCGTGGACGTGAACGCGGTCCTCCACTGGATCGCCCACACCGAGGGCTGGATGTCCGGCAGCGAGACCATCGGCGACGTCCAGTTCGGCTACGAGATCAGCTCCTCGCCCGGCGGCCTGACCCGACAGCGGGGCCGGGGACCGCTGCCGCGGTGAGCCTGTCCCACAGCGGACCCCAGTAGCCGTCGCCCGTGCTGCTGCCCTCGCCCCAGGTGATCAGGTCGCCCAGCGGCAGGGCACGCAGGGGGTTCCGGAGGCGACGGCGGGAGGTAGCAGTCCCTGGCCCGGTTCACGGGTGACCATGTCCCTTACCATCCCGTCGGCAGGCTCCTGAGGAACGGGGCAAGGCGGTCGGCGATCACCCGGTCGTCGTGAGCCGAGGTGTGCCCGTCACATCCGAGGAAGTCCAGGCCCGACTGATCGAGGAACCAGTAGTGGACCCCGCTGTCGCCGGCGTCGTTGCGCGCCTCGACCACCTGCCGCACATGCTCGGCGTTTCTGTCGAAGCCGACGGCCACGAGGGTGGTGCCGACACCGTAGCGAGTCCGCAGTTTCCGGAGGAACTCGCCGTAGGCGGTGCGGTAGGCGGCCGCGAGGCTGTCGGGCGTCCACGGTTCACCGGGGGTGAGGTCGGAGAAGTCGTTGGAGCCGAGGTTGACCACCACGATCTGGGGGCGCCACGTCCCCGGGTTCTGCCAGACGTCGCCGTCCACGTTCAGCAGGGCGCGGTCGTAGTAGGTCCGGTAGGTGACGTCCGGGCAGATGCCGGCGACGTTACGCACCATGCCGAGGCCGGAGAAGCCGTTGATCTGGTAATCGGCGTCCAGCTGCTGGGCGGTGAGGGCGCCGTGGCTCACGTCGGTGTTGGTGTTCCGCTTGAGCTGCTCCGGATTGCAGTCGCGGGTGCCCGAGACATTGCCGTAGCCCACCGTGATGGAGTCCCCGATGAACTCGATCTGGCGGTCCCGGGGCGCCGGCTTGCTCAGTACGGCGCCCCCGGGCGCGGCGACGAAGCCTCCGAACGTGCTGGTGTCTCCCGGCGTGTCGTTGCGTTTGACGACCCGGACCGTGTGCTCGCCGTCCCTCAGGCCGTTGATCCAGTGCGTGGTGTCGCCGGGTGTGACCAGGGTGGCGACGGTGGCCCCGTCGACCTGGACGTCGTAGTCGGCGGCCGCGCAGTCGAGTACCACCCCGAGGCCGGTCCCGCGGAAGCGGCCCTCGAAGTACACCCCGGGCCAGCTGAACTGCACCGTCTTCCCCAGGTCCTTGACCCGTCCTGCGGTGTGCACCTGCTCCGAGACGCTCTTCACGGGGACCAGTTGCCACTGCTGGTCGGCGCCGCCCAGTCGGTGAACTGCACAACCTTGGCACCGTCCGTGGTGGCAGCGTTCCGGACTTCGACGGCCTTGCCGCTGTTGCGGTTGCTCAGACGAACGTAACCGTCCGCCGAGTCCTCCAGCCGGAACTGCTGGTTCGAGCCGTTGGTATCGTCCCACTGCACGATGTCCGCGTGGTCGGCGCCGGACCAGCCGTGGGCGTCGAGTACCTTGCCCGAGTGCTGGACCTTGACGCGGTAGTAGCCGTCGCCCGAGTCGACGAACTGGAACTGCTGATGGGCACCGCCGTTGCGGGTCCACTGCTGAACGGCGGTTCCCTCAGCAGTACTTGCGCCGGACATGTCCAGCGCCTTGCCGCTCCCCTGGTTGATCAGCTCACACCACGAGCCCGCGTCCACCGTGGCCGCTTGCGCGGTCCCGGTCGCGCCCAGCCCTGCTGGCGGAGCCGCCGGCAGGGTCGTCACCGCGGCAGGCGCCGCCGGGCGCCTCCCGCGCCCCGGCTTCGAGTTCCTGTCTCTGAAAGTCATCTGCGTGCCATCTCTCCGGCCCTGTGGCGCCTCGGTGGGTCACGGCTGAACGTCCGACATTCCACCCCTGAATGTCAACCAATTTGAAGGGGATGAAATAGATCAACAGGCAGCACGCACCACCGAACCGACGGATGTCATCGAGCCGCGACATCGGGTCGTACCGCCCCCACCCTCACTGATCGATGTAGATCGTGAAGTTGTAAGTCACGGGTCTGGTGTGAACGGCTCGGGGCGTGCTCGCGCCGATCGGGGGCGGGAGTCTGGCGTGGAGATCATCGGTCAGCGGCCCACTTTCTGGTCGGTGAGGACGAGCAGAGCCCTCGACCAGTGAGGTCGCCCACTTCGGGTCGGTGCGGACCTTGGCCAGCCGGCGCCAGTTCTTCAGGTGCGCGAAGCCGTGCTCGACCAGGGCGTCTCGACGCCCGGCACGCCCAGAGCACGCACCGAACGCCGCTCCCTCTTCCACGGGGACTTCTAAACACGACCTAGGCCGCACGCGTCACTTCCTGCGGACGGACGCGAGCGCCAGCAGCATGCTCGCGAGCAGCACGAACACCACGAGCGAGGCGAAGAACAGGGCCTCGATCCAGCCAGCGTTCGCACCGGTGAGCGTGCCGTCCACGGACGCGCATGCCACCTCCGGCGGAAAGCTCTGCCGACGCAAGTCGCCGCAGGTGTTCGGCAGGTCGTCATTCACGACGTACGCGTTCACCCAGCAAAGCGCCAAGGTGCAGAGGAAGACGCCCAGCGCGGACAGGGAGACGGCCCACAATGCGGTCGGGCGGATTGCCCCGGAGCCCGTCGGAGATGCGGTCATGACCGGGAGCGTACCGGCGGGTTTTCTTGGCGCCGTCACCAGGAGGGTTACCTGACCTTCCTCCTCACTATCCGACTCCGTCCCAGTCCCACTTGGTCCAGGGGCTGGGACGTGCCGGTTCACTCAGGTGCACCGGCACGAAGGTGCCGTACGTCGCCAAGGGGCTGCCCATGGCGGCACCTCGTGATGACCCCGACGGGTTCCGCGACGGCGTGCCTCAAGAACGATCCGATGACGCTCGCATGCCTCGCGCAGGTCAGCTGAGCGGAGGGCGGGCCGTGAGCGGCGCGTCCGAGGTAACGCGCAGCTACCGGCTGCTGCGGGGCGAGCGGGTGGCGCTGGGTTGAGACGTTCGTCGACTTCGTGGCCGGCACCACGGCCCGGGCCACCCGGGTCGCCGAGCTGATCACCCGGCTGACCGCCTGCGGGCTCGCGTGTCATTGCTGCCGTCGGCGTTCGTCCGTCCGCAGGTCACGGACGATCCAGGGCGGGCCTGGTCCGGGTCGTCGACGGTCCGCACCGGCCCGGCTACCCCCGCGCTCCTCGACGTCATGGGCGTACGGTCGGAGGTTCTGCGCAGCGCGGACGGGCGCCCCGCTGAAATTGACATGGTCTGCGCACGGGGCGAGCCTGGAATCAGGTGCGCCTGAACGGCCCTCAGAAGTTTGCACTTCAATCAGACTTGCGTTCGTCGACTTCGGCCGCGCCCGGGAGGAGACTCTCATGCACGGGCATGTGCGAGCCATCACCGGGGACGAGCCGATCTTCATGATCAAGGTCAGCGTCTACCGCCCGGACCTCACGCTCATCGACCGTGCCTACACCAACGACGACGGCTCGTACAGCGTCGACGTGCCCGCCGGTGAGACGGTCACCGTCCGGTTCGACACCCATCACTCGCTCAACAACGCCGACCGCTGGCAGCCGTCTCTGGTCACCGACGTGGTCGCCGACGACGCCGTCCCGCTCGACCGCCGTCTGGTCCCCGTGGGCCAGTTCGCGGACACTGCGCGTGGTGTCGACGTACTCGCCGCCTTTCTCCTGGCCTCGGCCGTGGAAGGAGCGGAGTACGCCGCCCACGCCACGACGCGGCTGTCCCAGATCAAGCAGAACACCCTGTTCCTCCAGCACATCCAGGCAGCCCTCCTCCAGCACTTCACGGAGCAGGCCGACGCTTGATGGCCGCATCCGACCCGGCCGGTGGTCATGGCGCCGCATTTCTCCTCGTCCGATCCTCGGTTCCATGCCGCTTGAGGGCCGGCTAGCGGTTCGCCAGGGCGTGGAACACCTCTTCTACGGAGGACTCCTCCGTGTGACCGCACCCGCGGCTGCGCCGTTACGCCGGATGCAGGTCGGCGAGGAGGCTGGCCGGCGCCGCTCGACGCGGCTCCGGCTCAAGCAGTCCGTTCGCACGTCGCTTCTGTCCCTCGCCAATTTCTTCCTGGTGCGCCGCGTAATCTTCCCACAGTGCTGATTTTGCATATCCAGCACTGCGGTCTCAATTCAACATTTGACGCTTCACTGGAAGTAGTTGACCGAGGGAATCTGCCGCGTTGGAGAACCGTGTAGGCCCCAATGTCAACTTGCCCCTTCGCGGCCCTCGACCATCATGGTTATGAGGGAGGAAACCACCCCTTGGCGACTTCTCGAACGTCGGATTCACAGAGAAACTCCAAGTGGCTCAGGTGTCAGCGCACCGGCAGTCGCGGTCGGACAGGCCATCGCGACCGGAAGACTCCCCATTGAGCGGTGAGCGTCGCCGCCCCGGACCGCGACTGCGCGCGGCCCCAACTCGCCGGTGCCGCCCACACTCCCCCGGCGCCCCTCCCATGCCCTCTCGCCCCCGAAGGGATGTGGCCCGCATGGCCGCCAGAACCACGAACACGAAGAAGACCGCCTCGAAGACAACGCAACCAAAGTCCGCGTCGAAGGCGGCCTCGGCGAAGAAGGGCTCACCCGCCGACGATGACCTCATCTCGTCGCTGCGGCAGTACATCCGCGTCCGGGGCCCGCACCTGCTGGAGGATCCGAACATCACCTCGGTGGGCGTCGGTCGCAAGACGACCGGCGATCAGCCGGGCGGCGAAGTGGCGTTGCAGTTCACCGTGGCGACCAAGGCCGAGCCGGAGGCACTGGAGTCCCTGGGCACCTCGCTGATCCCGGCCACCATCACCGTCGACGGCGTCGAGGTGCCCACCGATGTCATCGAGCGCACCTACAAGCCGAGCTTCCACATGGTGGCCGAGGTCGAGAGCCCGACGCGCAAGAGCCGGCTGGATCCCATCCGGCCCGGGGCGAGCGTCGGCGCGGTGACGGTGTCGGCCGGCACCATCGGCTGCCTCGTGTTCGACCGGGCCGACGGCACACCGTACGTGCTCAGCAACTGGCACGTGCTGCACGGGCCGTTCGGCGAGCTGGGGATCGAGGTCGTGCAGCCCGGCACACGGGACGACAACCGCATCGACCGCAACCGGATGGGCGTGCTCAAGCGCTCCCACCTCGGCGTGGCCGGGGACTGCGCGGTGGCGACCATCGAGGACCGCGATTTCCTTTCGGAGATCCTAGAACTGGACGTCGCCCCCCGGGCCCTGGGGGAACCCGAGCTCGGCGACAAGGTGGTCAAGAGCGGCCGGTCCACCGGGGTCACCCATGGCATCGTCCGCCGCGTCGACACCATAGCGAAGATCAACTACGGCGGTGTGACGGGCCTGCAAACCATCGGGTGCTTCGAGATCGGCCCGGACCCCGACCACCCGTCGGCGGAAGGTGAGGTCAGCAGCGGCGGTGACTCCGGCGCGGTGTGGCTGTTCAAGGAGGGCGACGACCGGGTGAGCACGGTGCTGGCCGGGCTGCACTTCGCCGGCGAGGGCACCGGCGATCCGGACGAGCACGCCCTTGCCTGCCTGTCGACATCGGTGTTCGAGAAGCTCGACATCACCCTCAGTCAGCCGGCGCCTGAGCAGTTGGAGATCATCGCCGGCTACGACGCCGACTTCCTCGGCGCACGGGTCGAGACCCCGGAGCTGGACGCCGACCTCGCGCGGGACGCCGCCCTTCTGGACGGCTCGCCGGTCATCCCGTACACGCATTTCTCCCTCACCCTGAACAAGAAGAGGCGCTTCCCGTTCTGGGTGGCCTGGAACGTCGACGGCGGCTCGTTGAAGAAGCTCAGCCGCAGCGGCATCCCCTTCGTCAAGGACGGGCGGCTGCCCGGCACGGCACAGGTCGGCAACGAGCTGTACCAGGCCAACCGGCTCGACCGGGGGCACATCGCCCGCCGCGCCGACCTGCTCTGGGGCAGCCTGCCGGAGGCGCGCAAGGCCAACACCGACTCGTTCTTCTACACCAACATCACCCCGCAGATGGACGACTTCAACCAGAGCGCGAAGAACGGGGTGTGGGGCGCTCTGGAGGACGCGGTCTTCGCCGATGTCGACGTCGACGACCTGAGGATCAGCGTCTTCGGCGGGCCGGTCTTCCAGGACGACGACCGGCCCTACCGGGACGTGCGCATACCCCGGGAGTTCTACAAGGTCATCGCCTTCACCGAGAACGGCGAACTGAAGGCCAGGGCGTTTCTGCTCACCCAGAACCTGGACCAGCTCGAAGCGCTGGAACTGGACGAGTTCCGGGTCTTCCAGGTCACCCTCGGCGAGGTCGAGGACCGCACCCGGCTGCGCTTCCCCGCCGCTCTCCACAAGGGCGACACCCTGCATCTGCCCGAGGCGGCGGCGGACCGCCCGCCGCTGGAGAGCACGGCCGACATCCAGTGGGGCTGACGCCCTTCAAAGCCCCGATCAGACATCACGAAGGACTGGCGCATCGCCATGACCCAATCGGTTCATGAGAACACACCCGACTTCCTCCAGAACACGGCGGAACCGGTACGCGACCACCTGCTCGCTGCGGCTCCCCTGCCCGCTTTCCTGCATGACGCCGGCCAGTTGTCCCTGGAGGACCGTCGGCTCCTCGTCGACCAGGCCGTGGTGCTGCTGGAGCAGAACTACGTCCACCTGCCGCTGAAGACCGCTATGCACGCGGTCAACCCGGTCCAGCGGCTGCGGCTGCTGCGCCGGCGCATGGAGCGGCAGACACCGCAGAGCATGCCGAGGGAGTGGCAGTTCCACGCGGAGATGTCCGAGATATTCCACTCGGTGCGGGACCTGCACACCAACTACCTGCTGCCCGACCCCTTCAAAGGCAAGATCGCCTTCCTGCCGTTCCTGGTCGAGTCCTGCACGGAGCAGGACCGCACCAGGTTCCTCGTCACCCATGTGGTGAGCGGCTTCTCGGCGCCGGGGTTCGAGCCGGGGGTCGAGATCACCCACTGGAGCGGCATCCCCATCCTGGACGCCGTGGACCTCAACGCCGCCCGGTTCGCCGGCAGCAACACGGCGGCCCGGCGCAGCCGGGGCGTGCAGTCGCTGACGGTGCGGCCGCTCGTCATCCACCTCCCGCCGCTGGAGGAGTGGGTGACGGTCAGCTACATCGACCGCTCCGGAACGGCCCGGGAACTCCGGCAGAGCTGGCAGATCGTGGAGAACCTGCCCTCGTTCGTCTCCGCCGACCGGGACACAGCCGTGTTCCAGGGCCTGGACCTCGACGGCGACGAGACCCAGCGGGCCAAGGTGCTGCTGTTCGCGCCCAGTGTGGTCGCCCAGGAACGGGCGGCCGAGGCGAACGAGGCCCTGCCGGACCTGGGGGCGGGCGAGATCGCCACCACCATGCCCAAGGTGTTCCGGGCCCGGGCCGTCACCACGCAGTCCGGAACGTTCGGCCACATCCGTATCTTCACGTTCAACGTCAACAGCCCCGGCTCGTTCGTCGCCGAGTTCGTGCGGCTCATCCGGCAACTGCCGCAGGGCGGTCTCATCGTGGACGTACGGGACAACGGCGGAGGGCACATCCACGCCGCGGAGTTCACCCTGCAGACGCTGACACCGCGCCGGATCACCCCCGAGCCGGTGCAGTTCGTCAACACCCCGCTCAATCTGCGGATCTGCCGGCGGTTCCAGGGCGGACCGGGGCTGGATCTGGGCCCCTGGGTGCCGTCCATGGAGCAGGCCGTCGAGACCGGCTCGGTCTACTCCGGCGCCTTCCCGATCAGCCCCGAGAACGGCGCCAACGCCATCGGGCAGCAGTACTTCGGGCCCGTCGTGCTCATCACCAACGCCCGTTGCTACTCGGCCACGGACATCTTCGCGGCGGGCTTCCAGGACCACGGCATCGGCCCCGTGCTCGGCACCGCCGAGAACACGGGCGCAGGCGGCGCCAACGTCTGGACGCACGACCTGCTGTCCGAGTTCCTGGCGGACGACCCGAGCACGCCCTACAGGCTCCTGCCCAGGGGCGCCGGGATGCGGGTGTCGATACGCCGCACGCTGCGGGTCGGCCCGAACTCGGGCACGCCGGTGGAGGACCTGGGCATCGTCCCCGACGAGCTGCATCGCATGACGCGCCGCGACCTGCTGGAGGACAACACCGATCTCCTGGACCACGCGGGCCGACTCCTCCAGGGTCTGACTCCGCACGCCGTGGCGATCACGGAGGCCTCCCCCGCCGATGGCGCGCTCCATCTGAAGCTCGCGGCGGAGAACGTCGACCGCGTCGACGTCTACCTCGACCAGCGCCCCCGCGCGTCCGTCGACCTCACCGGCGGCCAGGCGGACCTGCTGGTCCCCGGCGCAGCCTCCGCACACACCGCCCACCTGGAGGGATTCGAGGTCGGCCGCCTGGTCGCGAGCACGACGAGGGACCTGCCCTAGGCAGCGTCTTGTCGATCACGCATCGAGCCAGATACGGGTGCTCGCCAGGGTGATGGCGGCGAGGTAGCGGCCGGGCTGTTTGTCGTAGCGGGTGGCGATGCCGCGCCATTGCTTGAGGCGGTGGAAGCAGCGTTCGACGACGTTGCGGCGGCGATATAGGGACCTGTCGAAGCCGCAGGGACGCTCGCGGCGACGACGGCGGCCCGCGAGCTGGTCGACCCGCTCGGGGACGGTCGCCTTGGTTCCGCGTCTGCGCGAGTAGGCGCGGAAGGAGCGAGCGGAGTAGCCCTTGTCGGCCACTACCCGCTCAGGCCGGACGCGAGGCCGTCCCGGCCCGGGCTGCGTGACACGGATCTTGTCGACGACCGTCTCGGCCTGGGTGCAGTCGTTGCGGGTGCCGGCCGTGACCGTGAAGGACAGCGGCCGGCCCCGTCGCAGGCCAGGTGGATCTTGCTGGTCAGCCCGCCGTGGGAGCGTCCGGGCCCACGCTCCTCGAGCCCCCTTTGGCAGCCGTGTGCTGATGGGCCCTGACGATCGTGGAGTCGAGCGCGACCAGCCAGTCCACCTCCGCCCGTCCCTGGGCTGCGGCCAGAAGCCGGTCGAAGGTTCCGTCGGCGGCCCAGCGCGCGAAGCGTCCGTGCACGGTCTGCCAGGGCCCGAACCGCTCCGAAACGTTGCGCAGCTTGGTAGCGCACTTGACTGGGGGTCAAGGGGGCGCAGGCTCAGATCCTGTCGTCCCGGCTCGTGAGAGTCGGGAGTCAAGGGACCGTTCCGGAGAACGGCCCCTTCGTCATGGCCCGAACTATCCCCGGCCCGGATACGCCCACGCCGCTCTCCGGGCAAGTTGCGAGAGGGCGCTGCGAGAGCGACGCTGGTAGCGGAAATTCGATGTCCCGTGCGGTCACCCGCAGAAGGTTGAACCGTCACCCTTCCTCCTGGCCCGTTCCACCAGCCAAAGGGGCTCGCATCAGCATTTCGCTCATGTCTTCCCTGATTTTTCACGCCTGACTCCAAGCCGAATGGGTTCTTCCCGAGTTGAGGTGAGTTTCATGGGCTGGAGTGCGTGGATCCCGATGTCCGCACCGTCCGGAGGAATCGTCGGCCGCCCCGCCTCGGTCGCAAGGAGCGACGGCATCACCAACATCTACGTGCGCGGCACCGACAACGCGCTGTGGCAGCGTGCCTATTTCGGGGTGCAGTGGCATGGCTGGGGGCGGCACGGCGACGGCATGCAGCTGACCTCGTCGCCCGCCGTCGCGTCCATGGGAATCGACCATGAGCACGTGTTCGTCCGTGGAGCCGACGGACATCTGCACCACAAGTTCTGGAAAGCAGCCTCGGGCTGGTCGCCCTACTTCGACCTCGGCGCGCCGCCCGGGGGATTCAAGGGCAGTCCGGCGACGGTTTCGCGGAACTCCCAGGTGGCCAACGTCTACGTGCGCGGAAACGACGACGCGCTGTGGCAGCTCCCCTGGTACAACAGCACTTGGCACCCGTGGGCCCGGCACAACGACGGTATGGTGCTCGCCTCCGATCCGACCGCCGGATCGATGGGACCCAACCACGAGCACGTCTTCGTCCGAGGCACCGACGGCAACGTGCACCACAAGTTCTGGCAGGCGGGGCCCGGCTGGTCGGGGTACTTCAATCTCGGCGCCCCCTCCGGGGGTTTCCGCGGTGGTCCGAGCACCATTTCGCGCAATCCCCAGGTGGCCAACGTCTATGTGCGCGGTAGCGACGACGGCCTGTGGCAGCTCGCCTGGTACGACAACAACTGGCATCCCTGGGGCCGGCACGCCGACGGCGCGATCACCGCCGAGGTCGCGCTGGCGTCGACGAGCGCGCAGCGTGAACAGGTCTTCGCGCGCGGACTGGACGCGAACGTATGGCAGCGGTGGTGGGTGCCACGGATCCCGACGATCGACGTCAACCTCATCTCGGTCGGGCGCGACAATTTCACCGCGGCGAACATCGAACAGATGCTGAACTCGCTCACCGCCACGCGGCAGATCTACTGCCAGGCCGACTTCAATGTCGGCACAGTACGCCGCTACGTCATCTCCGCGGCGGACGCGGGCGCGCTGGAGATCATCGACAGTGCGGCGGAAGCCGAACAGTTGACGGACGGGTGGACCGTACCGAACGCCGCGCTGGATGTGTTCGTGGTGCGTTCGATGAACGGCGCCGACGGCTGGTCGGCGGTCGGCGGACCGTGCGACAAGAACGCCGGTGGCAGTGTGATGACCGGAGCCGTGGTCTCGCTCAACGGCGATCTCGGCAACAGCGGGAACACGTTCGCGCATGAAATCGGCCACTATCTCGGCCTGGACCACATCGCGGACGCGGACAACTTCATCGGGAACAACGGTTCCTCCAACAGCAACACGAGGATCCTCGCCTGGCAGGGCGACCTGATGAAGAAGCACTGCATGGTCGTCCACATATGAAGTAGGAGCGGACATGTCAAGCGAACTGTCTCCACCGGTGGCTCAGATCCTGCGCGGCGAGCACACCCCCGACCCGGCCTCGGTCGCACAGCTCCCGCCGGACGACAGCGCCCAGCTGGCCGCTATCGCGCGCGGCGAGTCGCGTGCCGCGCTGCGCGTGAAGGCCCTTTCGTGCTTCACCGGCACCGCGGAGGGCGGGGAGCTGTTCCGTGCGGCGCTGGAGGACCGCGACGCCGACGACACCGTCCGCGCCGCTGGCGCGACACTGCTGTCCAGGACCGACGGCACCGCCGAAACCGATCTGCTGGCGGCCCTGCCGGACGAGCCGTCCGCGGTCGTCCGGCACAAGATCGTGGCCGGGCTGGCACGGATCGGAGCCGAGCAGGCCGTTCCCGCGCTCACCGACATGCTCGACGACGCACCGGCGGACCTGCGCGATCACGTCGCCTTCGCCAGGTCGGTCGTGGCGTACCGGCTCGGCCGCACGGGGTTCGAGCTGCCGGGCGTCCGCCCGGAGGACGTCCTCCCCGCGCCGGCTCCACCGCAGCCCGCCGAGGTGGGGCAGGCCGAGCCCGCCCCGGTCGGCACCGCGTCGAAGGTGGCGGCGGACGTGGCGTCCGACAACTACGGGCTACCGCTCGACAGCAGCCCGGTCACCACGGTCCGGTGCGGGGCGCGGACCTACGCGGTGATCGTGAACGCCGACGTCTTCGCACCGTATTCCAGGCTGGAACGTCCTGCGGTCGCCGGGCTGGTCGCGAGCAGGGCGCCCGTCGACGGGTCGTATCACACGAGCATGATCGTGCTGTGCCACCCCGACGGCGCCTCGGGCCTCCACATCGCGGTGCACCACCCGAGTGGGCCGGCCCGGTACGTCGGTTCTGGAACGCGCTCCGAGACCGGCATCGAGTTCGAGCTCGCGGCGGTGCGCGGTCCGGGCGCCGTAGAGACGACGATCACCGGCGTGTGCGGGCGGGACGGCTTCACCGAGTTCGCGTTCACCACGGGGCGCGCGCTGCCCGCGAAGGCGCCGACGCCGGTCGAGGAGTGACAAACGACGACGCCATGGCACGGGTGGCAGACCTCGCCGACACTTCCGCCGCGTGAGCCCGCTCGAGCCCGCTGCCGTCATGCGGCGACCGCATCGCTGCGGCCTTGCGCGCTCAAGCCCCCGCAGCGTCGCCTCGGGCGTGCCAATGGTGCTCGCAGAACCATCGACCGAAAAGGGCACCCCCGTAGAAGACGAACCCGACACCGATGAGCCAGGACTCCACCACGAGCACGACGCCGACAGTGCCGTAACTGATCGCGTTGGTCACGATGAGGGGCGTGAAGACGAAATAGGAGAAGGCGCGCAGCCCGCCCAGGGCCATCATGGTGGCGACCGCGCCAGGCAGCAGGTCGCGCCAGCGGACCTGGTTGCCCAGGAGGAAGTGCTGTCCCCACCAGAAGAACAGCACGCCCGTCACCGTCGACAGGGCGATCCGCTGCCAGCCGTGCAGCGCGGTCTGTGTCTTCTCTTGCTGGTAGAGATAGGCCGTCAGCGCGACCAACCAGAGCGCCTGCCGCCAGATGCGGTGCCACCGGCCGGGAGAGAGATTCCAGATGCGCTCGTAGGCGTTCTGCACGCTGCCCGCGAACGTCACTCCGAAGACGGCCAGCGCGATCCCACCCAACACGCTGGTGGTGCCGATCACCTTGCGCGGCGGACTGATGATCTCCGTCACCGCTTGGGCCGACCGTCCGGACAGGCCCATGCCGTCCACCAGCCAGGCCGCGAAACCTCCCCGTTCCAGTGGGTCGGCCGCGGCCACGACGATCAGCAGTGGCGCCAGCGTGACCAGGGCGAGGGTGGCAAACCCCATGGCCCGGTGCATCAGCTCCAGGTCACGAGCGCGCCGGATGAGCTCGTAGGCCGCGAGCCGGTCCCACGCGTGGTGGAGCATCCGCTGGTACCGGTTCACGGGCTGATTGTCGTCCGGCAGGCTCCCGCGCGCACGCTGGGTGACCGAGGGCGATCGGGCTCCGTGTCACGGACTGCTGCAACGAAGCTTCCAGATGGAATCGTCAACTGCGCGGTGCCTTCACTCCTGGCCGAGGGCCGCCGACGGTCCGGGGCCCTCGGCACGACCCCGGGCCCCGTGGCGAAAGTCGATCGGGGAACGGCCCGTGCGTTGCATGAAGTACTTGCTGAACTGGGAGGGCGTGACGAAACCGAGGCGGTCCGAGATCTGGGCGGCGGTCTCATCGCCGTGCGCCAGCAGACGCTTCGCCTCCAGCACGACCCGGCGGTCGATGAACTCCTTCGCGCCGAGCCCAGCGCCCGCCAGGGTCGCCCGGGCGAGGGTGCGCCCCGAATAGCCGAGCATGCGGGCGTAGTCCTCCACCCGTCGAGTGGCGGTGAAGTGCCGTTCGACCGCGTCACGGAACCGCACGTAGGTCTCGTCCGGCTCCGTAGCGGGGCCGCCGACCGGGACGGTGAGATGGGCCAGCCGCAGCAGCAGGACGGCGAGGAGGTGACGCAGGGTTGCGATGTGCACTTCAAGAGGCAGGCGACCGAGCGCCTGGAACTCGCCGCTCAGGTGTTCCGCGGCCATGGCCACCGCCCCGGCGTCGGCGGCGACGGGGGCGATGACGACCGGGGCGTGCGGGTCGTCGACCCGGGCGGCCGTCGCCGTGGCCGGGTCCAGCACGTCCTGCTGGAAGAGGATCAGAGTGCCCTCGGCCTTGGCGAGGTCGCCCCACTGATGCACCTGCCCCGGGCGCACCCACAGCCAGGAGCCCGGCCGCAGGGCGTAGCCGTTGAAATCGACGACGTGCCGGAGGTCGCCCGCGGTGAGAGTGAGCAGGTGATGGAAGTCGGGGCGCTGGGGTCGCACGAGGGTGCCCTCAGAGACGCGCCGCCGTAGCTCGGCCAGCGACATGACCTCGACACCGGCGGGAGTGCCCGCGGGCGCGGCGAACGCGACTGCGGGGACCTCACGCACGGAGTGGTGTCGGTTTTTGGCCATCATCAGTCGGAAGTTTATCCGGCTTTCCGAGCGCTGTCTTCGTACGTTGGTCGTGCCGCTGCGGAAACGGAACATCTCCCTGGCGGAAATCGGAAAGGACGGCACATGGCGACGACAGGAGAGAGGGCGCGGCTGACCTACGTCTTCGACCCCTACTGCGCGACCGCGTCGCGCCCACGGACGGCACCTTGCTCGTGCTGGAGATCTGTGCCGGATTCAATACTCCCGGCGTGATCCGCGTGGCCCATGGAGAGCCTGGTACGCCAGACCCCTCGGACCTGCCTCATCCGGTTCGCTCCCGACGTCCCTTTCGGAGTCACGACATGTCCCAGGTATCCGAGGTAACCGTCCCCACGACCGTCGTCACCGGCTCCACCGGCCGACTCGGCGGTCGCGTCGCCCGGCGACTGGCCGAGCGGGGCGTCCCGCAGAAACTCCTGACCCGGAACCCTGCACGCGCTCCACGGCTGACCGCGGCGGTCCCCGTGCGCGGCGACTACGCCGACCAGGACGCCGCGCGTGAGGCCCTCGCCGGCACCCGCACCGTCTTCATGGTCTCCGCCTCCGAGAGCGCCGACCGGCTCGCCCAGCACAAGACGTTCGTGGACGCCGCGTCGGAGGCAGGCGTCCAGCACCTGGTGTACGTCTCCTTCTACGGTGCGGCACCCAGCGCCACCTTCACCCTGGCGCGCGACCACTTCCACACCGAGCAGCACATCCGCGCCAGCGGCCTGGCGTACACCTTCCTCCGGGACAACTTCTACGCGGAGTTCGTCCCCGACCTCGTCGGCGAGGACGGTGTCATCCGCGGCCCGGCCGGGCACGGACGCGCCGCGTTCGTCGGCCAGGACGACATCGCCGACGCCGCCGCCGCGGTGCTTTCCGGGCCCGACGACCATGCGGGCCTCACCTACGACCTGACCGGGCCCGAGTCCCTCACCCTGGACGAAGCGGCCGGGATCCTGTCCGAGCAGCTCGGACGCCCCGTCACCTACCAGCAGGAGACGGTCGAGGAGGCCTTCGCCTCCCGCGCCTCCTACGGCGCCCCGCCGTGGCAGCTGGAGGCCTGGGTGTCCACCTACACCGCCATCGCGTCCGGCGAACTCGACGGTGTCAGCGACGCCGTACCCCGCCTCACCGGCCACCCCGCCACGCCCCTCGCCGAGGTCGTCCGCACCGCAGGAGGATGACCCACACCGCCGTCGGACGTCATCGCGTGAGTTGTGATCCACCCGCCGGCGGCCCGGCCGGTCCTGCACACCGTCGGCCCTGTCGTCAGGCCCGTCCGCACGCGCGTGACGCAGGGGCTCGCCGCCTCCTAGCGCGTGTTCGAGACGACGACGAACAGGCCTACGGGAATGCCCCCGGCGTAAGTGCCCCCCCATGACGGGCGGTACGCCGGCTAACCCGCCGTGTTGCGCGCCAACGCGTTGTTCCCCGTCGAGTTGTGCACGCTGAAGCTCACGGCGTCCGAGCGGTAGCGGTCGTCCGACCACTCCACGGGGCGCCCTTCGCGCGTGGTCGTGACCCTGCGGACCCTGAGCAACAGGCTGGTCCGGCGGATGCCGAGCAGTTCTGCGTCCTGGGCACCGGCCGCGACCGCGTCGATGACGTGCTCGCCGTAGGCGAAGACCAGCCCTGTGTCGTCGTAGAGGCGCTGGGTGACCGAGGGGCAGTCGGGCTCGATCGTCTCGACGGCCGGGGAGATCCAGTCCGCGTAGACCGTGCGTTCCAGCAGCACCGGTTCGCCGTCCAGGCCGCGCACGCGCAGGACGTGCAACACCGGGGTGCGCTCGAGGAGTTGCAGGCGTACTGCGTCGTGGGCCGTCGCCGGGCGGTAGTCCTGGGCGATTACACGTCCGGTCGCCTCGCGACCCATGGCGCGCGCCCACTGGGCGAAGCTGCG
The DNA here is from genome assembly GCF_009862985.1 of Streptomyces sp. SID5464. Taxonomy (NCBI): domain Bacteria; kingdom Bacillati; phylum Actinomycetota; class Actinomycetes; order Kitasatosporales; family Streptomycetaceae; genus Streptomyces; species Streptomyces sp. SID5464. The sequence goes on along the minus strand of NZ_WWIQ01000003.1, from coordinate 281,728 downwards.
CAGTTCCGCGAAGCTCTGGCTGCGGCGGCCGGCCAGCACCACGCGGCGGGCGCCCTGGCGGGAGCCGATGAGGCCCTCGGCGGTCAGGGCGGCTACGGCCTGGCGGATCGTGCCGCGCGAGACGCCGTAGTGGGCGGCGAGCTCGGTCTCGGCGGGCAGTCGGCTGCCGACTGTGTACTCCTCGCGGTCGATCGCTCGCCGCAGTTCGTCGGCGATCTGCTCGTGTCGCGCCGTCATGCTTCCCCTCTGAGTCGGCCGCTGTGCACAGCGTGAGCAGCCTAATCGAGTTCCGGCGGGGCTTCGTTCCGGGTGCGACTACAGAGCAAATCTGGGGGAAACCTTGTGCCGGAGTTCACGGGCAGGACATCTGGGGCGGGCCTACTTGGGGCCAACTTGTTCAGACAAGTCACTCCCTGCCTTCTCATCCCTCGCGCGTCCCCTGGAGCAGCCGTGTCCGAGTCCCTGCCGAGAACAGCCGTCCTTGGCGGTTCCCTCGCCGTCGTCGCCGCGCTCGCCCTGAGCGCCTGCGGCGCAGCCCCCGACAACGCGTCGGCCACCGCCGACGGCAAGAGCGCCGCGACCGTCACCTCCGCAGCCGGCTTCGGCGGCATGGACAAGCTGGTCGCCGCGGCGAAGAAGGAGGGCACGCTGCACGCCATCGCACTGCCCCGGGACTGGGCCAACTACGGCGCCCTCATCGACGGCTTCCAGAAGAAGTACGGCATCAAGGTCCAGGTCGAGAACCCGGACGGCTCCAGCCAGGACGAGATCAACGCCGTCACCTCGCGCAAGGGCCAGGACCGCGCCCCGGACGTCCTCGACCTCGGCAGCTCCTTCGCGCTCAGCGCGGCCCAGCAGGGGCTGCTCGCGCCGTACAAGGTGCAGGGCTTCGCCGACATCCCCGAGGGACAGAAGGACACCCAGGGCCGCTGGTACAACGACTACGGCGGGTACATCTCCATCGGCTGCGACGCCAAGCGGGTCAAGCAGTGCCCGACCACCTTCAAGGACCTGCTCAAGCCGCAGTACAAGGGCCAGGTCGCCCTCAACGGCAACCCCACCAAGTCGGGGTCGGCCTTCGCCGGCGTGTACGCGGCCGCACTCGCGAACGGCGGCTCCTTCGACAACATCCAGCCCGGCCTCGACTTCTTCGCCAAGCTGAAGAAGAACGGCAACTACACGCCCGTGGAGTCGACGCCGGCCACCGTCGAGAAGGGCGAGACGCCCATCAGCATCGACTGGGACTACCTCAACGCCGGATACGCCGACGAGTTCGACTCCAAGGGCCTGGACTGGAAGGTGACGGTCCCGAGCGACGGCAAGTTCGCCCAGTACTACTCCCAGGCCATCAACAAGGACGCCCCGCACCCGGCGGCGGCCCGCCTGTGGGAGGAGTACCTCTACAGCGCCGAGGGCCAGAACCTGTGGCTCAAGGGATACGCCCGTCCCGCGCTGATGGCCGCCATGGAGAAGGCCGGCACCCTCGACAAGACGGCCGCCGCCAAGCTGCCCAAGGTCTCGGGTACGCCCGCCTTCCCGACCGAGGCCCAGCAGGACAAGGCGAAGACGGCCCTCGCCGAGGGCTGGGGGAAGGCCGTCTCCGGATGACCGCCACCCTCCCGAGGGCCGGTGCGGCGCCCGTCGCTTCGATGCGGCGGCGGGGCCGCGCCCCCGGCCTCTTCTCCGTCCTTCCGCTGCTCGTCTTCACGGCGATCGCCTTCGGCCTGCCCGCCGTGGCCATGCTGAACGGCGCGTTCACCGTGAAGGACCAGGCCACCGGTGCCGCGACCTACAGCCTGGCCAACATGACGGCCTCGCTGCGGGGGCCGTACCTGACCGCACTGCTCGGCAGCATCAAGCTGTCCGCCGTCTCCGCCGCCATCGCCGCCGCCGTCGGCCTGCCGCTCGCCCAGGTCGTGGTGACCTCCCGGTTCCGCGCGCTGCGCGAGGCCGTGCTCACCGCGTCCGGTGTGCTCGCCAACTTCGGCGGTGTCCCGCTGGCCTTCGCCTTCGTCGCGACGCTCGGCAACGCGGGCGTACTGACCCGGCACCTGGGGCTGACGGCCGCCGGCTGGGACCTGTACAGCTTCTGGGGCCTGGTGATCGTTTACCTGTACTTCCTGATCCCGCTGATGGTCCTCACCATCACCCCGGCCCTGGAGGGTTTGCGCTCCCAGTGGCGCGAGGCCGCCCACAACAACGGCGCCACCACCCTCCAGTACTGGCTGCACGTGGCCCTGCCGGTCCTCGCGCCCTCGCTGCTCGGCGGGCTGGTGCTGCTGTTCGGCAGCGCCTTTGCCGCGTACGCCACCGCCGCGGCCATGGTGGGCAGTTCCGTGCCGCTGGTCACCCTGCAGATCGCGGACGCCCTGTCCGGGAACGTGCTGGTCGGCCAGGAGAACGTGGCGCTGGCCCTCAGCCTCGACATGGTCCTCGTCGCCGCCCTGGTGATGGCCGTGTACCTGCCCCTGCAACGGAGGAGCGCGCGATGGCTCGCCTGAACCTGTGGCGCTGGGGCGTCCTGGCCTGCACCGGCCTGTACTTCCTGGTGCCGCTGGCCGCGTCCGTCGTCTTCACCATCGACGTCCCCGGCCAGGGCTTCACCTTCGACGCCTACACGCGGATCCTCTCCACCGGCGGCTTCGGCTCCAGCCTGCTTCTCTCCCTGGAGCTGGCCGCCGCCACCATCGTGCTCGTCCTGCTTGTGATGGTGCCCGCCGTGGTCGCGCTCCGGCTGGGCGCACCCGCACTGCGGCCGGTCGTCGAGGTGGTCTGCTCCCTGCCGCTGGTGGTGCCGCCGATCGCGTTCGTCGCCGGCATCGGCACCGTCCTGAAGTGGGGGCCCGACCACCTCTCGCGCACCCCGCTGTTCCAGACCTTCGTGGCGATCCAGAACCCCGGCTTCCCGTTCGTGCTGGTCCTCGCCTACGTCGTGATGGCGCTGCCCTTCGTGTACCGGGCGCTGGACGCCGGGCTGCGCGCCATCGACGTACGCACCCTCGTCGAGGCGGCCCGCAGCTGCGGTGCGAGCCGCACGCAGGCGCTGGTCCAGGCCGTGCTGCCGAATCTGCGCGGGGCGCTGCTCAACGCCTCCTTCCTCACCCTGGCGCTGGTGCTCGGCGAGTTCACCGTCGCCCAGCTGCTCGGCTTCCAGCCGTTCGCCGTGTGGATCGTGAACGTCAGCGGTTCGCAGGCCCAGCTGTCCGTCGCCGTCTCCGTGCTCAGCCTGCTCGTCACCTGGGCACTGCTCCTCGCACTCGCCGGCGTCGGCGGGCGTAACCGAACCGCTTCCTCCCGGGGATGAACATGACCGCCACCATCGCCGGCCCGCCCGAGAAGGCAACCGCCACGGGCCAGGCCGCCACCGTCGAATTCCGGGGCCTGCGCCGCGAGTTCGGTTCGACCGTCGCCCTCGACGGACTCGACCTGGCCGTGCGGCCGGGCGAGCTACTCGCGCTGCTCGGCCCGTCCGGCTGCGGCAAGACCACCGCCCTGCGCGTGCTCGCCGGATTCGAGCAACACGACGCCGGTGCCGTGCTGGTCGACGGCCAGGACGTCACCCGCGTCCCGGCCCACCGCCGCGACGCCGGAATGGTCTTCCAGTCGTACAGCCTCTTCCCGCACCTCAACGCCGTCGACAACGTCGCCTTCGGGCTGCGCATGCGCAAGGTGAGTACCGGCAAACGTCGGGAGCGGGCCGCGGAGCTGCTCGACCTGGTGGGCCTCGGCGACCAGGGCGGCCGTTTCCCGCACCAGCTCTCCGGCGGGCAGCAGCAGCGCGTCGCACTCGCCCGCGCTCTCGCCCTGCGCCCGCGCGTCCTGCTGCTCGACGAACCTCTGTCGGCGCTCGACGCCAAGGTGCGCCTGACCCTGCGCGAGGAGATCCGCCGCCTCCAGCAGGAGCTCGGCATCACCACCCTGTTCGTCACACACGACCAGGAGGAGGCCCTGTCCATGGCCGACCGGGTCGCGGTCATGCGCGCCGGGAAGCTCGAACAGTGCGCTCCCCCGGCCGAGTTGTACGGCCGCCCCGCCACCGCCTTCGTCGCCGAGTTCGTGGGCACCATGAGCCGGATCCCCGGGCGGCTGCACGGCACGACCGTCGAGGTCCTCGGCCGGCGGCTCCCGGTCGACGGGCAGGCACCCGCGACGCCGGAGGTGGACGTACTGGTGCGGCCCGAAGCGGTCCATGTCGCGGCGGACGAGCACGGCGACGCCCGCGTGCTTGCCGCGGCCTTCCTCGGCGCGGCCACCCGTCTCACCGTACGGCTCGCGGACGGCACCGAGGTCAAGGCCGACCTGCCCACCCACGAGGCCGCCGCGCTCGGCGTGGGGACCACCGTACGAGTGTCGCTGCCCGATCGGCCGGTGCTGGTGGCCGAACGCTGAAGCTCATCGCACAAGCCCCCCACCGGAAAGAGAGAAAGAGAGAACCGTGACTCGACTCCCGCTCCAGGCTGTCCTGTTCGACATGGACGGCACGCTCGTCGACACCGAGCGGCTGTGGTGGGAGGCGGTGGAACAGGTCGCGGGCCGGGAGCTGACCACGGCGGACCAGCCGGAGGTGCTCGGCCGGCCGGTCGAGCACACCGCCGCGTGGCTTGCCGCGGCCACGGGCCGGCCGCCCGCCGAGCTCGCCGCCGCGCTGCACCGGGAGTTCAGCGACCGCGTCCACACGGGCATCGTGCCCCGCCCCGGTGCCATCGGCCTCCTCGACGCCCTCGCCCGCGACGGTATTCCGACCGCCCTGGTCACCGCCTCCCCCCGAGCTGTCGCCGACACCGTCCTTGCCGCCCTCGGCACCCACCGCTTCGCGGTCTCCGTCACCGCCGACGACACCGTGCGCACCAAACCGGCTGCCGACCCCTATCTCGCCGCATGCCATGCCCTCGCCGCCGACCCTGCCCGATGTGTGGCCGTCGAGGACACCCAGACGGGCGTCATCTCTGCCGAGGCCGCCGGCTGCGCGGTGCTCGCGGTGCCGTCCCTGGCGCCGATCGCCAGGGCGGCAGGGCGGACGGTGCTGGACAGCCTCGAAGGGGTCACCCCGCAGCGGCTGCGCGCCATGCTGCCCCGCGAGTTGCGCGTGCTCAGCTGGAACCTCTGGCACGGCGGGACGCAGGTGGACGACCACCGGGCCAAGCAGCTCAAGGTCATCCTGGACACCGGGGCCGACGTCGTCGGCCTGCAGGAAACAGGTGGCAGCGCCGCCCGGGAACTCGCCGAGGCGCTCGGCTGGCACCACCACGCGGCAGGCCAGAATCTCGGCGTCATCAGCCGCCACCCGATCATCGCCCGCCTCGGCGACCCCGGCGTCGGCTTCTACGGCGCGGCCGGCGCCCGCATCCTTGTCGACGAGGCTCATGAGGTCGACGTCTGGACAACCCACCTCCACCACACGCCCTACGGCCCCTACGAAGCAGCCTTCGACGGACTCCCCGCGGCCGAACTGATCGCCCACGAGGAGGTCCGGCTCGCGCAGATGCGGGACACCCTGCGATGGATCGCGCGGTCGGCCGCCGACACCACGCCCGTGATTCTCACCGGGGACTTCAACACCCCCTCCCACCTGGACTGGCCGGACGTCGCATGGCCGGTGACACAGGCCGCCGAGGAGGCCGGCCTGCGCGACTCCTACCGCGAGGCCCACCCCGACCCGGCCACCGACCCCGGCCACACCTGGTCCCCCGTCCACCCCGAACACGAGGACGGCAGCGGCCGCCCCGAGCCCCAGGACCGCATCGACTACGTCCTCCACAACGGACAGGGCCTGAAGGTCCTCGACTCCCGCACCATCGTCAGCGGCACCCCACGCGCGTGGCCCGACGTCACCGACAACGACTGGCCATCGGACCACGCCGCGGTACTCACGGCCTTCACCCTGCTCCGCGCGGAGTGACCGGCAGCGTCCGTCATCACGGCGTCGGGTGGAGCCGCTCCCGACCGCGCCCGACGACGACAGCCGGAAACACCGCGCCGCGCCGAGTCACATCGGTGGCGTCAAGCGGTTGCCCGCTGCCTGCGGCGCCGATTCAGGTAGGTTTCCGTGGCGCCGGCGAACCCGCATTCCGCCCCGGGGTGTGCCGCGCGATGTCACGCAGGGCGTGCAGCACGGTGTCAGGGTCGTCGGCGTGCAACTGGAGGCTGAGGTCGCCGCGGCACCAGTCCGGCTGGAGGTCGTGGTCGGGGAAGGAAGGCATCGCGGTCAGACGGCGGGGCCCGACCCGCCGAGGCCGAAGCGGTCGTCGAAGAGGCTCAGTCGGGTGAGAGGCATCCACCCGTCCCCGTGGCGGAAGCCGTCGAGAGTGCCCTGTGCGCGGTCCAACCTCCTTTCGCGACCGGCAGATCGGCATACCGGGTGGGGAACTGCACAGTGTCCTCGGCGAGACCGATGACGCCCCACAGACGCGGCGACCTTCGCCCGAGGCCGGAACACACCATTCCGGCCTCCCCGGGTCGTACCGTTCGTGACCGCGTCATGCTAGGCACGAGCCTTTGCTCGAACGGTCGTCCATGGGAACCCATGACCAGGAGTTCCCTCCCGGTTCCACCGGACGGCGCCGCGCGAGCGGGTTCAGCTTTGGCCGGCCGTGTCGCTCACTCTTTTCACAGAGGCCAGGACGTGCTGTGCGAGCCTCTTGGCGCTCGCAGCACCGTTGTCACCGCCGTCCGTGGACAGCACGCTGACGACTGCCGTGCCCGCGCGGGCGGCGATCAGCGTGGTGCCGCTTTCCCAGGCACTGTCGGTGAGCGTGATGGTGTACGCCTCGTCTCCGAGCCCGGTCGTGGAGGCGCCGGTGACCTTCACGGTGCTGTGGGTGTCGGCGTCGGTGTAGCTCGGGCACGCGGCGGCGACCTTCGCCACGTCCTTCATCACGTCCGCGGCCGTAGTGCCGCGGTAGACGTCGATCTCCTGGTCGAGCTCGGCGGACGTGTTCTTGTTGATGTGGGAGTCCTGTGCGAACGACACACCCTCCACGCCGGTGAGGCTGATCCAGCTGGTGGCTGCGAGATCGGCGCAGTGCGGCCTGGTGGCGCTCTTGGTGGCCGGTGCCTGGTAGGTGTCGCCGGTGTCCCGGGCGAGGCCGGGGTCGGCGGCGAAGCCGGACGGGAAGTACGACGCGGGAGCCAGGGCCTTCTTCAGCTGTGTGCCCGTCAGCAGACCGGCGTTGGGGTCCTTGGGCTTGGCCGGTGCGGTGGCCGCGGACGTATCGGCGGACGAGGCGGACGAGCAGGAGGCCAGGGCCAACGGGAGTGCCGCAGCGGCGAGCACCGTCAAGGCACGGGACGACAGACGCATGGAGGTCCTTGAAGAGAGGTACAGAGTGCGCCACGCCGAAGTGGGGGGGCCGGGACTGCTTGCATCCCACCATCGAGGATGCGTCCGGGAACGAGCGGGCGGGGCCCGGAAGTCAGCGGCCCGGCCGGACTGTAAAGCACCTACGGCCACGAACGAATGTGTGATCAGCCAAGGCTCGGTCAAGAGCGGTGCCGAAACACACCGGCCACCTGGCTCGGGGCGGGTTACTCCACGGACAGCAGGTCGTGCACGACGTATCCGGCGGAGTCCACGCCGGAGCTGCCGCCTTCCACAAGCGCCGCGACGGCGATGCGGGAGTCGTACGCCGTCAGCCAGCCGTTGGTGTGGTCGCCTTCCTCCGCGGTGCCCGTCTTGGCGCCGACGCCCGCCAGTCCGGCGAGGCGCGGTGCCGCCGTGCCGCTGGTGGCCACACTGCGCATCATCGACTGCAGATAGCCGGCCGTGCGGGCGGAGATGGGGCGGGACGCGGTGTCCTGGTGCTGCCCGGGCAGGATGATCGGCTGCTCGAAGCCCGCGTTGCGTACGGTCGCCGCCACCGAGGCCATGAAAAGCGGTGTGGCCGTGACCTTGCCCTGACCGATGAACTGGGCCGCCTGGTCACCGCCCTCGATGTCCGGCGGGATGCTCGGGTCGGTGGTGGCGACACCGCCCCCGATGGACCAGCTGCCCATGCCGAAGACGTTCACCGCCTCGTCGTGCAGGGCGGAGGCGTCTCCGTCATGCACGAGGTAGTGGAAGCCGTCCTTGATGAAAGAGGTGTTGCAGGACACCCTGAACGCCTGGGCGATCGTGGAGCCGGGGTCGGCCCTCACTCCCGGGTCGTTGTGGAACAGCTGGCTGTCGGCCATGAGCGAGTCCGTACAGGGCGCCGGACTGCTCGGTGTGAGACCCGCCTGGTCGAACAGGGCCGCCGAGCTGATGATCTTCATGGTGGAGCCGGGCGACTTGATGCCGTTGATGGCGATGTCGCCGTCCGCGCCCGTGTGCGCGATCGCGAGGATGTGGCCGGTTCGCCAGTCGAGCGCCACCGTCCCTGCGGGCCGGTCCTGGAGATGAGCGTCCTTCACCGCGGTTTCGGCCACCGACTGAAGACGGGCGTCGATCGTGGTCCTCACGACGGCAGCCCGCCCCTTGGAGAAGACCTTCAGCGTCTTGACGCCCGCGCCGGTACCGTCGACCACGGCCACGCCCGTGCCGGGTGTTCCGCCTGTGGGCTTGGCGTTCTTGCGGATCACCGTCGTGATGTCCCGCAGGGACGGGTAGGCGGACAGGTCCGTCTTTCCGTCGCCGGCGACCACCTTCACGGTGGTGGTGTCGGCCGGCAGCTTGCCTGCGGTCAGCGACTGGTCGTCGCCCAGGCCCGGGTAGAGCACCGAGTTGTTCCAGTGGGCCGCCAGCACACCGTCTGTGCTCTTCCGCACCGCCACCGCGCTGGGGTAGTTCCACGTGCCGCCCGCGACCTGGGCGGTGACGTCGAAGGTGACCTTGGTGGCGCCCTGCGTGACCGTCGAGGGCCCCACCGAGTGAATGTGATCGAACGACAGCTTCTTCAGGTGCAGGCCGTTCGTGTATCCCCGCAATGCCGTTGCGGCCGTGCCCGGCAGATCGGTTTCGTCGGCCGCGCCGCCGAGGTCCTGCTTGGACCAGCCGTCCAGGAACGCGCGGGTCAACCTGACGGCTTCGGCGTCCGTCGGCGGCGTGCTCGACACGGCTGACGCGTCGAACGTGCGCGCCGCCTTTGTCCGAACGTCACCCCCGGAACCGGAGGTCAGGGCATGCACCATGTTGTAGGCGCCGATTCCGCAGACGACGACCAGCGCGGTGCACGTACCGGCTAGGCCGATCTTCGCAACTCTGTTCACACGCCGGATCGTATGCACGTTCCATATACGCATATGCAGATCTTGGGTGGATCATTACCGGATCGATAGGACAACCGGCACCGGCCGGGGGCTCACGCGCCGTGACCGAGCTGACGGCCCGGGGTATGAGGGAAACGGTCCGTCACCGGCCCGTCACCTCAGGCTTGATCACGAGCCGGGGGCGGAGCCGGTCCCTGGTCCCGCCCCGGTCAGGGCCGCCTCGACGGGGCACGCGCAGTCGCCGTCTGCGGCACCGTCCGCCAGCGCCGCGAGGGCCTCGCGCATCCGCGCAAGGTCGGCGATGCGTGAGTCGAGGTCCGCGAGCTTGGCTTCGACGACGGCGCGCAGGCGCGATGACGGGACGACGCCCTTCTCCGAGAGCGTCAGGAACGCCGCGACGTCCCCCATGCCGAATCCCAGCCGTTGTGCCCGCTGCACGAAACGGGCGCGGCGGACATCCTCCTCCGAGTAGCGGCGGTATCCGGAGTGCGGGTCTCGCTCTGGGGAGAGGAACCCGCGCCGCTCGTAGTAGCGCAGAGTGCTCACCGGCACGCCGGCGGCGCGGGCGGCGTCGGTTGGCGTCATGGGTTCACAGTCTCTCGGGGGCTGATGGCACGTGCTCGCCGTGTCCGGAGCAACTCCCGCCCCTGCGCGAGCAGGAAGCCGATCTCGATCACGAGGAAGACCGCGAGCGCGAGCGTTACGCCGGCGGTCAGGGCATACATCATCAGCAAGGCGAAGGCCGCCCGTCCAGCGGTGTCGGCCGCTGCGGTCACGACGTCGGCGCGCACCAGGCGCACCACCGCCCACATCGTCACCAGGACGCCGAAGAAGTTGACGAACAACAGGTGCTCCGGCCCGAATCCGGCCGGTGCGCGTCCTGGCAGGCCGAGGGCGGTGTGCACGGCGCTGACCCCGTCGATGGCGAGCGGTGCTGTCAAAGGGGTCGCGAACACGGGCGCGACGGCGAGGTCGTAAAGAGCGCCGATCCGGACGGGGTCGGTCCGCAGGCGGCGGTTGGGATGCGTCATGCCGGCAACGGTGCACCCTGCACCGCGGTGCAGGGTCAAGCCCAGCCCGACACCGACCATGTTCAAGCAGGACGCCGGGCTACTCGGCCCAGGCGTCCGCCACACCTTCGGACCTTCGGTGCCCCATCCCTCTCCGCACCGTACTGCCCGTCAGGCCGCAGCCCGCCGTACCGGGAACATCGTCGGTACGGGATCGTTCGTGAGGAAATCGAGAATGAGCCGGTTGACCTGCTCGGGCTTCTCCATCGGCAGCGCGTGAGAGGTCCCCGGGACGACGGCCAGTTCGGAGTGGGGGATCGCGCGATAGAGGGCAATCGTGTGCTCGAGTGTCGTCAGGTCGTCGTCACCGACGAGGACGAGTGTGGGCGCACTGATACGAGCCAGGTCGTCGGTGGAGATGGTGGGCTGCGTACGGATCATGTCGACCACCTTGTTCACGACGACCGGCCAGTGGTCGGCGCCGTCGGGCGACGCGGCTTCGTACATCCCCCGGAACGCCGCCATGTCGGGGGCATCCGCCGACATGTGGTCCAGCAACGCCGGCGCCGCGGAGCATTCCGGGGCGGGGAGGAAGTTGGCCCCCATGGCCACTACCTTCCGGACCAGGTCGGGGCGTGCGATGGCGACGAGCAACGCGACGATCCCGCCGTCGCTCCAGCCGACGAGATGGGCGGGGCCGCCGACGACCGACTCGATGAAGGCGACGGTGTCGTCAGCCATGTCCTGATACGAAAGTGGCCCTTCGACGTCGGGCGTATGCCCGTGTCCGCGACGCTCGGGCAGGATCAGGCGGTACCGCGCCGCGAGGTCGGCTCGCTGGGCGCCCCAGGTCTCGTTCGTACAGAGGCCGCCGTGGAGAAGGAGCAACGGATCACCAGCGCCTTCCGCCTCGTACCACGTCTTCACGCCGGGTAGCTCAACGTATTCGCCCACCGTCCAGGCCCTTCCGCAGTGCAGCCGCTCACGGTCAGTATCCGCCGCCGATCGGACAAGCCGCAACGCGACAGATCGGGAACTCGCAGGTGGCAGGCCCTCAGCATCACCCGGTCAGCCCCCTTTGCCGGGCATCGCCGCCGGGGAGCCTAGCTGTGCACCGAGGACCGAGTGCCGGCCGGGAGATCTGCGGGGAGCACGATGAGCGAGTCACGTCCGGGTCGAGAACGCGTTCTTGCCGTAGGGATGGCCGTTGCCCGTTCGGGACGGCTGGCGACCCTGAAGCCTGGGAGCGGGCCATGGATCTGACGGCAGTGCGTGAGGTCGTCGACGGGCGGATCCCGTTGCCCTGGCGGCAGGGGGACGCCTGGCTGGCCGGCGGCACGACCCTGTTCGCCGAACCCCGGCCCGGCCTTCGGCGGCTGCGCGATCTGACCACCCATGGGTGGCCGCCGCTCACCGTGACCGAGGCGGGGATCGAGGTGGCGGCCACCTGCACGATCACCGAGCTGCTGGCGTTCGCCGAAACGCCCGGCACACGGTGGCCGTCGGGGCGGGCGCTGATCGCCGGCTGCTGCCGGGCGTTCTCGTCGTCCTTCAAGGTGTGGAACACCGCGACGGTGGGAGGCAACCTGTGCGCCGCCCTGCCGGCCGGCCCCATGATCTCCATGGCCGTGGCGCTGAGCGGCACCTGCCGGGTACGGGGCCTGGACGGAGCAGAGCGTGTCATGCCCGTCCAGGACTTCGTCACGGGGCCCGGGTCCACTGGATTGGCTCCGGGTGAGCTGCTGCGCTCGCTCACGCTGCCGGCCGGAGCACTCGCCGCGCGCAGTCTGATGCGCAGGGTCAACACACACGCGTGGGGCAGGTCGGTGGCCCTGGTCACCGGCACCCGGGGTCGGGAGGAAGGGCGGCTGAGCGTCACCGTCACCGCCGCCACGACCCGACCGGTGACCGTCGTATTCGAGTGCGTGCCGTCCCCTGACGAGCTGCGCGGCAGCCTGTTGTCCGCGCTCCCTCGCCGTCTCCTCCTGGACGATGTCCACGGGCGGCCGCCTTGGCGCCGGCACCTGGCCGTGCACCTGGCCGAAAAGGTCCGCAGCACCCTGGCCGAGGAGAGGTGACCCCGATGCCTTTCACCGTGTGCATCAACGGCCGTGCCGGCGATCAGCCGCCCCGGGCGGGGCAGTGTCTGCGCACTTACCTGCGCGAGCAGGGCTGGACGGGGGTGAAGAAGGGCTGCGACAGCGGGGACTGCGGGGCATGCACCGTGTACGTGGACGGCATGGCCGTGCACAGCTGCCTGTATCCCGCCCACCGCATCGACGGCCGCACGGTGACCACCGTCGAGGGCCTCAGCGCGGGCGGGCTCCTGCATCCGGTTCAGGAGGCGTTCGCCCGGGCCCAGGGGTTCCAGTGCGGCTACTGCACACCGGGATTCGTCATGACCACCGCCGCCCTGAGCCAAAGCCAACTGGACGACCTGCCACAGGCGTTGAAAGGCAACCTGTGCCGCTGCACCGGCTACGATTCGATCAGCCGGGCAGCACGCGCCGCCGCCGGGCACGGCACGCCACCGTCTGCCTCCCGCTGCTCCCCCGCCTCGGCGGACCCGGCCGCGCTCGATGTCGTCACCGGGGCCGCGCGATTCACCCTGGACGGCCCCGAGCCGGACGGGATGCTGCACCTGGCGCTGGTGCGCTCCCCGCACCGGCACGCTCGCATCCTGGACATCGACACCCGCGCGGCGCTCGCCGTGCCGGGCGTGCACGCCGTCCTCACCCACCGGCACGCTCCTGCAACCCGTTACTCCACAGCACTGCACGAGCGCACCGAGGACGACCCGGCCGACCTGCGGGTCCTTGACGATGTGGTGCGCCACGTCGGCCAGCGGGTCGCCGCCGTCATCGCCGACCACCCCGCGCCGGCCCAGGAAGCCAGCCGTCTGGTCCGCGTCACCTACCAGGTGCTTCCCGCCGTAGTCACTGCAGAGGAGGCGATGCGGCCTGGTGCCGTGCAGGTCGACGACGGGCCCAACGTGATCGCGCACCTGCACCGGTCCACGGGCGACGTCGACGGCGGCCTGGCCGAGGCCGACACCGTCTACGACCACACCTTCACCACCCAGCGGGTCCAGCACACCGCTCTGGAGTGCCACGCCGCCCGCGTCTGGACGGACGAGGGACGGCTGCGGGTGCACACCTCCACGCAGGCCCCGCACCTGGTACGCCGGCGCCTGTGTGACATCTTCGGCTTCGACTCGGCGCAGGTGCGGGTCACCGCGGGCCGCGTGGGCGGTGCGTTCGGCGGCAAGCAGGAGGTCCTGACCGAGGACATCACCACCCTCGCCTGCCTGCACACCGGTCGCCCGGTGCAGCTGGAGCTCTCCCGTGCCGAGGAACTCACCGCGACCACCACCCGGCATCCCTTCCGGACCAGGGTCACCATCGGCGCACGCCGTGACGGCACGCTCACGGCGATGAAGATCCACGTGCTCGCCGACACCGGCGCCTACGGCAATCACGGCCCCGGCGTGCTGGAGACCGGCTGCGCGGAAGGGCTGGCTCCCTACCGGTGCCCGAACATGACAGTGGACGCCTACAGCGTGCGCACCCACAACGTCCCCTCCGGCGCGTTCCGCGGCTACGGTGCCGCACAGATCGTCTTCGCCGTCGAATCCGCGCTCGACGACATCGCCCGCCGCCTGGGCCTGGATCCGCTGACCATGCGTGAGCGAGCCTGCCTGCGCCCCGCGGACCGGGCAGCGTTTCCCGGCGTGGGCGGACAACACGCCCTCATGGGAAACGCCCTGCACGACGTACTCCACGCCCTGGGGCAGGCACGTCAGGACCGCCGCCTCGAGGGCGGGCGGTCTGCCCCACCCGGGTGCCGCGTCGGTGAGGGCCTGGCCGTCGCCGCCCACCACAGCGTGCCGGCCGACGGCCACATCGCCCAGGCGAAGGCATCACTGGGTGCCGATGGCTGCTATGACCTCACCACCGGAGCCCCGGAGTTCGGCAGCGGCGCCGGCACCGCCCTGTGCCGTATCGCCGCCCGGACGTTGGGGACCAGCACGGCACGCATCCGGCTGCACCATGGCGACACCGACATCCTCGAACACGACACCGGAGGATTCGCCTCCACTGCCGTGCCTCTCACCGGCCAGGCCGTCACCCGCGCCTGCCAAGGACTTGCCGGACTCCTCGTCGACACGGCAGCCGCCTTCACCGACACCCCACCGGACGACTGCCACCTCACGAAGGACGCCGTTCGCTGCGCCGGAACGGTCGTGCCCCTCTCCGCCATTCACCGCTACGCCGAGTCGGCCGGTCTCCGCCTGCGCGCCGACGCCACGGCCGCCGCGGACGACGGTGACCTGTCCCTGTCCGTCAGCGCCCAGTGGTTCCGCGTCTGCGTGGACCCGGACACCGGCATCCTCAGCGTTCTCGACAGCGTCCACATCGCCGACGCCGGGCACATCGTCCACCCCGAGCAAAGCCGCGCCCAGATCGAAGGAGCCGTTGTCCAAGGCCTGGGCTGCGCCCTCAGCGAAGAACTGCCCACCGGTCCGGACGGTCTCATCGCCACGCCCGACCTGCGTTTCTACACGATCCCCCACCTTGGTGACTTTCCCCCCACCCATGTCCAGTTCATCGACCACGAGGGCGCAACTGCCCCCAAACCCCTCGCCGAACTGGCCATCAACCCCATCGCCGCGGCACTCGCCAACGCTGTTCACCATGCCCTCGGCATCCGCATCGACACCCTGCCCCTGCGCCCGGATTCCGTGTGGTCAGCCCTTGCCTCGGCTTCCGGCAGGACACGGACAGATGCCCGCAGCGGGACATGACGTAAGACTTGTCGAGCGACCTGTTCGGCAGACTGAGTCGAATAGGATGACGACATGGCTCATGTATCCGTGGCGGAGCGCCGCCCCCAACTGATCAAGGCCGCCATCGACCTGATGGCCAGGGAGGGCGTCGCCGCCGGCAGCACGCGCGCCATCGCCGCGGAGCTCGGTGTGGCACAGGCGACCGTGCACTACACCTTCGGCACGAAGGAAGATCTGTACCGGGCCGTCATGGAACAGCTCACCCAGGACCTCGTCGCCCAGGTGGAGCAGGCCGCGCCCACGGACGCGGGTTTCGAGGACACTGTCGTCACGCTCGCCGAGGCCCTGTGGCACACCGTGCTCGAACAGCCCGGGTCCTACCAGCTCCTCACGGAACTGTCCTTGTTCGCCCTGCGCACGCCCCATCTCCAGGACGCTCTGCAAGGCCACTACCGCGGCATCTCGGCCGTGACGGCGAAGCTGATCAGCGAGGCCGCCGAACGCACCGGCCACCAGCTCGCCCAGCCCGCCGAGACGATCGCGAGGTTCTTCCTCGCGGGCTTCGACGGGCTGACGATGCAGCACCTCACACTGCCGGACGAGGAGGCCGAACGGGCCTGCCTGCGGGCCCTGATCTCCGCCGTCCTGGCCATGACCTGAGGTCGCCCCCGGCCGGCGGGAAACGCGTCGAAAACCCTGTCGGCCGGGGCCGGGACAGACCGCCTCAACGAGCCGGGGCAGCCGGGGGGCTCCGGGTGCGGCGGGTGCGAGCGGCTGCGGGGACGCCACGGCAAGCAACGCCGTCACCCCGCCGGGAGTGTTATCCGGCGGGGTGCGTGGATCCCGGGCGACGGTTCAGGCGGTACCCGGACGCGGCGGCGATCAAGGATTTCTCGGTCGTGCGGTACAACAACCACTGGCTGATTTCCGAGGCGCTGGCCCACGCCCGACGGATGTACTACAGGGGAGTCTGCCCGGACCGCAGCAGGGGCGGCCGCGCACGGGCACCGGATCACCGGGGCCACCGCCTGCCACGTGGCCCGCGCCGGCGGCACCGTCGACCAGCTGACCCAACTGCCGGTTCCTTGGCGGTCTGCCGCTCACTGGCCGAGGGCCGCTGAACGCGCCGGATGATCAGCATGCCGATCCCGCCGGACACCAGGGCGAAGAAGGTCAGCAGGACGTAGAGGCCCGAGGGGCTCCATTCGATCAGTGCCGGAGTGACGAGTGCGAATCCCGACGCGGCGAAGCGGGCGACCGCCATGGTGGCCCCTGCACCGTGGCGCGTGCGGTCCGTCCCCGCGATTCGATCTGCCGTAGGCCGTGCGCTCGCCGGCCGCCTGTCAGCGGCTGACGCCGGAGCCCGGCGCTGTGCGGATCGGCGCCGATGAGCCGTAGCTCGATCCGGCGCCGTGCCCTCACGGTGTGCCGTTCCGCCGTCGCGCCGCGCGTCGTGTGGACCGGCGAGGGAGCAGCACCGGTTGCACGAGCCGACGCCGGTCCACGACGCCGCGGGCGTTGATGACAGCGAGCAGCAGGTCGACCGCTTCGGCGCCCACCCGGTCGGGGCGGAGGCTGACGGTGGTGACGGGCGGGGTGGTCGTCGCGTAGTCCGGATCCTCGCTGACGCACGCCACCAGCAGGTCGCCCGGCACCCGAAGACCGTGGTGCCGAGCGGCGGCGAGGATGTTGTGGCCGGAGTCGGAGTAGACGCCGATGACGGCGTCCGGTCTCGGATCATGGCTGAGCAGCCGGCTGACCGCGTGCTGTTCGGCCGTGAAGTAGTCGGGCAGCGAGGCGTACTCCTCCACGAGTGCGGGCGTGCGGTGTTCGTCGCACCAGGACCGGTAGGCATGCGCGATCAGGCGCGGGTACGCGTCGTCGTGAAGGGGCAGGGAGAGCCCGATCCGCCGGGCGCCGGACCGCGCGAGGTGGTCGAGCAGCAGGCGCAGGCCCGCTTCGTGGTCCGCGTCCACCCATGCGTCGCATCGACGCGGCTCGGGCGGCCTGCCTTCGCTGATCATCGGTACGCCACGCTCCCGCAGGATGGCACGCACCGGGTCGTCGGCGCGCGGTCCGCCGTGGATGACGCCGTCCAGCGGCGTGTTCAGCCACATCCACGGTGACATGGAACTCGGCATCGCCAGCAGCAGATAGCCACGCTCGTGCGCCGCCGACATCGCGCCGAGTGTCAGCTGGGCGTAGTACGGAATCTCGATGTACGGGACGGGCAGGTCGCCGTACGTCGTCATGGTCAGGCCGAGCACTCCGGTGCCCCCGCGGGCCAGAGCACGGGCCGTGCTGGCCGGGGCGTAACCGAGTTCCCGCGCCGCGGCAAGCACGCGCTGCCTGGTCGCCTCGGACAGCCGTCCGGTGCCGTTGAGCGCGTTCGACACCGTGGCCGTGGACACCCCTGCCCGTGCGGCCACGGCACCGAGTGTGGGACGCCGCCAAACAGGTGTGCTCTCCATGGGCACCCCAACTGCCGTGTGATCGCTTGCGGTCAAGAACGTAATCACTCACCGTACCGGGCGACGGCGACCCGGACCCGCCGCCGGGTGAGGAGTGATCTGATGCCAGATGTCCTCGACGACACCCTTGAGGGGCCCGTGGGCGGGCCGCTTCAGCGGCGGACGTTCGTGGCGGCGGCCGGGCGGGCGCCCTACGAGGCCCTGGCCCGCCGGTCGGGCCGACGGACGGCACACCATCACCTACGTCGCCGCGGGTCGGCTCCAGCCACACCGGGTACGCTCGGCGCTCCGACCGGTGGCGCATGAGGCGGGCTACACGGGCGTCGACCCCGACGGCGCGAACGGTGCCCCGTGTCCCGGCACGATCAGCGCCGGCCCGAGGGCCAGGACCTTCTCCCTGGCCGCTCGGAGCTGCTCGCGGTCGGGCGCGAAGGGGTCGTCGGCCGGTCCCTCGGCGGTCCACCACAGGTGGGTCAGGACCACCAGACCCTCGTCGGCCGTGACCAGGGTGCTGACGCCCTCGGCGGTGTGACCTGGTGTCGTCATGAGCGTGATCGACGGCGACAGCTGGTATCCGTCGGCATCACGGTCCTCCCAGATGTCGTTCTGGTAGATCGCCATGTGGTCGTGGAAACGGGCCTCGGCGAACAGGGCCGCGTTCAGCGTGTGGTCCGGGTGATGGTGGCTGAAGACCACGTCGGTGACGTCTTCGGGGTGCAGTCCGTGGTGCGCGAGCGGGTCCAGGATGAGACGGCGGTCCGCGACCATGCCGGGATCGACGACCGCGACCGTCTTGCCGTCGACGAGCAGGGTGACGGTACCGGCCACCCGCTCGTCGGCGTAGCCGGTGGTCAGGACGTGGAAGGCAGCGGTCATGAGGGTTCCTCGAGGATGGGTGTGGTGTGGGGCCGCACGAGCCGGTCACCGGGGAAGGAACGCCCGGGAGCCGGTGAGCGGGGTTCGGGACCAGTGTCGAGCGACGGTCTCTCGGGGCAGGGCGGAGACCACTCGCCGTGGACCTCGTCACGCCAGGCGCGGCGGCGGCCACCGATGCGGCGGCCGTGCGCACGCGTCCCGCCGCGTCGGTGCCACGGTTGAGGCGGCACTGGCGGTCGGTGGCCCAGCCGCCCACGGTCGGCCCGTCGGCCAGGCAGAGCGCTGCGGCGCGACTCCAGCTGCGTGAAGGCGATTCCTTCGACCGCCGCTACCTCTGCGAAAGCTCCGTAGCCGAACCCGTCACCGCCGAACGGCCGCCGTCAGGCCCCGGCTGCTTCGATGAACTCGCGCACGGCGCTGCGCGGGTCCCCCGAGCGGACCAGTGCCTCGCCGACCAGTACCACGTCGGCTCCCCAACCGCGGTACTCCGCGACATCCTTCGGGCCCGTCACTCCCGATTCCGCTACCCTCACCGTGCCTTCCGGGATGCCCGTCACGAGGTCGGCGAACACACCACGATCCACGTCCAGCGTCGTCAGGTCCCGCGCGTTGATGCCGAGGAGCTCGGCTCCTGCGGCGACGGCGCGCCGCACTTCGTCGGCCGTGTGCGCCTCCACGAGCGGCGTGAGACCCAACTCCCCGCACAGTCCCATCAGGTCGGCGAGCCGTCCGTCGTCCAGTGACACGACCATGAGAAGCGCGAGATCGGCTCCGTGAGCGCGGGCCTCCCACAGCTGATAGGGGTCGATGATGAAGTCCTTGCGCAGGACGGGCACGTCGACCCGGGCGCGTACGGCGTCCAGATCGGCGAGTGACCCGCCGAAACGCCTGCTCTCGGTCAGCACGCTGATCGCAGCGGCACCGCCCGCCGCGTACTGGACCGCGAGGGACGCAGGATCGGGAATGTCCGCCAGCGCCCCCTTGCTGGGGCTCCTTCGCTTCACCTCGGCGATGATGGACACCCCGGGCGACCGGAAGGCCGGCAGCGGGTCACGCGCGGGTGCCGCGTCCGCTGCCCGGGAGCGCAGCTCCGCCAACGGCGTCACACGCTTACGCTCCTCCAAGTCCTCGCGAACTCCCGCGAGGATCCCGTCAAGAACGCTCATAGTCCTCTCCCTGTCGAATCGTCTTGCACGGCCATGCGCAAGCCGTGGCCGGACACCGCCGCAGGCGGGGCTCAGGCCAGGCCGAACCGCTCGGCGTGCACTTGCCGGTGGGGAACCCCCAGCCCGCGCAGGGCGTTGAGCACGGCCGAGGTCATCGCGGGCGGACCGCAGACGTACACGTCCCGTTCGGTCATGTCGGGAACGAGGGCCCGGAGACTGTCCGGCTCGAACGGCGGACTCCCCTCCCCCGTGCGGCCGGTGAGCAGGTGCAGCTGCCCACCGTTGTCCGCGACCAGGGCTCGTACCTCGTCGACCAGCACGGCGTCGTTCTCGCTGCGCACCCGGTAGAGCACGACGACGTCGCCGGCCGGTTCCTCCTCCAGCAGCGCTCGAACCGGCGTGATCCCCACTCCTCCGGCGATCAGCAGGGCGCCGGGCCGCGTGCGGTGCAGCGACGTGAACGCCCCGTACGGCCCCTCGACGAACGCGCGGCTCCCGACCTGGACGTGCCGCAGCCCGGCGCTGGTGCTGCCGACCGCCTTGGCGGTCAGGCGCAACGTTCGGCCGTCGGGGGCCGCCGACAGGGAGAACGGATTGGCCAGCCACCAGTGGTTGTGCCCGGGGAACCGCCAGATGCAGAACTGGCCGGCCCGGGCCGGCAGCTTGTCGAGGTGGCGGCCGGTGACGCGTACCGACACCACGTCGTCCGACTCCGCCACCACCTCAGCGACCCGGAACCTGTGGTAGGCGTTGCGCCACAGAGGCATCACGATCCGCCCCGTGACCAGGGCACCGAACGCGAACAGCCACAGGGCCCACCAGTAGATTTTCGCGGGCCCGGAAGAGCTGAAGGTCGTGGTCTCCTGCAACTGGTGGACGAACGCCAGCCCCAACGCCAGGTACAGCAGCAGGTGCAGGCCGTGCCAGGTCTCGTACCGCAGCCGCTGCCTCACATACCGGGCGGAGACCGCGGCGACCACGACGACGATCGCCGCGGCCAGCATCCCGAGCAGGGAGGCCGGCACTCCGGCCAGCGCGAGGAACGTCTTCGTCATCGACGTGTCCTCGAGCCTCGCGTAGCCCAGCACCACCAGCACGGCGTGGGTGAGGATGGTCCACAACAGCGTGAAGCCGACCCACCGGTGCCACACCGTCAACCGGTCCATGCCGATACGGCGGTCGAGCCACGGCAGCCGGGCCACCAGCAGCAGCTGGAACAGCATCAGCACGGCGGCGTGCAGGCCGAAGAACTTGGCGACCGTGAGCACCCCGTTCTTGCCGGTTCCGGCGGTGAGGAACAAGACCTCGACGATCACCAAGTTGACGATGACAAAGGTCCACAGCGCCCACCGCGCCGCAACGACCGGAGGTAGGGTGCCTTGCCGCACCCGTGAAATCGTCGCCTCCACCGCTTCCCCTCTTGTCCATGTGACGCACACCGCGACAGGCACCGCGAGGCCGTGAGGACCCCGGCGTCCTCACGTGATGCTCCCGGCCGCCGTCGCCGGGTACGCTGGCTGATTAAAGTCTTAACCACAAGACATCACAAGGCTGTTCAGGTACATCGGCCCGGCTCTGAACGGCCCTCTTCACGGCGGGGACAGTGCGCTGATCCAGCATGACGGGGCAGCCGATCCCGGGTCGGTGCTCGCGGTCGATAAGCCATACATGGGATGTTCGCGGTCGACTCGGAGAAGAAGAGAACAGCAAGCAGGCCGCAGAAGCACCCATCGGCACGACGCAGCCCAAGAATGGCCCACGCGCACCGATCCTGACTCTGACATTCATGGGATGTTCCAGCCGCAATCGTGGTATCTATACGGATGCGCTTGTGGGCCGGTTCCGGCCGACCCGCTCGGTACAGGAGGGCCGGGGCAGAGGGGGACACCAGGCGGGCTCGGTGTTGTCAGTGCTCACAGCGCAAGAGACACCCCCACTCACGCCGTTCTGCCAGTACGTCAGGGCGGCCGCCGACGCCGAAGGGAAGGCGCTGCGGCCGAGCCGCTGACACGTACGGCGATCAGCCCCGCTGATTCAGCAATCACTCGCAGAAGAGGACGCTGCATGAGAAAGCCTTGGGTTCTACCCCTGATCGCCCTTGTCGCTGGCGCGCTCGGTGTGACAACGGCAGGTGCGGCCCCTGCCTCCGCCGCCTCCACAACGCCCTTGCGGGTCATGCCGTTGGGCGACTCGATAACCTGGGGCGTGGGAAGCAGTACGGGCAACGGCTACCGCGGCCCGTTGTGGGACAAGCTCGCGGCGGACGGCCATCCGCTGGACTTCGTCGGCACGCTGCGGGGCGGTTCGATGTCCGACCCCGACAACCAGGGCCACTCCGGGTACCGCATCGACCAGATCGCCGCACTCGCCGATGCCTCGCTGACCCGCTACCGGCCCAACGTCGTGACGCTGCACATCGGCACCAACGACCTCCAAGGCGCCTCCGAGGTCGACAGCGCCATCGCCCGGCTGAAGTCGCTGGTCAACCAGATCACCGCCGACGTCCCCGACGCAACCGTCCTCGTCGCCTCCCTGGTCGTGTCCACCAGCAGCTCGGAGGAGCGGTTCCGGGGCACGTACAACCAGGCCACCCGGAACATCGTCAGCGACGCACAGGCCGCGGGCAAACACGTCGGATTCGTCGACATGAGCAGCCTGACCACGGCCGACCTGGCCGACCCCCTGCACCCCAACGACTCGGGCTACCAGAAGATGGCGGACGCCTTCCACCGCGGCATCCGGTCCGCGGACAGCGCCGGGTGGCTGAAGAACCCCGCCCCCGCCCCGGCACGCGTACAGTCCGGAATCACCGGCAAGTGCATGGACGTCAACGGCGCCAACACCGCCGACGGGACCGCCGTCCAGACGTGGAACTGCGGCGACAGTGCCAACCAGTACTGGTCCGCCTACACCGACGGCACCCTGCGTTCCATGGGCAAGTGCCTCGACGCCGCCGGCGGGGCCACCGCCAACGGCACCAAGGTGCAGCTCTGGTCCTGCCACGGCGGCGCCAACCAGGTCTGGCAGCCGTACAACGGCGGCTACCGCAACCCCGCCTCCGGCCGCTGCCTCGATGTTCCGGGCTCCTCCACGGTCGACGGCACACAGCTCGTGCTGTGGGACTGCAACGGCGGTGCCAACCAGAAGTGGACCACTCTGACCGCCGGATGACCCCCGCTCCCGGGAGCTGAGCCCTCCCCGGGGCTCAGCTCCCGGGAGAACGTCCAGGCCCTTGACAGGAACAAAGGAATTACCTTGCCCTACAGCATCCGCGCGGGAGGTCTGGAACGGCACACCGCCGAAGAGATCCTCCGCATCGAGCCCTGGGGACCGGACGCCGTCCGCGTGCGGGCTTCGTCCGGGACCGTCGACCCCGCCGCGCCCGGCGCGCTGGAGAGCCCCTCGCCCTCCCCGCACGCCGAACTGTCCTTGTCGGACGACGGGTCCGCCCACCTGGTCAACGGCCGCATCGCCGTCGAGGCCGCGGCGGACGGCCGGCTGAGGTTCCTCCACGCCGCCTCGGGCCGTGAACTCCTCGCCGACAAGAGCCCGTACACCCACCACGCCGGCCCTCGCGTCTACGCGGCGGGCGGTCGGACGGAGCAGCACTTCGAGGGGTACGACGGTGAGCGACTGCACGGCCTGGGGCAGCATCTGCACGGACGCCTGGACCAGAAGGGCTGTGTGATCGACCTCGTCCAGGGCAACACCGTGGCCGCCGTCCCGTTTCTGCACTCCTCGCGCGGCTACGGACTGCTCTGGAACAACCCCGCCACCGGCCGCGTCGAACTGGGCGCCGACACCACCCGGTGGACGGCGGACGCCGGCGGGCGCGTCGACTACTGGATCACCGCCGGCGACGCCCCGGCCCAGATCATCGACACGTACACCCGGGCCAGTGGACGCCCGCCTCTCCTCCCCGAGTGGGCGTCCGGTTTCTGGCAGTCGAAACTGCGCTACCGCACCCAGGACGAACTCCTCGCGGTGGCACGGCAGTACAAGGAGCGCGGACTGCCGCTGTCGGTCATCGTCTGCGACTTCTTCCACTGGCCGAGGATGGGCGACTGGCGTTTCGAGGAGAGCGAATGGCCCGACCCCGCCGCCATGGTCGAGGAGCTGACGGACCTCGGGGTGAGACTTGCCGTCTCGGTGTGGCCCACCGTCGAGCCCGGCAGTGACACCCACGACGAGCTGCGATCGGCCGGACACCTCGTACGGGACTCCGGCGGCGGCCTGCTCACCTTCCCGTGGCCGTCCCGGCACAGCGGGGAAGCGCTGACACGCCCGATGGCGTACTACGACGCCACCCACCCCGGAGCACGCGCCGCGCTGTGGCAGCGGCTGGACGACAACTATCGTTCGCTGGGGGTGGGGTGCTTCTGGCTGGACGCCTGCGAGCCCGACCTGCCCAGGGAGGTCGCCGACCGCGCCGTCTACGCGGCCGGGCCGGCGGCCGAGGTCGCGAACCTCTACCCCGTGCTGCACACCCGCGCGGTGGCCGACGGCCTGCGCGCGGCGGGCGAGGACCGGCCGCTGTCGCTGGTCCGCTCCGCGTGGGCGGGCAGCCAGCGTCACGGGGCCCTGCTGTGGTCCGGCGACATCCCCACCACCTTCGACTCCCTCGCGCGCCAGATCAGGGCCGGGCTGAACGTCGCGATGAGCGGCATCCCCTGGTGGAACACCGACATCGGCGGCTTCGGCGGCGGCGACCCGGACGACCCCGCGTACCGTGAGCTGCTGATCCGGTGGTTCCAGTACGGCACCTTCAGCCCCGTCATGCGACTGCACGGGGACCGGAAGCCCAACCACCCCACCTTCTCGGCGGACATGACCGGCGGCCGGAACGAGGTCTGGTCCTACGGGGAGCAGGCGTACGGCATCCTCCGGGACCACCTGCTGCTGCGCGAGCGCCTGCGCCCGTACCTGATGAGGCTGTCCGAGGAGGCCCACCGCACCGGCGCACCGCCGATGCGCCCGCTGTTCTTCGACTTCCCCGAGGACGAGCGCGCCTGGGACGTGGACGACCAGTTCCTGCTCGGCCCCGACGTGCTGGTGGCACCCGTGTACGAGGCGGGCGCCCGGGCCCGCCGGGTGTATCTGCCGTCCGGCGCCCGCTGGCTCGACCTGGTCACCGGACATGGGAGGGAGGGAGGGACGGCGCTCGAAGTGGACGCCCCGCTGGAGCGCGTTCCCGTCTTCGTCCGCGAGGGGGCCTACGTCGCCGCTTTGCTCGGCTGACCTGCTTTGGCCGTAGGCCTGCTGATCACCGCGAAGGGGTACTCCCGCCAAGAAGGAGAGGAACCCCAGCCGACGTGCGGCTGGGGTTCCTCGCGGGTCAGCGTTGCAGGGTGAGCAGGCCCGGCCGGTACGGCAGTCGCACGTAGGGGGTGTCCGACGGTGTGGTGGGGGACAGGCCCTGGTAGAGGAACTGCAGGTTGCACGCGTCGACGGTCATGGTCTGGTCGGGGTTGTTGCGGACCAGGTCACCGTGGCTGATGCTGTTGGTCCAGGTGGCGCCGCTGTTGGCCTTGCCCGCGAAGGGGTTGCTCTCGGTGGCGGCCTGCGGGGTCCACGGACCGTCCAGGCTGGAGGCCGTGAACGACCGGAAGAAGCGGTCCTCATTCACACCGCGAGCCTCGACGATCATGAGGTACTGGTTCCGGCCCTGGACCTTGTAGACCTCCGGCGCCTCGAACAGGTTCTTCTCCGTATCGGTCATGACCGTCGTGTACGACGAGCCGAAGCTGCTCGGGAAGTTCCCGATCGGCATGGTCGACTTGAAGATGCCGCCCTTGTCATTGGCGAAGAACAGGTACATGTTCTGGCCGTCACCGATCAGGGTCGGGTCGATCGGGCCGCCGGTGGGGAGGCTGCCGGTGAACAGCGGCTGGGCCGCGGACCAGCCGTTGGGGTTGGTGGGGTCGCTCGACGTGCGGTAGACGAAGGGCCATTGGGTACCCCACCCATTCGAGGCCAGCACCCATATCTTCTTGGGCGCGAAGTAGAACAGCTTGGGCGCCACCGCGGACTGGCTCATGCCGGTCTGTCCGGCCGTCGCCATGTCCGACCAGTTCGTGAAGGGGCTGAAGCCCATCGATTGCCAGTTGCCGTCGGAGTACGTCGCGTAGACCAGGTGCTTGCCGTTGTACGTCGTGGTGGTGAAGTCCTTCAGCGAGAGCCACCCGTTGGCCGGCTGCGCCAGCGGCCCCGTCGAGCTCCACCGGTACGTCGACGGAAGAGCACAGGAGTTGGTCGTCCCGGACAGGCCGGTCCACTTCTGGTTGCTGCCGCCGGTGCAGTTCCACAGCTGCACCGCCGTGCCGTTGGCCGTGGCGCCGCCGCTGACGTCCAGGCACAGCCCGGACTCCACAGCGACGACCGTGCCGTCGGAGTTCACCCGCCACTGCTGGTTCGTACCGCCGTTGCAGGACCAGATCACCGGCCGGGTACCGGCCGTGGTGGCGTGGCCCGGGACATCGAGGCACTTGTTGCCGTACACGGTCAGCTGGTTGCTGTCCGTGAGCGTCCACTGCTGGTTGGTCCCGCCTGTGCAGTCCCAGATCTGCACGTTCGTGCCGTCGGTCTGGCCGGCGCCCGGCACATCGAGACACCGGCCGGAACCCACACCGCGCAGGGCGCCGCTGGTGGCCGCCTGAGCCGGGTTGGCGACGAGCATCGCCGCCAACGAGACCAGGACCGCAACCGTGGCGGCCAGGCCCGCAGGCAGGTGTCTGCGGCTGAAACTTCGTCTGTGCATGGGGGCCTCGTCTTCCTTGAGTGAGCTCGCGTGATTCGGGGGTGTTCGATCAGGGGCGTCAGGAGACGGTGAACAGCTGGTGGTCGGCGCCGTCGTACGGGCGTTGCTCCAACCGGTCGCCCTGGGCGGCGCCCGCGGTGAGGTAGAGACCGCTGTGGCGATTGAGGAGCCGGATACGGCCGTTGCCCGCGTCTTCCGCCAGCCATTCGTCGTTGGTGTTCGCGTTGGCTTCGTACGGGTACTGGATGGCCTTCGCGCCCGCGTCGCGTGAGGCCCACTGGACGACGACGTCCTTGTCGCTCGCCTGGTTGACGATCCGCGTGTATCCGTCGCCGAGGGGCACGAACGCGAAGCGCTGGTTGGTGCCGCCGGTGCCGGGCCAGCGGATGATCTCGGCGTCGTCCGCGAGGCTTGCGCCCTTCACGTCGAGTACGTGGCTGCTGCCGGCGACGGTCACCGTGCGGTTCCCGGTCGGGATGGCGGGGACCTTGGTCAGCTTGACCACGTGGCCGCCGCCCGCGACCGCCGGGACGCTCAGCGTGTCACCGGCCTGGATGACCTTGCTGGTGCGGGTCAGGCCGGTGGAGCCGTCGGTGGTGATCTCCGCGTGCCAGGTGCCGGAGCCGAGGAACGTGGTCGGGTAGCTGATGGTGGTGGCGCCGCCGCGCCGGAAAGCCCCGACGAACCAACGGTCGCCGTCGCGGCGCGCGATGACCCCTCCGGTGAGCGGGTCGCCGGAGACGTACTTCGTCTCGTCCCACGCGGTCGGCAGCATGCGCATCCACCGCTGTGCCTCGGGCCGGGCCTGGTAGTCCGAGATGCGGCTGCCGGGCAGCATGATGCCGCTGTCCAGGAGTACGCCGAGGGCGAGTTCGGCGGCGTCGCTGTTCGGGTTGCGCTGCTGGAAGCTCATCGGCGAGTAGTCGGCCGGGCCCAGGAGGCCGCGAGTGAACGGGAGTGCGGCCACGTGCCCGATGTCCCGGCCCCCGGGGTACTCCTCGCCGCGGACGGCCTCGTTGGTCAGCACGTGCGGCCAGGTGCGGTGGACGCCGACGGACAGGCGCGAGCCGTGCAGGTCGACCATCAACTTGTACCGGGCGGTGTCGGCCAGGGCCGCGTCGTACCACTGCTGACGGGCCTGGCTCTCGGACCCCATGAAGTCCATCTTGACGCCGACGACACCCCACCCGGTGATCTTGGTGAACTGGGCTTCCCGCTCGGCGGCCGTGTCCAGGTCCTGCCAGTGGTACCAGAGCATGATCCGCACGCCGCGGTCCCGGGCGTAGGCCACGAGCTCGGGAATGATCGCCTGGTTGTCCTTCCACCCGTCGTCCACCAGAAGGTAGGGCCAGCCCTGCGAGGAGGCGTAGTCGGCCCACTGCTTGAGCTTGGTCAGGTCGCGCTGGGTGTCCCACATGCCGTCCAGCCACGGCCACGCGGCGACACCGGGCTTGATCCACGAGGTGTCGGAGATCTTCGACGCGGGCGCGACGTCGTCGACCAGCGTGGACTCCACGACCGTCGCCGTGCTGCCGATGGCGGCGGTGCGCCACGCTGTGGTGAACGCGCCGGACCGCACGATCTGCGCGTCGGCCAGCGCGACGGTGAACCGGCC
Source organism: Streptomyces sp. SID5464 (assembly GCF_009862985.1). Taxonomy (NCBI): domain Bacteria; kingdom Bacillati; phylum Actinomycetota; class Actinomycetes; order Kitasatosporales; family Streptomycetaceae; genus Streptomyces; species Streptomyces sp. SID5464. Next base: position 253,864 of record NZ_WWIQ01000003.1, on the reverse strand, counting down.
GGTGCCCTGGGTGTGGGTGAACTGGCCACCCGAGTAGTTGCCGTCCACACCGGACTCGGCGAGCAACACCCGTGCGCCGTTGGTCTGTTGGGCGAACATGCCCATGTCGTAGGAGCCCGTCGGGACGTCGGCGACCGTGGAGGTCGCATAACCCCTCTCGTGATCGGGACTGAACACCTGCCGGGACAACTGGGCGTCGGTCGGCAGTTCGAACGACGTCGCCTCTCTCAGCACCGTCGCACCCGACGGCAGCTCGTAGCGCAGCGCCATACCGTCCGCGGACGTGCGGACGTGCACGGTCATCTGCGCGGAGCCCTTCGCGAACACCAGTCTCGTCTCGGTCGCGGAGCGCGCCCGGACGCGGGACTTCCCCGCTTTGACCTCGTAGTCGTACGAGACGGGCGTATCCGTGCGTCTGACGAAGTCCAGTCCGGTGGTGAAGTCGGCCTGGCTGGTCACCAGCCCGATCGGAGCGGGTAGCAGGGCTTGGCGGCAGTTCCAGCTCGCGCCGAGCGAGAGGGCTCCGTTCACGTCCAGCGCCACGGTGGCGCGCACGCCGTCACAGCCGCTCTGTGCAACACCGGGCTGGACCGAGGTCCAGCTCCCCGGCGTGGCGGCGGACGCGGGCACCGCGGTGACCGAGCCCAGGCCGGCGAGGACGGCGGCGGCCGTACCGGCGACTCGAACCCCGCTTCGTTGGAGGAGTCTCATGTGGCCTTCCGGTGGTTGCAGGTGGTCCGCCGCACATCGCTCGCGCCGGGATTCGGAGGGAGATTGCCTTTACATCCCATCACTGTCAAGGGACAAGTCCCCCAAATCCTGGAGTTGGCCTTCAGCTAGGGCTTACCTCACGACTTTTGATGGGATGTATGGCGCTCGCTGCCTGCCGGTGGCAGGTCAGTTCGTGACGCGGAAGGTGGCGTCGCTGCGTCCTGTCGTGGTGGTGATCGGGTCGAGGCGCAGTTGGTAGGCGTAGTGGCGGATGTAGCGATCGGGGTGGTTGTAGGACTGGAAGGAGGACCAGGTCGAGTCGGCGAGTCCGGCGACCTGACGGAAGGTGGCGTCCCCGGCGAACTGGGCGGTGCCGTCGTTGCGGACCAGTTGGAAGTCGTTGTTGACGTGCCGCAGGAAGTAGCCTCGGTAGTTCACCGACTCGAAGGAGACGGTGCCGGAGCCCGCAAGGCCGGGCCGCAGCCGGAACTGGGCGTCGGGGCCGGTGATGTTCTGGTCGATGCGCACGTCGAAGGCGGCGTGGCGCACGTACCGGTCCTGGAAGTTGTACGACTGCAGCCGCTTGGCCGGGATGTCGCTCCAGCGGGCGAGGACGCGGGACTCCTCGGCGGCCGTGAGGTTCAGGATCGAGCCGTGGCGCTTCTTGAGTGCGCCCATGTCGTAGCTTCCCGCCGTCGGCATCTGGTAGGTGCCGGGGGCGGAGGGGTTGGTCGTCGTGACGGGCATGTAACCGCGTCCGGAGGAGTACTGGTCGAGGTAGAGCGCCCACTCGTTGCGGTCGCGGAACTTCATCCACATCGGGCCCTCGACCTGGGCGCCGGTCAGGCCGATGCCGGAGAGGTCGCCGAGGTTCGTCCAGGTGCCGAGGATCGAGTTGCTGCCTTCGAGGGTGATCTGGCCGTCGCCGGAGGCGCGCACGTAGCGGTAGTTGCCGACGCCGGCGGGCATCTCGACGATCTGGGTGTCGATGATCTCCTGCATGCCGGGGCGCTCGATGTAGATCTGCGGGGTGGTGATGGTGCGGAAGTCGCTGGTGTGGGCGTAGTAGATGCGGTGCTTCTTCACGCCGTTGACAGGCTTGTTCGTCGCCCAGTACAGGACGTAGTTGTTGGTGGCCGGGTCGAAGTGCGCTTCCGGCGCCCAGGCGTTGCGTCCGTCGGGGATCGCGCCGGCGACGTCGAGCAGCCACGGCTCCGACCAGTTGATCAGGTCCGTCGACTCCCACACCACGAGGTTGCGGCTGCCGTTGTACACGGCGGTCTCCCAGTTCTGGCCGCAGCTGATGCACAGGTCGGTCGCGATGATCCAGTACTTGCCGCCGTCGGGGGATCTCACGAGTGCGGGGTCACGCACCCCCTTCGTGCCGACCGTGGAGCGCAGGATCGGCGCCCCGCCGTTGAGGTCGTTCCAGTGGAGACCGTCCGCGCTGTGCGAGAGGTACATCTGCTGACCGTTCGCCCCCTCCCCGGTGAAGTGCAGCATCAGGTAGCCCGGGTCGGCGGCGGCTGCCCGCTGCGGTGTGACCAGAGCTTGGCCTGTGAAGAGCAGGCATACGGCGAGCAACATCACCGACAGCCGGGCGCGAAGCGCGGACATCCACATCTCCTGTCGTTGAGCCCAGGGCGGGCTACCGCACGACGCGAAAGAGCCGACTGGATCCCGGTGAGCGAGGGTGTCTCCTGCGTCCTGTTCTCGTGCGACTCCCGGTGGTCGGGCCGGGGGCGGCCTCCGTAGCGAACTCGCTGTCACACCAGTCGAGTTGTGCGGTATATCGAATGGCGTTCGTAAGATCGGGCAGACATTAAGTGGGCGAAACAGGGTGCGTCAATACGTCCGACATCCGCCGCACTCCCCCGACTCGATCGCGCGCATGCCGCACTCAGGCTCGCCTTTCGGAAGTGCTCCGAGCGCCGCCGACGCCAGGCATGCCTTTGTGACAGAAGCGTTGACCTGGACAGGTGCAGGACCTATCTTCTGGCCGAGTTTACGAACGGTGTTCGAAATACCGGCAAGGTGCGAACAGACGGTATCTCCGCACCATCAGCACCAGAGGGAGCACTCCGTGAGACCTGCGCTCACCCGTCGAACGGTCCTCGGCATGATCGCCGGCTCGGCAGCCGCCACCTTCACCGGTGTCTCGGCCGGCCCCGCCCACGCCGCCGTGCCCGCGTCACCCGGTGTGACGTACACGAACACCATCGCCGAGCAGCGGGCCGACCCGCACATCTTCAAACACACGGACGGTTTCTACTACTTCACCGCCACGGTGCCGGCGTACGACCGGATCGTGCTGCGCCGGGCCACCACGATCCAGGGGCTCACGTCGGCCCCAGAGACGACCATCTGGACCAAGCACGCCACCGGTGAAATGGGCGCCCACATCTGGGCCCCGGAGATCCACTTCATCGACGGCAAGTGGTACATCTACTTCGCCGCAGGCGCCGCGAACGACATCTGGCGGATCCGGCCGTACGTCCTGGAGTGCACGGCCGCGAACCCGATCACGGGCACCTGGACGGAGAAGGGCCGTATCGCGCTGCCGCTGGACACCTTCTCCCTGGACGCGACGACCTTCGCCGTGAACGGCAACCGCTACCTCTCCTGGGCGCAGAACGACCCGGCCGTCGGCCGCGGCACCAACATCTACATAGCGCGCATGTCCAGCCCGTGGACCATCACCGGCACTCCGGTCATGATCAGCCGGCCGACCGCCTCGTGGGAGACCGCAGGAGGCGAGACGGTCAACGAGGGCCCGGCCGTGATCCAGCGGGGCGGCAAGGTCTTCATGACCTTCTCGGCCAGCGCCACCGACGCCAACTACTGCATGGGCATGCTGACCGCGTCCGCCTCCGCCAACCTGCTGAGCGCGTCGTCGTGGGCCAAGAGCGCCGGCCCGGTCTTCGCCAGCAACGCCGCCACCAGCCAGTACGGCCCCGGGCACAACCAGTTCACGGTCTCCGAGGACGGCAAGTCGGACATCCTCGTCTACCACGACCGTAGCTACAGGGACATCAGCGGTTCCCCGCTCAACGACCCCAACCGGCGCACCCGCGTCCAGAAGATCTACTGGAAGGCCGACGGCACCCCCGACTTCGGCATCCCGGTCGCCGACGGTCTCACCCCGATCCGGCTCTCCTCGTACAACTTCCCCGACCGGTTCATCCGCCACTGGGAGTACCGCGCCAAGATCGAACCGAACGTCTCGCCGCTCGCCGACTCGCAGTTCCGCTTGGTCACCGGTCTCGCCGGCAGCAGCACCGTCTCGCTGGAGTCGGCGAACTTCCCCGGCTACTTCCTGCGCCACAAGAACTCAGCTGTGTGGGTGGAGAAGAACGACGGGACGTCGCTGTTCGCCGGTGACGCCTCCTTCACCGCCCGGGCCGGCCTGGCGGACTCCGCCGGCATCTCGTACGAGTCGTACAACCTCCCGGGCCGCTACATCCGGCACTACGACTACCTGCTGCAGGTCCAGGCTCTCAGCACGGCGACCGACCGGGCCGACGCCACCTTCTACACCCAGTGAGCCACAACCGCGGCCTGTTACCCCGCGGGCAGCTCCGACGGACTCTCTCGTCACGAAAGGGTGCAAGATGTCTTACTCCGTCAGCAGACGGCGCCTCCTGCAAGCAGCCGGGGCCACCGCCGCCGCGTCTGCCACCGGATCCTTCTTCGGCAGTTCTCCCGCCCATGCGGCCATACCCCCCGCACGGGCCGACATCGGTGTCTCCGCGCACCCCTTCGAACTCGGCCAGGTCCGGCTCACCGCAAGCCGGTGGCTGGACAACCAGGACCGTACGCGCAACTACCTGCGGTTCGTCGATGTCGACCGGCTGCTGTACAACTTCCGCGCCAACCACCGGCTGTCCACCAACGGCGCGGCCGCCAACGGCGGCTGGGACGCGCCGGACTTCCCCTTCCGCACCCACGTCCAAGGGCACTTCCTCACGGCATGGGCACAGCTGTACGCCGTGACCGGGGACACCACCTGCCGGGACAAGGCCACCACCATGGTCGCGGAGTTGGCCAAATGCCAAGCCAACAACAGCACCGCCGGTTTCAACGCCGGGTACCTCTCCGGCTATCCCGAGTCCGACTTCACCGCTCTCGAGCAGCGGACCCTGAGCAACGGCAATGTGCCGTACTACACCATCCACAAGACCCTCGTCGGCCTGCTGGACGTATGGCGCCACATCGGCAGCACGCAAGCCCGTGACGTGCTGCTCGCCCTGGCGGGTTGGGTCGACTGGCGCACCGGCCGCCTGAGCGGCCAGCAGATGCAGGCCATGCTGCAGACCGAGTTCGGCGGCATGAACACCGTGCTGACCGATCTCTACCAGCAGACAGGCGACGCGCGGTGGCTCACCGTCGCCCGGCGGTTCGACCACGCCGCCGTGTTCGACCCCCTGGCCGCAGGCCAGGACCAGCTCAGCGGACTGCACGCGAACACTCAGGTACCCAAGTGGATCGGGGCCGCCCGGGAGTACAAGGCCACCGGCACGACCCGCTACCGGGACATCGCCACCAACGCCTGGAACATCTGCGTCAACTCGCACACCTATGCCATCGGCGGCAACAGCCAGGCCGAGCACTTCCGCGCCCCGAACGCCATCGCCGGCTTCCTGAACAAGGACACGTGCGAAAGCTGCAACACCTTCAACATGCTCACCCTCACCCGGGAACTCTTCGCCCTGGACCCGAACCGGGTGGCGCTGTTCGACTACTACGAGCGGGCCTGGCTGAACCAGATGATCGGCCAGCAGAACCCGGCCGACGACCACGGCCATGTCACCTACTTCACCCCGCTCAACCCGGGCGGCCGACGCGGTGTGGGCCCGGCGTGGGGCGGCGGCACCTGGAGCACCGACTACGGCACCTTCTGGTGCTGCCAGGGCACGGGCCTGGAGATGCACACCAGGCTGATGGACTCCATCTACTTCCGCAGCGACAACACGCTGATCGTGAACATGTTCGTGCCCTCGGTGCTCAACTGGTCGGAGCGCGGAATCACGGTCACCCAGACCACGTCGTACCCGAACAGCGACACCACGACCCTGCACGTCACCGGCAACGCCAGCGGAACCTGGGCCATGCGCATCCGCATCCCGAGCTGGACCACCGGGGCCACTGTCAGCGTCAACGGCGTCGCGCAGACCATCACCACCACCCCCGGCAGCTACGCCACCCTCAGCCGCTCGTGGGCCTCCGGCGACACGGTGACCGTCCGCCTGCCCATGCGGGTCATCATGCGAGCGGCCAACGACAACGCGAACGTCGCCGCGATCACCTACGGCCCGGTGGTCCTGTCCGGCAACTACGGCAACTCCGCGCTCAGCTCCCTCCCGTCGCTGAACACGTCCTCGATCACACGGACCAGCAGCAGTTCGCTCGCCTTCACCGCCACCGCCAACGGCTCCACCGTTAACCTGGGCCCGTTCCACGACGCGCACGGCCACAACTACACCGTCTACTGGAACACCAGCGGAACCGTCCGTCTCGCCAACGTGGGCAGCGGTCTCGTGCTGGGCATCCAGAACATGTCCACGGCCGACGGTGGCCGCGCTCTGCAGTGGCACGACTCGGGCACCGCCGACCACGACTGGCAAATGATCACCGACGGAAACGCGGTCCGCTTCCGCAATGCCCACAGCGGCAAGGTGCTCGGCGTTCAGGACATGTCCACGACAGATGGTGCGACGGTCCTGCAGTGGTCGGACAACGGCACCGCCGACCACAGATGGACGCTGCTCGACCAGGGAGACGGGACTTACAAGATCCGCAACGTGCACAGCGGCAAGTTGCTCGCCATCGCGGACAACTCCACCGCTGTCGGCGCGTTCGCGGTCCAGGACTCGGACAACGGCACTGCCGACAACCGGTGGCGCATCTTGAGAGATTAGGGCCTGTGTGACGCTGTCGTCCCGAAAGGGAGAGGTGCGCCTGAGCGCAGGTGTTCCCTCAGCCACTGCTCGGTGTTGCTCACGTGCAGCAGCGCGGCGGCCTGGCTGAGGGCGGCGTCGCGGGTGGACAGGGCGTTGAAGATCGCCTCGTGCTCGGCCAGGGTGCGGCCCGCCGCCTTGTCGTCGACCAGACCGCGCCAGATGCGGGCGCGCAGGGTGCGGCCGGAGATCCCTTCCAGGAGGGTGAGGAGGGTCTCGTTGCCCGTCGCCGAGACGACGGCGCGGTGGAAGGCGGCGTCGTGGGCGTTGAGCCGTTCGACGTCGTCGCGGGCCTCGCGCATGGCGTCCAGGTGCCGCTTCACCTCGGCCAGCTGAGCGTCGGAGATCCGGGTGGCGGCAAGGGCCGTGGCCATCGGTTCGAGGAGTCGCCGTACCTCCATGAGGTCCTGCAGGGCGACCGAGTCACCCTGCAGGAGTTCCACCGCACCGCCGAGCCCCTCCAGGAGCAGACTCGGCTGCAGGCTGGTCACATACGTGCCGTCGCCGCGCCTGACCTCCAGGACCCGGGCCACGGCCAGGGCCTTGACCGCTTCGCGGGCGAGGTTGCGGGACAGGCCCAGCTGGGCGGCCAGGTCCGGCTCCGGCGGTAGCTTCGACCCCGGAGGCAGGGCACCGGTCCGGATCAGCTCACGGATCTGCTCGATGGCCTTGTCCGTCAGAGACACCGCACATCCCTCCCCCCACCGTGCCCCGCGAGCACGTCCGACCTGATCAGCCCCTGCGCGCGCAGATCGTCCCAGAGACTGTCGGGGACGCGCTGATCATGGAGTTCCACGTTTCGTCCGACCTGTTCCGGAGTCCGCATGCCGAGGGTGACGTTGATGATACTGGGATGCGTGTGCGGGAAGGCGATCGCGGCGGCGGGGAGGGTGGCCCCGTGCGCCTCGCAGACCTCGGCGATCGCCCGAGCGCGGGCGACCAGGGCCGACGGGGCGTCCCGGTAGTCGTACTTCATGCCCTCGGCGGGCCGGTCGCGGGAGAGCAGTCCCGAGTTGAACACGCCCACCGCCACGACGCTCTTTCCGAGTTCCCGCGCGGCAGGCAGGACGTCGTCCAGCGCCGACTGGTCGAGGAGTGTGTAGCGCCCGGCGAGCATGACCACGTCGGCGGCCGTCTCGCGCAGGAAACGGGCGAGCATCGCCGACTGGTTCATGCCGGCGCCGATCGCGCCGATGACGCCCTGGTCGCGCAGTTCGGCGAGGGTGGGCATGGCCTCCTCGGCCGCCTGCCGCCAGTGGTCGTCCGGATCGTGCAGGTAGACGATGTCGAGGCGGTCCAGGCCGGTGCGCTCCAGCGTGTCCTCGATGGAGCGGAGCACGCCGTCGCGGCTGAAGTCCCACTGCCGGCGCAGGTCGTCCCGTACGACGAAGCCCTCGGTGTCGACGCCGCGCGGTTCCTCGTTGGGCACCAGCAGCCTGCCCACCTTGGAGGAGATGACGTACGCGTCGCGCGGACGGCCGCGCAGGGCGGCGCCCAGGCGGCGCTCGGAGAGGCCGAGGCCGTAGTGGGGTGCGGTGTCGAAATACCGCAGGCCGGCCTCCCAGGCCGCGTCGACGGCGGCTGTCGCGTCGTCGACCGGGGTGACGCGGTAGAGGTTGCCGATCACGGACGCCCCGAAGCCGAGCTCGGTGAGGGAGACGGAGGTGTTCTGGATCTTCCGCTGGTGCAAGACGTGCTCCTGGGATACGGGCGACGGGGCGCAGGTCAGCGTCTGACGTGGGCCGACCCGCCCGCGACGAGGGCCTCGACCTCCGCGAGCGAGGCCATGGAGACGTCTCCGGGCGTGGTCATGGTGAGCGCGCCGTGGGCGGTGCCGTAGGCCAGGGCGCGCTCCAGGCCGGTGCCGCCGAGCAGTCCGTGGATCAGGCCGGCAGCGAAGGCGTCGCCGGAGCCGACGCGGTCCAGGACGTGCAGGCCGGGCATGCGCGGGCCGGTGATGAAGCCGGTTTCGGCGGACCAGGCGGCCGAGGACCAGTCGTTGACGCCGGCCGAGGGGACCTCGCGCAGGGTCGTCGCCACTACCTTCGCGTCGGGCAGGAGGACGGCGACGGAGGCCAGCGCGTCGGGCACCTCGTCGGCACTGACCCGCACGTCGCCCGGGTACCTCCCGGCCAGGCCCAGGGCGCCCACCACGACGTCGGCATGCCGGGCGAGGCGCAGGTCCACCTCGCGGGCGGCGTCGGCGCCGCCCCGGCCGGCCCACAGGCTGGGGCGGTAGTTGGGGTCGTAGGACACGGTGACGCCGTGCCGGCGGGCCGCCGCCATGGCCTCGTCCGCGACGTCCACCGTGGTGTCGGACAGGCCGGCGAAGACGCCGCCGGTGTGGAACCAGCGCACCCCGGCCGAGAACACGGTGTCCCAGTCGACGTCCCCTTTGCACAGCTGGGACACGGCGGTGTGCGCGCGGTCGCTGACGCCCAGCGCGCCGCGGATGCCGTAGCCGCGTTCGACGAAGTTCAGGCCGTTGCGAGCGGTACGGCCGATGCCGTCGTCGGGCACCCAGCGGATCAGCGAGGTGTCGACGCCGCCCTGGAGGATCAGATCCTCGACCAGCCGGCCCACCGCGTTGTCGGCGAGGGCGGTGACGACGGCTGTGCGCAGGCCGAAGCAGCGGCGCAGGCCGCGTACGACGTTGTACTCGCCGCCGCCCTCCCAGACCTGGAAGGAGCGGGCGGTGCGGATGCGTCCCTCGCCCGGGTCGAAGCGCAGCATCACCTCGCCGAGGGCCACGACGTCGATCACGTCACGCTCCTCTCCACCGCCTCGGCGGTCAGCCGGCGGATCTCCTCGTAGGCGCCCCGCCGAAGGTGGTCGGCGGTGGCCATCCAGCTGCCGCCGACGGCGAGGACCGCCGGGTGGGCGAGGTAGGCGGGCAGGCGCGGAGCGTCGATGCCGCCCGTCGGCACGAACCGTGCCCGGGGGAAGGGCGCCGCGAGGGCGCGCAGCATCGGGATGCCGCCGAGCGGCTCGGCCGGGAAGAGCTTGACGGTGTCGAGGCCGGTCCGCAGGGCGCGCATCAGCTCGGTGGCGGTGGCGATGCCGGGCACCACGGGCACCCCCAGCTCGGAGCACTTCGCGACGACCTCCTCGTCGAAGCCGGGCGAGACCACGAAGCGGGCCCCGGCCGCCACCGCACGCTCGGCCTGCTCGGGGGTGAGGACCGTGCCGGCACCGACGGTCAGGCCCCCATGGGCGGCCATCTCCTTGAGCACCCGCTCGGCGCCCGGAGTGCGGAAGGTGACTTCGGCACACCGGGCGCCACCCGCCGCGAGCGCGTCGGCCAGCGGTCCGGCGGTCCCCGGGTACCGAACGGTCAGCACGGGCAGGAGCCGGGCCCCGGCCAGGACGGTCGCCAGGTCGGCGCCGGTCATCGGCCGAGCCATCCGCCGTCGACGGGCAGGACGACGCCGTGCACGTAGGCGGCGGCGTCCGAGGCGAGGAACACCGTGGCGCCCGCCAGGTCGTCTGCGTCGCCCCAGCGTCCGGCCGGAATGCGGTCCAGGATCGCCTTGCTGCGCACCGGGTCGTCCTGCAGCGCCTGTGTGTTGTCGGTGGCGATGTAGCCCGGCGCGAGGGCGTTGACGTTCACCCCCCGTGGGGCCCATTCGTTGGCCAGCGCCTTGGTGAGGCCGGCGATGCCGTGCTTGGCTGCGGTGTAGCCGGGGACCGTGATGCCGCCCTGGAAGCTGAGCAGCGACGCCGTGAAGATGATCTTTCCCTGGCCACGGGCCACCATCGACGCGCCGACCGCCCGGGTCAGCGCGAACTGCGCGTTGAGGTTGACCTGGAGCACCAACTCCCAGTCGGAGTCGGCGTGTTCGGCGGCCGGAGCGCGGCGGATGGTGCCCGCGTTGTTGACCAGGATGTCCACCGGGCGCTCGCGTCCGGCGAGGTCCGCGCCCAGGGCCCGTACCGCCTCGGGATCGGCGAAGTCGGCCCGGATCGCCTCGAACGTACGGCCCGCGGCGCGAACGTCCTTCTCCACGGCGCTGCCGGACTCCTCCAGCGAGGCGCTGACGCCGATGACGTCCGCGCCGGCCTCGGCGAGCGCGCGGGCCATGGCCCGCCCGATGCCGCGCCGGGCGCCGGTGACGACGGCGAGCTTCCCGGTGAGGTCGAAGGCGGTCATACGGCGGCTCCCTGGGCGTCGTCGGTGCAGTCCACGAGGATCTTCATCACGTCGCCGCCGCCCTCCAGGGCCTCGAACGCGGCCGGGGCCTGTGTGAGTGCTACGACCTTGCTGATCAGCCGCTCGGCCGGGATGGTGCCGTCGGCGACCAGGGCCACCGCGCGCTCGAAGTCGCCGTGGTCGTACAACCGGGCGCCGACGAGGGTGAGTTCGCGCCAGAAGAAGCGGTGCAGGTTGACCTCGCGGGGCCGGGGGTGAATGGCGACGAGGCAGAGGCGACCGCGCACACCGAGGACGTCCACCGCCGTGTCCACGCCGGCGGCCGCGCCGGACACCTCGAAGGCGACGTCCGCCCCCGCGTCCCCGGTCCACCGCCGCACCAGCTCCGGCACGTCGTCGTCGGCCGGGTTCCACGCCGTCAGTCCCAACTCCTCGGCCAGCAGTCGGCGGTGGGCGCTCGGTTCCACCACCCGGACATCGGCGCCGGCAGCCCGCGCGACCAGTGCGATGAGGATGCCGACGGGGCCGCCGCCGACCACGACGACCTTCTCGTCCTCGGCAACCTCGGCCCGGCCCACGTCGTGCACGGCGACCGCGGTCGGCTCGACCAGCGCGGCCCGGTCGAGGGGAAGGGAGGCGGGCAGCCGTATCAGGGTGGAGGCGGGCACCGTCCAGCGCTGCTGCATCGCGCCCGGGGAGTCGATGCCGATGAAGTCGAGGTGCTGGCAGATGTGTTGATGGCCCGCGCGGCAGGCCGGGCAGGTGTCGTCCCAGCGCAGCGGCATCACGGTCACCGCGTCGCCCGGCTGCCAGCCCTCGACGCCCGGGCCGACGCGTACGACGCGGCCGGACATCTCGTGGCCCAGAACTGCGGGCGCCTGGACCCGGGCGTCCATGTCGCCGTGGAAGATGTGCAGATCGGTGCCGCAGATGCCGACGTAGGCGGGGGCCAGCTCCACCTCGCCGGGACCGGGAGAGGAGGGCGCGGCGGGAGCCGTGTCCAGGGTGCGGGCGGAGGTGTAACGGACGGCGAGTGTCATCGTGTCGTCAGGGTCCCTTCAGCGCGGACGCCGATGGTCAGCAGCAGGTTGGCGTAGGTACGGGTGTCGGCGGTGACGATCGCCAGGGCCAGGTCGGGCGAGCGTGCGGCCTCGTAGAACTCGAAACGGCCGAGCGTGTCGACCGGGACGGGCGCCAGCATCGAGCGGTACTCGGCGATGGCGGGCGGCTCCGGCTCGCCCTCGGGCGGCACCATCACGTGGGCCGACTCGACGGGCACGGCGCGCAGCAGGACGTCGAGCACGGTCGTGACGTCCAGCAGGCCGGGGGCCAGGTTGAGATGGACGGTCCGGGCGCGCTCGCCGGTGGCGGTGCTCGCGGGATAGTGGCCGTCGGCCAGCAGGACACGGGCGCCGTGGCCGGCTCCGGCCAGGGACTCGAGGATCCCGGGGTGCAGCAGTTCCGTCAGCAGCACGGCGTCCCCTCCTTCGGGTCAGGGGTCAGGTGGTAGAAGGTCGTCGCGGTACCGGCGAGCACCGCATGGATCTCGGTGCCGGAGCAGCCGTCCAGGAGTTCCTCGACGGTGGCGGCCCAGCGGTTCCAGCCGCCGGCGAGGACGCAGACCGGCCAGTCGGAGCCGAACATCAGCCGGTCGGGGCCGAAGGCGGAGAGGAGGACGTCCCATACCGGGCGGATGTCGTCGACGGTCCACTGTTCGAGGTCGGCCTCGGTGACCAGACCCGACACCTTGCAATGCACCTGGGGATGCCAGGCCAGGGTCCGCAGCTGCTGTGCCCAGTCGGTCAGGTCCCGCCGCGCGATGGGGGGCTTGCCCGCGTGGTCCAGGACGAGGGGCAGCTCCGGCAGCCGTTCCGCGAGGCGGATCGCCTGCGGGAGCTGGTGGCTGCGGACCAGCACGTCGTATCCGAGCCCGCGCTCCCCGACCGCTCGCAACCCCCGCTCGACGTCCGCCCGTTGCAGCCACTGCGGATCGGGCTCGCCCTGGACGACGTGCCGTACGGCCCGCAGGTACCGGCCCGCGGGCCCGGTCCGCAGGTCGTCGAGTACGTCACCGACCGCGGGGGACGTCAGGTCCACCCAGCCGACGACGGCACCGATCAGCGGGTCGCTGTCGGCCAGCGTGAGCAGGTCGCGGGTCTCGGGCACGGAGGCGATGCACTGGACGACCACCGTGCTCGTCAGTCGCCGTCCGGCGATCGGCCGGGTCGCGGCCGATCGCAGGGCGTGCGAGCCGAAGCTGCGGCGGATCGGCTCGTGCCCGGGCTCGTCCAGCCAGGGCTGCGGCCGGACGTCCAGGTCCCACACGTGGTGGTGGGCGTCGACGAGGGCCTGGGCGTCAGACACGAGCGGTCCAGACGGGGCCGTCGGGGTAGACGTACTCCTTCAGGGACTCGGCGTGCATCTGCGCGCTCAGCCCCGGCAGCGTCGGCGCCAGGTAGTGGCCGTCGACGATGCGCACCGGGTCGACGAAGTGCTCGTGCAGGTGGTCGACGTACTCGATGACGCGGTCCTCGGTCGTGCCGGAGACCGCGACGTAGTCGAACATCGACAGGTGCTGCACCATCTCGCACAGGCCGACTCCGCCCGCGTGGGGGCAGACGGGGACGCCGAACTTCGCGGCGAGCAGCAGGATCGCGATGTTCTCGCCCACGCCGCCGACCCGCGCGGAGTCGATCTGCACGATGTCCACCGCGCCGGCCTGGAGGAGTTGCTTGAAGACGACCCGGTTGGCGATGTGCTCGCCGGTCGCGACCTTGATGGGGCTGACGGCCTTGCGGACGGCGGCGTGGCCGAGGATGTCGTCGGGTGAGGTGGGCTCCTCGATCCAGTACGGCTGGTAGGGGGCCAGCGCGCTCATCCAGTCGATCGCGGGCTGGACGTCCCATCTCTGGTTGGCGTCCACCGCGATGCGGATGCCGTCGCCGACGGTCTCGCGGGCGGTGCGCATGCGTCGTACGTCGTCCTCCAGGGACGCGCCGACCTTCAGCTTGATCTGGGTGAAGCCGTCGGCGACGGCCTCGCGGGCCAGTCGGGCCAGCTTCTCGTCGGAGTAGCCGAGCCAGCCGGGGGTGGTGGTGTAGGCGGGGTAGCCCTGGTCGAGCAGGTGGCCGATGCGCTGTTCGCGGCCGGGCTCGGCGCGGCGCAGGATCTCCAGGGCCTCCTCGGGGGTGAGGGCGTCGGACAGCCAGCGGAAGTCGACCTGGGCGACCAGGTCCTCGGGCGACATCTCGCCGAGGAAGCGCCACACGGGCTTGCCCGCGCGCTTGGCGGCCAGGTCCCAGGCGGCGTTCACGACAGCGCCGGTGGCCATGTGCATGGCGCCCTTCTCCGGGCCCAGCCAGCGCAGTTGGGGGTCGTGGACGAGGGAGCGGGAGAACGCTCCGAGGTCACCGCAGACCTGTTCGACCGGGAGGCCCACCACGTGCGGGGCGAGGGCGGCGATGGCAGCGGCCTGGACGTCGTTGCCGCGGCCGGTGGTGAAGGCCAGGGCGTGGCCCTCCAGGCCGTCGCCGGCGTCGGTGCGCAGGACGACGTAGGCGGCGGAGTAGTCGGGTTCGGGGTTCATCGCGTCCGACCCGTCCAGGTGCTCGGACGTCGGGAAACGCACGTCCAGCACGTCGAGGCCGGTGATGCGGGCAGGGGCCGGGGAAGCGGACAGGGCGGATGACATGGCGGCAACTCCTGTGAGGTGCAGGGGTGATACGGCCCCTTGCGACGAGATGGGGGCGGCGGAGGACATCGGGCGGCCGCGACGGCTGCCCGGATCAGTCCTGGACCTTGCCGCCCGTGATGCGCGAGATGGTCAGCGCGACCAGGATGATCAGGCCGTTGAGGGCGCCGATCCACTGGGCGGGGACGCCGCCGAGCGTGAGCACGTTCTGGATCATGAACAGCAGGAGGATGCCGCTGAAGGCCCCGAACATGGTGCCCTTGCCGCCGTTGAGGCTGATCCCGCCGATGACGGCGGCGGCGAAGACGGTGAAGATGTAGCCGTTGCCCTGCGCCGAGGCGACGGAGGCGAGGCGTCCGGAGAGCATCAGTCCGGCGAGGGCGGCGAGCACGCTGCCGGTGACGATGACGATCCACAGCACCCGGTCGGTGCGGATACCGGCCGCCTTCGCGGCGTCGACGTTGCCGCCGATGGCGTACAGCGAGCGGCCGAAGCTGGTCCAGCCGAGCAGCACGATCGCGACGGCGAACAGCAGCAGGCAGATCCAGATGGACGCCGGCATCCCGAACCATTGGGCGGTGCCGAGGTAGAGCATCGACTCCGGCAGCTGGAAGAAGGTCTGGCCGCCGGAGATGCCGGTGAGGACGCCGCGCAGCACGATCAGCATGCCCAGGGTGACGATGAAGCCGTTGAGGCCGAAGCGGATGATGAGCAGGGCGTTGATCACGCCGACGAGCGCGCCCACGGCGAGGGTGACGGGGATGGCCCACGCGCCGGGGAGCAGTCCGAGTCCGTGGCCCGCGCCGGTCGGCACCACCAGCCAGGCCGCGACGCCGGGCGCGAGGCCCATGGTGGACTCCAGCGACAGGTCCATCTTCTTGACGATCAGGACCATGGTCTGGGCGAGGACCAGCAGGGCGATCTCGGACATGGTCTGCAGGACGTTGATGAGGTTGTCGGCCTTCAGGAAGACCGGGTTGACGATCTGTCCGACGATGGCGATGACCACGATGGCCGGGACGAGCGCGAGGTCGCGCAGCCGGGCCAGGGGTATCCGGCCGCCGAGCAGTGCGGTCCGCTTCGGCTGCCGAGGCCCCGGGGCCTTGGCGGCGGCGGTGTCCGCGAGGACGGTTTCAGGCATCACTTCAGGCATGCAGGTCCACTCCTTCCATCGCGGCCACGAGGTCGTGGTCGTGCCAGCCGCGGGCGATCTCCGAGGTCACACGGCCCTGGAACATCACCAGGACCCGGTCGCACATGCGCAGGTCGTCGAGTTCGTCGGAGGCGATGAGCACTCCGGTGCCGGTTTCCGCGGTCTCCTCGACCTTGCCGAGGAGGAACTCCTTGGAGCGCACGTCCACGCCCGCGGTGGGGTTGATCAGGACCAGCAGCCGGGGGTCGTCGGCGAGGGCACGGGCCATGACGACTTTCTGCTGGTTGCCGCCGGAGAGGGCGGAGACGGGCAGTTCGGGGCCCGGGGTCTTGATCGCGAGGTTCTCGATCATGCCCTCGGCGAGCCGGTCCCGGCGGCCGTGGCTGAGGAACCCGTTGGGGCCGAGCCTGCGCGGAACGGACAGGGTGGTGTTGTCCGCGATCGACATGCCGGGAACCAAGCCCTGGTGGTGCCGGTCCTGGGGGACGAACCCGGCGCCCGCGGCGAGCGCGGCGGGCACGCTGCCCGGCCGGGGCCGCCTCCCGGCGATTTCCACCTCTCCCGCCGCTGCCGCCCGCAGCCCTACGACGGTCTCGGCGACCTCGGTACGCCCGCTGCCGGCGGCGCCCGCGAGGCCGACGATCTCGCCGGCCCCGATATGGAAGCTGACGTCGTCGTACCCCTCGCCCCGCAGGGCGCGGACGTTCAGTGCGGCTGTGGCGCCGGGGTCGAGGGTGCTCGCCCGGTCCTCGCGCCGGTCGGCCGCCGCCTCGCCGGTCATGGCGGCGACGAGGTCGGCGTGGGGCATTTCCGCGACCGGAGCGGTCACGATGTGCCGGGCGTCGCGGTAGACCGTCACCATGTCGCAGATCTCGTAGATCTCCTGGAGGTGGTGGCTGATGAACAGGAAGGTCACGCCCTGGCGTTGCAGGTCTCGGATGCGGTCGAAGAGGCGGTTGATGGCCGCCCCGTCGAGTTGGGCGGTCGGCTCGTCGAGGATGATGAACCGCGCCCCGAAGGACAGCGCGCGGGCGATCTCGACGAACTGCCGCTGCTCGACGCTCAGGTCACCGGCCGGGGTCTGCGGGTCGACGTCGACCGACCAGGTCGACAGCAGGTCCTGTGCGCGGCCACGGGTGGCCTGCCAGCTGATGAGGCGGCCCCGTCCGTGGTCGTGCCGGTTCAGGAAGAGGTTCTCGGCGACGGTCAGGGTGGGGATGATCGTCGACTTCTGGTAGACGCAGGCCACCCGTTGCCGCCACGCGTCGCGGTCGCTGGGCCTGGGGGCCGGCTCGCCGCCGAAGGTCACCGTCCCCTCGTCGGGGACCTGGAGTCCGGTGAGGACCGACACCAGGGTCGACTTGCCGGCTCCGTTGCGGCCCACGAGCGCGTGGGTCTCGCCGGGCCTGATGGTGATCCGGGCGCCGTTCAGGGCCACCGTCGGACCGAATCGTTTGACTATGCCCGTCGCCTCGACGACGGGCGGGTCCGAGGGGGCCCGTCCGTCGCCCGCCGGGGCGGGCACGGGGGTGACCGTTCGCTCCCCGTCACTCATCTCAACCGCCTTGTTCTCGTACGCCGTTGCGTCACCGATGAGAAATCAGAGGGATCAGAGGAATCAGCCGAGGTTGTTGCCCCACAGTGACTTGTCGTCGCTCTTGACGCTGGGCACGCCGCCGTAGGTGCCGCCGTCCGCGGTGACGAGCGGGGCCGAGAGCTGGTCCTCGAGCAGGCCGTCGCGAACCTGGATGATGGTGCTGTCGTGGTCGGTCTTGCCGGGCTTGAAGGTCTTTCCGTCGATCGCGGCCTTGAGGTAGTACAGGGCGTACTTGGCGTAGAGGTCGGCCGGCTGGGAGACCGTGGCGTCGATCTTGCCCTGGGCGATGGACTTGAGCTCCTCGGGAATGCCGTCGTTGGACACGACGAAGACGTGCTTCTTGTCCTTCGGGTCCACCAGCAGGCCCCTCTGCTGGAGGACTTGGAGCGTGCCGGACAGGGCGAAGCTGGACTGCATGTAGATGCCCTTGATGTCCGGGTGGGCAGTCAGGTCGGTCTGCAGCTTCTGGGCGGCGACGGCGCCGTCCCAGTTGGTGGCCTCGCCGAACACCTTGATGTCCGGGTAGTGCTTCTTCATGCACTCGTTGAACGCCTCGGTGCGGTCGCGGCCGTTGATGGAGTCCAGGCCGCCCTGCAGCATCACCACCTTGCCCTTGCCGCCGAGCTTGGTGCCGAGGTACTGACAGGCCTTCTCGCCGTATGCGCGGTTGTCGGCGCGCACGACCATGAACACCTTGCCGGTGTCGGGGCGGGTGTCGACCGTGACGACGGGGATCTTCTTCGCCTCCAGCTGCGCAAGGGTGGGCGCGATGGCGGCGGTGTCCTGTGGGGCCATCGCGATGCCCTTGACCCCCTGGCTGATGAACGTCTGCGCGTTGGCGGTCAGCTTGGCGACGTCGTTCTGCGAGTTGGTGGTCTTCAGGTCCAGCCCCAGCTCCTTGGCGTACTGGGGCGTGTACTTGATGTAGGAGTTCCAGAAATCGGTGTCGGAGCGGGGGTAGTCGACGCCGACCAGCGGCTTGTCGCTCGACGACGCAGCGGTGGTGGTGCCGCTGCCGCACGCACTGAGCAACGCCAGTGCGGACAGGGCGGAGACGGCTGAACTGAGGGCGGTTCTGGGTCTCATCGGTGCTTCCTCGCGCCGGTCCCGTAGCGGGAGATGTTTCGCCTCGACGACATCTGTGGATCGCCGTGCGGAAGAGATGGGATGTTTATAGGTGCACCTTGGCCCGCTGTCCAGCCCTCTCGCCTGAGCTGTACCAAAAGCGCAGCTCCCTACCCACCAGAGGAAGGGGATTTCACTTTGCGGGAAAGATCCATCCCATCAATTCTCGCCGATGGATGGCTCCAGTCGACCACGAGACCCTGGCAGACATGCCATGTTTGGACAGCATCAAATCGCACTAAAATGGCATAAATGGCGCAAACTGCCTCAGGGAGCAGCGCTTTTCATCCCTGCACGCCCGTTGACATCCCAGGGAGACATGGCGAACGTTCATGCGTAACAAGCGGCGCCCTATGCACAGCAGCCACGCCCCCTCCTGTCCCCCTGCCTCCCCCCTGTCCTCTTCTGCCGAGGGATGTCTCCATGTCGAGTTCGATCAACAGACGCCACTTCCTGGCCAGTGCCACCAGCGTGGCCGCGGCGGCCGTTGCCGGAGGTGTGTTCGGTGCCGGCACCGCCCAGGCGGCGCCCAGCACGTACACGCCCGACTGGAACTCGGTCGACCAGCACCCGCCGGCCCCGGAGTGGTTCCAGGACGCGAAGTTCGGGATCTACTTCCACTGGGGCGTCTTCAGCGTCCCGGCCTTCGGCAACGAGTGGTACCCGCGCAACATGTACCGGGCCGGTGACGCCGCCAACCAGCACCACATCGCGACCTACGGCCAGCCGTCGGCGTGGCCGTACCACAACTTCATCAACGGCGCCCAGGACCTGGCGGGCAACTTCGTGAAGTTCGCGCCGAAACTGAAGTCGGCCGGCGGGAAGTTCGACCCGGACGAGTGGGTGCAGCTGTTCGTCGACGCCGGCGCCAGGTTCGCCGGCCCGGTCGCCGAACACCATGACGGCTTCTCCATGTGGGACAGCCAGGTCAACGAGTGGAACTCGGTGAAGAAGGGCCCCGGACTGGACCTGCTGAAGCTGTTCTCCACGGCCATCCGCGCCAAGGGCCTCAAGCTCCTGGTGGCCATGCACCACGCGTACAACTTCACCGGCTTCTACGAGTCCGCTCCCGCTCAGACCGACCCCAGCCTCAAGAAGCTGTACGGACAGCTGGGCCCGGCCGCGGAGAACCAGCTGTGGTTCGACAAGCTGAAGGAGGTCATCGACCGCGCCCAGCCCGACATCCTGTGGCAGGACTTCAACCTCGACGCCGTCGACGAGCAACAGCGCCTCAACTTCCTGGCGTACTACTACAACCAGGCGAACAGCTGGGGCCGTGAGGTCGTCGCCACGTACAAGGACGGCATGAACGGCAAGGGCGAGGTCTTCGACTACGAGCGCGGTGGCCCGGCCGACCTCACCACCCCGTACTGGCTGACCGACGACAGCATCTCCAGCAGCAGCTGGTGCTACACCCAGGGCATCGGCTACTACAGCATCCAGCAGATGCTGCACTCGTTCATCGACCGGGTCAGCAAGAACGGCAACGTGCTGCTGAACATCGCGCCGATGGCCGACGGCACCATCCCCCAGGCGCAGAAGGACATCCTGCTCGGTATCGGAGACCACCTGAAGCGCTTCGGCGAGTCGGTGTACGCGACCCGTGCCTGGACGGCGTACGGCGAGGGCCCGACGAAGATGGGCGGCGGCTCGTTCACCACTCCGCACGCCGGCACGCCGCAGGACATCCGCTTCACCCGCAACAAGGCCAACAACGTCCTGTACGCCACCGTCCTGGGCTGGCCCGGCAGCTCGCTGACGATCAAGACCCTCAGCTCGGACCGGATCAACCTCTCGTCCCTGACCTCGGTGAAGCTCCTCGGCTCCACCGCCGGCACCTACATCGACCTGCCCGCGCCCACCCAGACCTCCTCGGGCCTCACGGTCACCCTGCCCTCCTCGGCGCCGTACGGTGCGGGCGCCTACGTGCTGAAGCTCTCCTTCTCCGGCACGATCCCCGGCCTGCGGCCGCTCGCCGGCGCCGTCGCCTTCACGGACGTCAACTACACCGGCAGGGCCGGCGTGTTCAGCGTCGGCGACTACACCGCGGCCGACCTGTCCGCGTCCGGACTGGGCGCCGGCACGCTCTCCTCTCTCCGGCCGGCCCCCGGTTACCAGGTGATCGGCTACTCCGGAGACAACTTCACGGGCACCTCCTGGACGTTCACCACCGAGAACCCCGACCTGCGGGTCACCGGCAACAACGACCAGATCACCTCGCTGAGGGTCCAGTTCAACTCGGCGACGCACTTCCGGATCACCAACGCCACCAACGGCCTCGCCCTGGACAGCGGCGGCGACGTGGCCTCCGGGGCGAACCTCAAGCAGTGGACCTGGGACGGCAGTTCCAACCTGCAATGGCGGGCCGAGGCGGTCGGAGGAGGCTACTACCGGCTGGTCAACCGCACGAACGGCATGGTCGCCGACAGCTGGGGCGCCACCGACAACGGCTCGCCGGCCCGACAGGCCCCCTGGAACGGCGGCACCAACCAGCAGTGGAAGATCGTCCACCGGGGCGGTGACCGCTTTTCGATCGCCAACCGCACCACCGGCCTGGTCCTCGACGGCGGTGGCGACGTCTCCTCGGGCTCCGTGACCAAGCAGTGGACGTACGGCAGCAGCACCAACCTGCTGTGGAGCTTCACGGCCGTCTGATCCTCGGGACATGCGAGCGCTGCGGCGGCGTGATCTCCTACGCCTCCGCAGCACCGGCCCGCCCACCCGCGGTCGCAGCACCACGTCGTGATCACGCGTCAGCCGGGGCCGCAGCGACAGCCCGCCGCCGCGGCCCACGCTCCGGGCGACGGGGAACACGCTCACGTCCTGGCGGTCGACGAGGTCCCCGGTCGCCATCGCCAGGCGGATCCCCGGCCCGCCGTACGCGCTCAGGTGGCGCGCGCGATCACCAGGCCCGCGTCGGTGCTCCGCGGGTACGCGGCACGGCGTGTCTCGCCGAGCCGGCTGGGCGGTGTCCAGCCGGCGTGTACGGGATCGTGCGGGCACACGATGCCCGGCGATCGCAGGTCCGCGTGCCGCGAGTCTCGGTCCTGACCTGCACCTCCATCAACCGCCGATCGCGGCTCCGACCAGCCGGCTCTCGAAGGACCGCAGGATCTGTTCGAGATCCGTCGCGTCGAACGACGTCGCGTCCGTCCCGAGACTGATTCCGGCCGTCTCGGACATGCCCCACACATCGAAGGAGAGGTTTCCGGAGTACGCGTCGACGGGTTTGGGGAACCGTCGGTACCGGCTGGATGCCATGGCTCGGCCGAGGTCCTGCGGTGCCCTCTCCGCGCGAGCCCGGATCAGCGTGCGGGGCGCTATGGGGCGGATGTTGACCACGTACGGGTTGTGTGCGGAGCGGCCCAGTTCGGCGGAGACCTCGTCCAGGGATCTGGCGTAGCGGTCGGGCTCCCGCAGGCTGACGGCGGAGGATCTGACGAGTGCCGCGTCGACGGCCCGGCACAGCGCCGGGAACCGGTCGCTGCCCAGGGACGTGTCGACCGGGACGAGGGCCCTGCCGGCGATGTGGGCCACCGCCTCCCGGGCGAAGGTGGTCTGCCGGTTGGGCATCACGGTGTTGAACACGCAGTGGCCGACGCCGAGGTGCTCGGCGAGCGTGCACGCATAAGCGGCTTGCAGGACGGCGGCCGCGGATGTCCGGTACTGCTTCGCCAGACCGGCTGCCGCGAGGGCGACCGCCGCCGAGTCGAGGCATACGAAGTTGTAGACGGCGGCCTTGTGGCCCGGGGGAGCCTGGAGTTCGGGCATGGTGGACCGACGGAGCATGGCGCGGTCACGGGTGTCGACACGGTGGGCGTGCCGCAGCCCCGAGGGACTGGCTTCGAAACCTGCGATCTGCCGCGGGTGCCACCCCGAGCCGAGGTCGGCGCCCGGATCGGCGGCCAGTCGGGCTATGTGTTCGGCCGCGATCCGGGCGCCCGTCGTGTCCGCCGAGAAGTGGTGCAAGGACAGCGCGATGTGGACGGGTCTGCCGTCCACGGTGATGACGGCGGCCCGCAACGGCAGGTCGTCCGGGGCGAATCCGGGCTCGGCAAGTCGGAGCGTGAAGGCGCTCAGCTCGTCCTGGGTCGGCGGGGCGTCGGAGGCGTACTCGTCGACCTGGAGCACCCCGGAAGCCACGACGACCGCGCGCGGGGTCCCGTCCGCGGCACGTGGATACAGGGTGCGCAGCGCCTCGAAGTGAGCCATGACCGCGGCGAAGGCATGCAGCACCGCGGGCATGTCGGGCCCGCCGCCCAGTGGCCGCCCCATCCGTACGTTCCTGTTGCGGGGTCCGTGGAGATGGGGGTGGCAGCCTTCGCGCTCATGGGTCTTCTGCGACCAGGTCAGTGCATGCTCTCCGGCGGTGCCGGCGACGAAGACGACGTCATGGCGTGCGATCTGTCGCATAGCCGCCCCGGCCCTCCTCCGGTACGGACGACGTTCAGGCAGAGGATAGATCCGCGTGAGCCGCGTGCGTCAATGGCCGGGAACGTGTGGAACGCGGCGGCGAAGCGTCTTCTTGCCGCGTCCCACCGCTCGTTACCGCCCCCCGCCGCTCCTCACCACGTCCCGCCGGCGATGGCGGCCAGGTGGACACCGCCGCGCAGAACGACGTGCAGATCGTGCACCCCGGTCACCTCCGCCGGCATCCGCGCGCTGACCGTGCGCCAGTCGTACCGGCCGTCGGTGCCGGCGGTGACACGGAGGGCGGCGAGCAGGGTGCCGGCACCGGGAGGGCCGTCGGCGTAGATCTCGACGGTCGCGTCCTCCTCCGTCGCGCACGACACCTCGGCCGTGATGACCCGCGGCCCGTCTGCCTGGCTGCCCAGGTCGACCGAGCCGTAGCGCAGGGCGCAGGGGATGTCACCGGTCGTCGGGGTGACCGCCTCCCCCTTCTCCCGGGTGGCGTCGACGAGCGTGCCGCCTTCGTACTCGTCGAAGTCGACGGCCTCCAGTCGTCCGCCGAGGAGAGTGCGGACGGGGAGGGCGGGCCCCGTCACGGTGAGGGGCGCTGTCAGGGCGATGACTTCGGCCGAGTGCCCGATCAGGATCTCGTACGGTCCCGGGTCCACGGCGAAGGCGCCGGCCGAGACGGACCAGTGGGCCAGGGCCGCCGCGACGGGCAGCTCGAACTCCAGCCGACGCCTTTCACCGGGGGCGAGGGAGACCTTGCGGAAGTCCGTCAGTCTGCGCCTGGGCGCGCGGTGGCGGGCGGCGAGCGCGCGGGTGTAGAGCTGCACGGTCTCGGTCCCCGTGCGCGTCCCGGTGTTGGTGAGCTCGACGCTCACGGTCAGGGTGTCGTCGTGCGCCGCTTCCGGGGCGGACAGCCGCAGGTCGGAGTAGGCGAAGGTGGTGTAGGACAGGCCGTGCCCGAAGGGGTACAGCGGGGCGGTGTCGTGGTACTGGTAGGTCCAGCCGGCGCTGATGATGTCGTAGTCGAGACGGCCGGGCAACGGGTCGTCGCCGCGGTACCAGGTCTGCGGGAGCCGTCCGGAGGGTTCGGCCTCGCCGAGCAGGATCGCGGCGAGTGCCCGGCCCGTCTCCTGCCCGCCGTGGGACGTCCACACCACGGCGGGCAGGTGCTCGTCCGCCCAGTCGACGGCGTACGGGTAGCTGCTCATCACGACCAGTACGGACTCGGGGCGCTCGGTGGCGACGGCGCGCAGCAGGGCTTCCTGCGCGGACGGCAGCGAGGTGCCCGCGCGGTCCTCGGTCTCGCGGCCGTTGATGTGCGGGTCGTTGCCGAGGACGATCACGGCGACGTCCGCCGAGGCGGCGGCCGCGACGGCTTCGGCGATGCCGTCCCTGACGACCGTTCGGGTCCAGCGTTCCGCCTGCTCGGGGGCTTCGGCGGAGAGGGTGACGCGGCCGGTGGCGGTGTCCACGGCGGCGTAGCGGCCGTTGCTGATGTTGCGCAGCACTTCCGTGCCGTCCGGCTGGGCTTCCAGCCGGAAGGTCTCGTGGACGAACCAGCCGTTCGGCTGCGTCTGGTCGGCGGCGAGAGTGAGGTCGCCGTCCCTGAGGGTGACGTAGCGTTCCGTGCGCGCGTTGCGGAGGGTCAGCACGCCTTCACCCCAGTCGAACAGGTCGTGGCAGGCGTTGTCGCCCGCCTCCTGCTCGTCCGAGGGAGCACCGGCCACCATGGGCCCGCCGGGGTCGAGCGCCGGCACGCGCAGGAGGCCTCCGGTCGAGGCGGCGCGCAGGGTGATCCGGTCGACTCCCTCCGCGCGGACCGCTTCGGCGCCGCGCTCCTTGAGGGCCGTCTCCAGACCGGCGGCGATGGTGATCCGGTACGGCATGGTGCCGCTGTACCAGTCCTCGAAGAGGGTGTCCGCCAACGGACCGACGAGCGCGACACGCCGGCCGGGGGCCGGTGACAGCGGCAGTGCGCCGTCGTTCTTGAGCAGCACCACCGACTCCGTGGCGGCGCGCAGCGCGAGCGCCCGGTGTGCGGGGCTGTCCACGGCGTCGTCGCGGATGCCGGCGTAGGGGTCGAGGTCCGGATCGAACTCACCGAGGCGGAAGCGGATCGACAGGTGGCGTCGTGCGGCGCGGTCGATGTCGTCCTCGGTGAGCAGGCCGCGGTCGACCGCCGCGCGGAGCCGGCCGAGGGTGATGCTGCCGTCCTCGTCCAGTTCGGTGATGCTGTCGACGCCTGCGCGTACCGCCGCCGCGTGGGAGGTGGGGTGGTCGTCGAAGTAGTGCTCCGATTCGGCGAGGTTGGTCACCGCTCCGGCGTCGCTGCAGACGAACAGCTCGTGACCGGTGGGCTCGGCCCAGCGCCGTACCTCGGTCTCAAGCAGTGGACTGACATGGCAGGGGCGGCCGTTGATGAGGTTGTAGGCCGGCATGACGCCGGTGGCGGCGCCGGACGCGATCGCCGGGCGGAAGGCGGCGAGGTCGTATTCGTGCAGCACCCTCGGCGGCACCACGGAGGAGGTGATGTCGCGCTCGTCCTCGTTGTTGTAGGCGAGGAAGTGCTTCAGGAGCGGTGCCGTGCGCAGATAGACCGGGTGGTCCCCCGCCAGCCCGCGGCAGTAGCTGACGGAGAGCCGGCCGGTGAGCAGCGGATCCTCCGCGTACCCCTCCTCGTTGCGGCCCCAGCGGGGATCGCGCAGCAGGTTCACCACGGGGGCCCAGACCTGGAGGCCGGGCCGGTGGCCGTCGGCGGCGGGGCGCTGGTGGAAGGCGCGGGCCTCGGTGCCGACAGCCGTGGCGACCTCGTGCAGCAGTTCCTCGTCCCAGGTCGCTCCCAGGCCCACCGCCTGCGGGAACACGGTGGCCGGCCCCAGCCAGGACACACCGTGGAGCCCTTCGGTACCGGTCTTGAAGGGGGCCAGTCCGAGACGCGGGACTCCTGGTGAGTACTGGTAGAGCAGTTCGATGCGCTCGTCGACCGTCAGCCGGGAGATCAGGTCGTCGATTCGCCGGGCGAGGGGGAGCGCGGGGTCACGGAACGGCAGGTCGGTGGTGGGCGGCTCGGGGAATGTGGCGGCGGTACTCACCTGAGAAGTCCCTTGCAGGAGGTCCGAAGGAGAGGGCGTGGGAGGCGGGGTGAAGGCGGAAGGTGTCGAAGCGCTTCGACGGTGGCATGGCGTCGAGTCGTATGTCAATCACAGGTCGCCCAGCCGTCGCGAACCGTTCTTCCGGCATTGACGTTCCTCTTTGAGATTTCACCTCTAAGGCCAGCTCACTGGGGGTGAAGCCGCATGGACGGCGGGACATACCCTCACCCCCAACCATGCCTGTTACCGAAAAGTGACCTAGGCAGCCCGTTGTCGCCCCCGGAAACACGGCCTTAGTCTCACCGAAACGTCGAAGCGCGTCGACTCGGGATGCCGGACGACGCGGCGTCTGCCCGCCCGCCGGTCGGATCGACGCGAGCGAAGGGCCGCAACGACATGAGCCGTGAGACGAACCGCCGAGCCGTCCTGCGCACAGCCGCCGGCGTGGCGGGCGCCGCCTCCCTCTCACCGCTGCCCTCCGTCGGCAACGAGAACTACCAGGCCGTGTCCCAGGCACCAGCAGTAGCTCCTGCGAACTCCGGCAGACGCACTCCGGCCTCGGCGGTCCCCCGACTCGGGCCGACTCACCGGCACGGCACCCTCGTCGCGCCGGACGAGGCCTGCGGAATCGCCTTCTGGAGCCGGCCGGCCGGACCGCTGCTTGTGCGCAGGCCCCGTACGGACCCGCACCCGAAAGGCAAGGACCCGTCATGACCCATGCCCCGCACCTCTCCCGCCGAGGCCTGCTGGCCGCCGGGGCGGCCACGGCCGCACTCCCCCTGCTCGCCCCCTCCACTGCCTCAGCCGCATCCGCCGGTTCCGCCGCATCCGCCCGCGCGGCCGGGAAGGTCCGACACACGCCCTACACCTTCCGCAACGCCGAGATAGTCGGCGGCGGCTTCGTCACCGGCATCGTCTTCAACCAGAGCGAGCCCGGACTGGTGTACGCGCGCACGGACATCGGCGGCGCATACCGCCTCGACACGAAGTCCAGACGGTGGATCCCCCTCACCGACTGGATCGGCTGGGACGAGTACGGACACACCGGCATCATCAGCATCGCCACCGACGAGGTCGACCCCGACCGCGTCTATCTGGCGGCGGGCACGTACACCATGCCCGAGTGGGACCCGAGCATGGCGGCGATCCTGCGCTCGACCGACCGCGGCCGCACCTGGAAGACCACTCCCCTGCCGTTCCGGCTGGGCGGCAACATGCCCGGCCGGGGCATCGGCGAGCGGCTGGTGATCGACCCCAACCGCAACAGGATCCTCTACCTGGGCGTGCGCGGGGGCCACGGGCTGTGGCGCAGCACCGACCACGGCAAGACCTTCGCGAAGGTGACCAGTTTCCCCAACCCGGGCAACTTCGTCATCGATCCCACCGATCCCGACGGCTACAACGGCGACAACCTGGGCGTGCTGCAAGTCGTCTTCGACAAGCGCACCGGGCGCGCGGGCAGGGCCACCCGGACCCTCTACGTCACCGTCGCCGACAAGGAGAACATCCTGTACCGGTCGACCGACGCGGGAGCGACCTGGGAACGCGTCCCCGGGCAGCCCACCGGCTTCATCCCGCACCACGCGGTCTTCGACCACGTCGGCGGCTACCTGTACCTGGCGACCAGCGACACCGCCGGCCCGTACGACGGCTCCAAGGGCGACGTGTGGAAGCTGGACACCGCCACCGACACCTGGACCCGCATCAGCCCGGTCCCGTCCACCAGCGACGACAACCAGTACGGTTACAGCGGCCTGACCATCGACCGGCAGAACCCGGACACCCTGATGGTGTCCACCCAGGTCAAGTGGTACCCGGACTGCATCCTCTTCCGCTCCACCGACGGCGGCGCGAGCTGGACCCGCGCGTGGGACTCGGGCCCGAACTCCGAGCGCACCCTGCGCTATGACATCGACATCTCCGCCGCCCCCTGGCTGACCTGGAACGCCTCGCCGGCGCTGCCCGAAATGACCCCCAAGTTGGGCTGGATGATGGAGTCCGTCCAGATCGACCCCTTCGACTCCGCCCACTTCATGTACGGCACCGGCGCGACGATCTACGGCGCCGACAACCTGACCGACTGGGACAGCGGCGGCACGGTGCACCTGTCCGTACGGGCCCAGGGGCTGGAGGAAACCGCCGTCATGTGTGTGATCAGCCCACCCGTCGGCGCGGCACACCTCTTCTCCGGCGTCGGCGACGTCGGCGGCTTCCGGCACACGGATTTCCGCAAGGCGCCGAAGATGTACGACAGCCCGACCTTCGGCGGCACCCCTGCCCTGGACTACGCGGAGCTGGCGCCCCACACCCTCGTGCGGGTCGGCCACCCGACCAGCGGCTGGACCCAGCACTTCGCCGTCTCCACCGACAGCGGCGCCACCTGGACGCCGTCGGGCAGTGAGCCGTCCGGCGTCACCGGGCCCGGAGTCGAGGACCAGGCCGTCGCGATCAGCGCCGACGGCAGGCGGATCGTCTGGTCCCCGGCCGGAGCGCCGGTCAGCTGGTCCGACGACCACGGAGCGACCTGGACGGCGTCGAAGGGGCTGCCGGCCGGGGCCCCGGTGCGCTCCGACCGGGTGAACCCGGAGAAGTTCTACGCCTGTGCCTCCGGCGTCTTCTACCTCAGCACGGACGGCGGCAAGAGCTTCACGGCCACGGCGGCGACCGGTCTGCCCACCGCGGGGAACGTCCGGTTCAAGCCGGTCCCGGGCCACGAGGGCGACATCTGGCTGGCCGGCGGCACCACCAAGCCCACCACCCCCACACCGTACGGGCTGTGGCGGTCGACCGACTCCGGAACGTCGTTCACCAGGTTCGAAGCGGTGGACCAGGGCGACGTCGTCGGATTCGGCAAGGCCGCATCCGGTGCCACGTACCCCGCCGTCTACACCAGCTCCAAGATCCACGGCGTGCGCGGCATCTTCCGGTCCGACGACGCGGGCCGGACCTGGATCCGCATCAACGACGATCGGCACCAGTACGCCTGGACCGGCAACACCCTGACCGGAGACCCCCGGATCTACGGTCGCATCTACTTCGGGACGAACGGACGCGGAGTCATTTACGGCGACCCCAAGTGAGGATCGGCTGCCGGCCGCCCCGCTCCGCACCCGCCGTTCCGAAGGGGAGACCGACGTGGCCCTGCCGCCGGGGCAGGACGACCGGCTTCTCCTCTCCTGTGTGATCCCCCCACTCAGCACACATTCCGGAGGGCTGATGAGATTCCGTATCGGCTGGGCCGCGCTGCTCGCGGCGCTGGCTCTCGTCTTCACCCTGCCGAACTCGGCGGTGGCAGCGTCACAGACGTACTGGTTCAAGCACTACTCGACCGGCGGCAACGCCTCGACGTGGTACGCCAACGACAACTCCTGGGGTGTGAACTCCCCGACCGGCACCGGCTTCGTCGCCATGGTCAACGGCAAGGACTGGGGCTGGTCGTCCCCGGTGACCACGCTCCCCAAGAAGATCGGCGCCGTCAGCCCCAACAACAACACATGGTTCAGCCAGTCGGCGTGGCCGAAGTCCGGCTCGCGCTACAACGCCACGTACGACATCTTCATCGACCCCTACCCCGAGCCGAACAACCGCAACTCCAAGACCGAGCTGATGATCTGGCTCAACTGGTCCAACACCCAGCCGCTGGCGGACCGCTACGACGGGAACGGCAACGCGATCCCGACCGTGACCAACGTCAGCCTGGGCGGCCGCAGCTGGGATATCTACGATTACAGCTGGCCGAACGGCGACCACACCCTCAGCTTCCTCGACAGGAGCAGGTCCGGCTGGTGGTCCGGCAGCCTCACACCGTTCTTCGACTACGGCCTGAACAAGGGCCTCTACACCAACGACCACTACCTCAACAGCGTCATGGCCGGCTGGGAATTCGGGCCGGGTGACTACACGGCTCACTCCTGGGGCGCCGTGGGCTTCTGACGCAACTCTGCCCTTGCGCATCACCGCGCCGCACACCACCGTGCTCGCCGTCGAGTTCGACGGCGAGCACGGCCCGCACCGAGACACCGGCCCCACAGCCCGGCCACTGACCTGGAAAGGACACCATGGAGAACGAACAGCGGAGCTTCCGCTGGGGTCACGACGCCCTGCATCTCGAGTTCGTCCTCGGCGACGACGGCAGTGCCCGCCTGACGCGTCTCGGACTGCCCGGTGAAGCGGGCAGCGGCCCCGGTGCGTCCCTGCCGCTGGTCGAGGTGACGGCCGCGGGGCACGGCCGCGCCTGGTCGGGCAGCCGCCTGATCGGGACCGCTCTCGGCGAGCGGCTGCGCCACCGGTCCCACCGCTCGGCCCGCGACGGCGACTGGCACACGCTGACCGTGCATCTCCACGACCCGGAAACCGGGCTGGTCGCGGAGGTGACCTACCGGTCGCCGGACGGCATCCCCGTGCTCCGCGGCGAAGTGACCCTGCGCAACGAAGGGCAGACCACGCTGCACCTGGAATCGGTCAGCTCCCTCGCGGTGGGCTGCCTCACCCCGGCGGACCCGGCGGCCGTCGACGCCGCCGACCTGCTGTGGGCGGACAACGACTGGCTCGCCGAGTGCCGCTGGCAGCGACAGCCGATGCGGCGCACCACACCCGCCCTCAGCGGACGCGTGGAGTACGGGCACGGCAAGGCCGGCCGTGAACTGACCGGACAGGGCACTTGGTCCAGCTGCGGACACCTGCCCATGGGTGGCCTGACGGACCGGCGCACCGGCCGCACCTGGGTATGGCAGATCGAGCACAACGGCGGGGGCTGGCGCTGGGAGTGCCAGGAGCACGACCGGGCGGCCTACGTGGCGCTGTTCGGTCCCACCGACACCCACCACGGCTGGCGGCAGCCCCTGGAACCCGGCGCCGCCTTCCGCACCGTACCCGTGGCCCTGTCCTTCAGCGCCGACGGCGGCCCCGACGCCGCGTTCGCCGCACTGACCCGCTACCGACGCGCCCACCGCCGCCCGCACGCCGACCACCAACGCCTGCCCGTCATCTTCAACGACTACATGAACTGCCTGATGGGCGACCCGACCACCGACAAGCTGCTGCCCCTGATCGACGCGGCGGCCGAGGCCGGCGCCGAGTACTTCGTCATCGACGCGGGCTGGTACGACGACGATGACGGCGGCTGGTGGACCAGCGTCGGCGCCTGGGAGCCGTCCGCCTCACGTTTCCCCGGCGAGAAGGGGATCCACCAGGTACTGGACCGTATCCGCGAACGCGGCATGGTGCCCGGCCTGTGGCTGGAGCCGGAAGTCATCGGCGTCCACAGCCCGATGGCCAAGTCCCTGCCCGACGAGGCGTTCTTCCGCCGCGACGGCGTCCGCCTCACGGAGGTCGGCCGGCACCACCTGGACCTGCGCCACCCGGCCGCCCGCGCCCACCTGGACCAGGTCGTGGACCGCCTGGTCGGCGAGTGGGGCGTCGGCTACCTCAAGCTCGACCACAACATCGACCCCGGCTCCGGCACCAGCGCCGACCCCGGCGAGACCCCGGGCGCCGGCCTGCTCGGCCACAACCGGGCGCACCTGGACTGGCTCGACGGCGTCCTGGACCGCTATCCGCACCTGGTCGTGGAGAACTGCGCCTCGGGCGGCATGCGCTGGGACCACGCCCTGCTGTCGCGGCTGCAACTGCAGTCCACCAGCGACCAGCAGAATCTGCAGCTCTACGCGCCCATCGCGGCATCCGCACCCACCGCCGTCACCCCCGAGCAAGGCGCCGTGTGGGCCTATCCGCAGCCGGAGGACTCCCTCGACGAGGTCGCCTTCACCATGGCGAACGCCCTGCTCGGCCGCATCCACCTCTCCGGCCTCCTGCCGGAACTGGAGCCCGAGGCCCGCGCCCTGGTCCACGAGGCGGTCGCCGCATACAAGACCATCCGCGCCGACCTGGCGGAGGCCGTGCCGTCCTGGCCACTCGGCCTTCCTGGCTGGGACGACCCCTGGATCGCCCTGGCCCTGCACACCCCCGCCACCACCTACCTCACCGTCTGGCGCCGCCCGGGCGGTGCGGCCACCACCACCTTCCGGCTGTCCGAACGGGCGGACGGCGGCGCAGCCCGTGCCGAGGTGCTGTACCCCGCCGCACGTCAGGCCGCTGCCGTCTGGAACCCGGACACCGCCGACCTCACCGTGACCCTGCCCACCGCGCCCTCCGCGGCGCTCCTCCGCATCACGCGCACGCAGCCGGACGCTCCCTGAGCGCCGACCCTGCCGCCCACCCGACGAAAGGACGACCGAGGGTGCCCGCTCACAACCAGCCCGCCCACGCCGCCGACCCCGTGCTCCCCGGGTTCCACCCCGACCCCAGCATCTGCCGGGTCGGCGACGACTACTACCTCGCCTGCTCCAGCTTCGAGTACTTCCCCGGCGTACCCCTCTTCCACAGCCGTGACCTGGTGCACTGGCGGCAGATCGGCAACGCCCTGGACCGGCCGGAGCAGTTGCGCCTGCCGGTCTCCATGCCGTCCTCGGGCGGCATCTACGCCCCCACCCTGCGCCACCACGACGGCCGCTTCTGGCTGATCGTCACCAACTGCAGCGAGGGCGGCGGCAACCTGATCGTCACGGCCACCGACCCGGCCGGACCGTGGTCGGATCCCATCTGGGCACCGGGCGTACCGGGCATCGATCCCGACCTGGCCTGGGACGAGGACGGCACCTGCTGGTGCACCGTCGCCGGAGTCGCTCAGGTCCGCCTCGACCCGTCCACCGGACAGACGTACGGGACACCGCACAAGCTCTGGTCCGGCGGCCCCGGCGCCAAGGCCCCGGAGGCGCCGCACCTGTACCGCATCGGCGACTACTGGTACCTGCTCATCGCCGAGGGCGGCACCGAGCGCGGCCACGGCGTGTCGATCGCCCGCGGCCGTACACCCGCCGGCCCGTTCGAGCCGTGCCCGGCCAACCCGATCCTCACCCACCGCGGCACCGACCACCCCGTGCAGAACACCGGCCACGCGGACCTCGTCCAGGGACCCGACGGAGCGTGGTGGATGGTCTTCCTCGGGGTGCGACCGCGCGGCGGCACGCCCGGCTGGCACGTGCTCGGCCGGGAGACCTTCCTGGCTCCCGTGACCTGGGAGGACGGCTGGCCGGTCGTCGGCGAGGTGGCCCCGGACCCGTCCGCACTCCCCTGGCCCCTCTCCCCCGGACCCGTCCAGGAGCAGCGGGACGACTTCGATCTCACCGAGCTGCGACCGTCATGGATCTCGGTGCGGGACCGCCCCTGCGAGCTGTGCACCACCAAGGAGCGACCCGGATGGCTGACGCTCCGCGCGCGTGGCGGCTCTCTGGACGAGCCCGACGTGGTGTTCACCGGCCGCCGCCAACAGGACCTCACCTGCCGGGCACGCACCCTGGTCGACCCGGAGCAGGGGCGCGGCGGCCTCGCCGTCCGGCTGGACGAGCGGCACCACTACGCGATCGAGGCATCCGGGACGGACGTACGGGTGATCGCGCGCGTCGGCTCCCTGCGCACGGTCGTGGCCGAACTCTCCGTGCCGGCCGGGCCACTGGTCCTCGCCCTCACCATCGCGGACCCACCGCCTCCGCACGGACCGTGCACCGGACCCGACGTCGTCTCCCTCGGCGTCGAACAACCCGACGGCACGTTCACGGAGCTCGCGGCCCTCGACGGCCGCTACCTGTCGACGGAGGTCGCCGGCGGCTTCACCGGCCGCGTCATCGGCATGTACGCCGCCGAAGGCACCGTCCACTTCGACTGGTTCGACTACGAGCCCCTGGACCGCTGAGCCGACCCGCTCCCCCGCCGCACGACCCACTGAAGGCACGCACTCCCACTGAGAGACACGTCCACCGAAAGGGACGAATCATGAAGGACTTACCGCGACCCGCGCACCACCGCAGCCCCAGACCCGGCCGCCTGCCCTCCCTGCTGCTGGTGCTCGCCGTCATGCTGGGACTGGCCGGCGGCACCTCGACCGCCGCGACCGACGACACGGCGGAGCCGTCACGGTCCGCGGTCAGGGTTCCGGCCCGCGCCATGGACGCCGTCGCCGCGATGCAGCCCAGCTGGAACCTGGGCAACACCCTGGACGCCATTCCCCACGAGACGAACTGGGGCAACCCGAAGGCCACCAGGGAACTGTTCGCCACCATCCGCGGGCAAGGTTTCCGCAGCGTCCGGATCCCGGTGACCTGGTCCGACCACCAGTCCGCCACCGCCCCCTACACCGTCGACGCCGCGTACATGAGCCGCGTCAAGGAGGTCGTCGACTGGGCGCTCGACGAGGGCCTGTACGTCGTGCTCAACGTGCACCACGACTCGTGGCAGTGGATCGACGACATGCCCGCCGACCACGACGGCGTGCTGGCCCGGTTCAACTCCACCTGGACCCAGATCTCCCAGACGTTCAGGGACGAGCCGCGCACCCTGATCTTCGAGAGCGTCAACGAGCCGGTCTTCGAGAAGACCACGGCCGATCAGAAGGTCACGTTCCTGCGCGAGCTGAACACCTCCTTCCACAAGGTCGTCCGCTCCTCGGGCGGCGGGAACACCGACCGCCTGCTCATGCTGCCCACGGAGGCGTGCACGCCCTCCCAGAACCTCATGGACGACCTGTACACCACGATCAAGTCGCTGAACGACCGCAATCTCGTCGCCACCGTGCACTACTACAGCTGGTACCCGTTCAGTGTGAACGTCGCGGGCGGCACCCACTACGACGACAAAGCCCAGAACGACCTCAACGACGCCTTCGCCCGGATGCGCGACACCTTTGTCGCCAGGGGCATCCCCGTCTACCTCGGTGAGTACGGCCTGCTCGGCTATCCCGACACCAACCATCCCTCCCGCGTCGAGCGGGGCGAGGCGCTGAAGTACTACGAGCACCTCGGACACGCGGCGCGCTCCGTCGGTGTCACCACCGCGCTGTGGGATCCCGGAACGTGGGCCTACCTGAACCGGGAGACCCAGAAGTGGTCGGATCCCGCCCTGTTCGCCTGGATCAAGTCGAGCTGGACCACCCGTTCGGGAACGGCCTCCTTCGACAAGGTCTTCGTGCCGAAGTCGGAGCCGATCACGGCCAAGGGGCTCACGCTGCACCCGAACGGCACCCGGTTCCGTGGCCTGTGGCACGGCAGGACCAAGCTCGTCGAGGGACGGGACTACACCCTCTTCGACAAGACCAGGCTCGTCCTCACGGCCGGCGCGCTGACCCGGCTGACGGGCGACCGCGAGTACGGGGTGAACGCCACGCTCCAGGCCCGGTTCTCCCGCGGACTGCCCTGGCAGATCGAGGTGGTCACCTACGACGAGCCGGTGCTGTCCGACGCCACGGGCAGGACCGACGCGTTCACCATCCCCACCCAGTACCGGGGTGACGTCCTGGCCACCATGGAGGCCAGGTACGGCGACGGCAGCAACGCCGGCCAGACCGACTGGACTCCGTACCAGGAGTTCAACAAGTCCTTCTCGCCGGACTACGGGAAGGACACGATCATCCTGCAGCCCGAGTTCCTGGACGCGCTGCGCGACGGTGAACCGGTGACACTGACCTTCCACTTCTACAGCGGCGAAAAGCTCATGTACCACGTCAAGAAGTCCGGGGACTCGGTCACGGGCTCTCGCGTCACTCCGGCCTCCTGACCGGCCGGAGACAGTCACTTCCGTGCACTCCCTGTGGCAACGCAGGCAGTGCCGTTGAGGGTGTAGGAGCTCGGCGGGGCGGTGTTGCCGGTGTGGGATGCCTGGAAGCCGATGTCGACCGACGCGCCCGGAGCGATGGTGGCGTTGTGGGAGGCGTTCCTGGCCGTAACCCGTCCCGAGGCGACCGAGTAGTCCGCGTTCCAGCCGGAGGTGATGGTCTGGCCGTCGGGCAGGGTGAAGCCAAGGGACCAGCCCTCGATCGCGGCCGTGCCGGTGTTGGCGATGGTGATGTTCGACGTCAGGCCGGTGTTCCACGCGCTGACGGTGCTGGTGACCCGGCAGGACGCCGTCCCCGGCGGCGGGTTGGAGGTCTGGAACTGGGTGAAGAACTTCCAGACCTCTCCCGGCAGCCACGTCCTGGAGCCGCTGTCACCGGGGGCCCCGTCCTGGGGTGCGGCGATGTGTCCTTCGTCGAACGCGGCCCAGGCGACCGGATGCCCGGCCGAGCATCCCGAGTAGGCGGTGACCCGGTGCGTCAGGCTGCCCTGCGCGGGCTCGGGCGGGTTCTGGGGGGTGCAGCCGTTGTTCCTGACGAACCTGTCCCGCATCGCCCGTCCGCCGGAGATGCCGAGGACGCTGTCCCTGAGGCCGTGCACTCCGAGGTAGGCGATCGGCTGGGTGCCGCCGCTGCATCCGCTGAGCTGTCCGCCGCTCTGGACCGCGACCGCCCGGAAGACCGTCGCGCGGGAACACGCGAGGGCGTACGACATGGCGGCGCCGTAGCTGAATCCCAGCGCGAAACGCTGTGTGGTGTCGACGCACAGGTCCGTCTCGATCCGCCTGAGCATGTCGTCGACGAAGGTGACGTCCTCGCCGCCGGTGTTGGCCCAGCCGTTGTTGAGACCTTGGGGTGCGACGAAGATGGTGCTGTTGTTCGCCAGTCGCTGGAGGCCGTAGTAGGCCCAGGTGCCCGTTTCCACGGTGCGGCCCGTGGCGACGTCGGTGGAGGTGCCGCCCAGCCAGTGGAATCCCAGGACCAGCCGGTAGGCGCGGTTGCGGTCGTAGCCGTCCGGGATCCGCAGGATGAAGCTCCGGTTCTTGCCATCGCTCTGGATCGTGTGCGTACCGCTCGTCAGGGTGGGCGCTTTGCCGCATCCGGGGGTTGTGGCAGCGGTGCCGACGCGTGCGGCAGCCGTATCGGAGGCCGTGAGTGGGGTGTTCTCGCCCCGGCCGAGGCCCAGTGCGGTGCCGCCCGTGCTCAGGACGACCAGCACCGCGACGAGGGCGGGCCATAAGAGGGACCTTGTCCTTGCCATCATGCGACTGCCCTTCTGCAAGGTCGCGAGGACGTGCCTCACCGCCGGTTACCGCGCCGCCGTCACGGTGCTGCTGGGGGTGAACTGCCACCAGTTCATGTTGAGCAGGTAGCCGCTGCCGCCGGTGAACCGCAGATAGAGGTCCTGGGTTCCTACCGCGCCGGCGACCGGGCAGGTCACCGTCGTCCAGCTCTGCCAGCCCCCGGTGTTCGGCACACCGCACCGGCCCACGACCGTCCCGCTCGGCGAACCCAGGCGCAGTTCGACGGTGCCGCCGCCGCTGCCCGAGGCCACGCGCGCGGTGAAGGAGGACGCGCCCGGCCCGAAGGCCACGCCCTTGACCTTGATGTAGTCGCCGTTGTCGATCCAGCCGATGTTCATTCCGCCTTCGCCGGCCGGTTCCGTCTCGATCCCGGATCCCCAGGCGATCGTCTCGGCCT
The DNA here is from genome assembly GCF_009862985.1 of Streptomyces sp. SID5464. NCBI lineage: Bacteria > Bacillati > Actinomycetota > Actinomycetes > Kitasatosporales > Streptomycetaceae > Streptomyces > Streptomyces sp. SID5464. Next base: position 216,607 of record NZ_WWIQ01000003.1, on the reverse strand, counting down.
CCTGGCGTGCGTACGGGTTGAGCGTGCCGACCTGGGGGGCACCCGTGTTCGTCATGTTGATCGTCGGGATCGTGCCGTCGGCGTTGTAGGAGAACTTCTCCACCGCGACCGAGCGGGTGAAGCCGCCGCCGCCCGGGAGCGCGCCGTTGTGGTAGAAGAAGTACGAACTGCCTCTGAAGTCCACGATCCCGGGGTGGTTGGTGAAGCTGCTGCCCTGTGTGGGCATGACCGTCCCGCGGTAGGTCCAGGGCCCGGTCGGCCCGGGCGCCGTGGAGTAGGCGATGAACTCCGAGCAGCACTTGGCCGCGAAGACCATGTAGTACAGGCCGTTGCGCTTGTAGACCCAGGGCCCCTCCTCGTACAGCGTGGGACGGTTGGGGTCACCGGTGCGGGTGCCGAATCCCGCGGTGGTGAGCGGGATCCTGGTGACGCCGCCCGAGTAGGAGGTCATGTCGGCGTTCAGCCTGACGTACGACAGGTTCGGGTTGCCCCAGTACAGGTAGGCCTGGCCGTCGTCGTCGATGAAGACGGTCGGGTCGATCTCGCCGTTCTCCACCAGCGGTCGGCCGAGGGCGTCCCGGAACGGGCCGGTGGGGCTGTCCGACACCGCCACACCGATGGCCATGCGGCCGGTCGCCCGGTTCTTCACGGGTACGTACCAGTAGAACCGGCCGTTGCGCTCCACGGTCTGTCCCGCCCACGCGTCGGCGGACGCCCAGCTGAAGGTGGCCAGGCTGAGCGGGGAGCCGTGGTCGGTCCAGTTGACCATGTCGGCGGAGGACCACACCCGCCAGTCCTTCATGGTGAAGTAGGTGGAGCCGTCCTCGTCGTGCCCGGTGTAGAGGTAGACCCGTCCGTTGTGGACCAGCGGGGCCGGGTCGGCGGTGTAGACGTGCTGCACGATGGGGTTGTCGGCCCGGGCCGCGGTGGGCTGTACCGCGGCGGGAACAACGGCGAAGGCCAGCAGGAGGCCCAGGGTCCAGGCGACCGCCCGGGTGAGTCCGGTGCTGGTGGTGGGTGACGGCCGAGCCGGGATCATCGTGGCCTCCGGGGGACGCTGACGGACGCATGAGCCGTTGACGGGTGCGCTGAGTCCCTCACGTGCGGGTCCACTTCTGGTTGGCCTGGCCGTTGCAGGTCCACAGGACCAGCGGCGTCCCATTGGCGGTGCCGGCCCCGCTGGCGTCGAGGCACAGCCCGGCGTGGACGTTGCGGATCGACCCGTCGGAGCCGACGGTCCACTTCTGGTTGTTCTGGCCGTTGCAGGGCCAGGTGACGACCCGGGTGCCGTTGGCGGTGCCCTGGTTGTAGGCGTCCAGGCACTTGTCGCCGAAGACGCGGATCTCACCGCCGGCCCACGTGGTCCACAGCTGGTTGGCGGCCGTGTGGCAGTCCCAGAGCAGTACCGTGGCCCCGGCCGCGGTGGAGGCGTTGTCCACGTCCAGGCAGCGGCCGGACGCGGTGCCGCGCAGCCGAGAGGTGGTGGCGGCCAGCGGGCTGCCCCCGCTCACCCGGAAGACGGCCACGCCGTGCGCGGGGACACTCGCCGAGATCTGCCCGGACGTGCTGGACGTGCCGCCGGTCCACAGGTCGGTGAGGGTGAACGGTCCGCCGGACAGACCGACTTGTGCGGCCGTGGTGGTGACCGTCGCCGTTCCGCCTCCCCGGTTGAACAGGCCCACCGCGACCGAGCCGTCGGACAGGGGCTTGGCGAACACCTCTGTGCTGCCGTCGTCTCGCACCCTGCGTCCGCCCGCGCCCAGCGAGTCCTGGTTCACCGCCAGCAGACGCGGGTTGCGCAGGATCGCACTCACGTCCGCCGACATCGTCCGGATGTCGTTGCCGGCCATGAGAGGGGCGCCCATCAGCGACCACAGGGCGAAGTGGGAGCGGGACTCGGTCAGTGACAGGCCGGGGCGGCCGACGACCAGCATGTCGGGGTCGTTCCAGTGCCCCGGACCCGACTGCGCGGCCAGCGGCGCGGTGACGTCCAGGACGTTGCCGACGCCCATCGGGTAGCTGTTGGTGTTGTTGTTCTGCCAGATGTCGAGCAGATCCTCGGTCGTCCGCCACAGGTCGGCGACCTCGCCCCAGTTGTACTTGTCGCCGGTGGGGGCGTGGAAGCTGTTGGGGTTGATGCTGTAGACGATCGGACGTCCGGTGGCGCGCAGAGCGTCGCGCATGATGGTGAACCGTGCGATCTGCTCGCTGAGGGTGCCGCTGCCGGAGCACCAGTCGTACTTGAGATAGTCCACGCCCCACGAGGCGAACGTGGCAGCGTCCTGAGCCTCGTGGCCCTTGCTGCCCGTGGCGCCCGGGTAGGTGCCCACGCCTTGCGCGCAGGTCTTTTCGTTGGGCGCTTGGTAGATGCCGAACTTCAGGCCCTTGCTGTGGATGTAGTCCCCGAGCGCCTTCATCCCGCTGGGGAACTTGGTCGGATTGGCCCGCAGGTTGCCCGCCGCGTCGCGCTGCGGGTCGAACCAGCAGTCGTCGACGACGACGTACTGGTAGCCCGCCTCCTTCATACCCGAGGAGACCATCGCGTCGGCGGCCTGGCGGACCTGCGCCTCAGTGATCCCGCACCCGAAGCTGTTCCAGCTGTTCCAGCCCAGTGGCGGGGTGAGCGCGGGGCTGCCCGGCGCGGCCTCGGCGGTCGTGCCGGCGGAGGCGGTGACGCAGGCGGTGAGCGTCAGTGCGGTGGCCGCGAGGAGGCGGATCAGGCGTCCGCATGAGCGTCTGGGCACCAAGGGGCTCCTTAAATGTCAAGTCCATGACATAGCGGGTTCGAAATTTCGTGACCTATTCGGCAACTCAAGGCCTCACGGATATTAGAGAGACCTTCGAGCATGTCAATACCTACTACTGAAAGGCCTTTAACACCTGGCAACGAAGGGGACTGAGGCCGGCATATAGGAATTTTCCATACAATCGACCTCCCGAGACATGGGATCAGAGGTTCCGAATGTTTCGAAGCTACCAGCGATTGGTGCGAGAGGTATTGACGGGCTACACCGGCCTCCTATCATCCAGGGTGCTCGGCAAGTCGATCCATGTTCGAGATCGCGTACATAGCACAGCCGCTCCGCATGAACCGAGCAAGGCACCTCCGGGCAACTCCAACCATCACGGCTGGACCGCAGAAGGAGAACGCCACACGTGCGAATGTCATGGACTCATCAACCCTGGTCTCGTCGTCGCGCACTGACGGCAACCGCCGGCCTGGCCGCCGGTGCCCTGCTTCCTCCGGCCGCGGCCGCCTACACGAACCCGGTGATCTGGCAGGACTTCGCGGACATCGACGTCATCCGCGTCGGTAACGCCTTCTACGCCTCGGCCTCGACGATGCACTACTCGCCGGGCGCACCCGTCCTGCGGTCGTACGACCTGGTGAACTGGGAGATCGCCGGTCACTCCGTGCCCGTGCTCGACTTCGGCGCCAAGTACGACCTGAACGGTGCCCGCGGCTACGTCAGAGGGATCTGGGCGTCGTCACTGGCCTACCGGCCGAGCAACAGGACCTTCTACTGGCTCGGTCAGATCGACTTCGCCCGGACGTACGTCTACACCGCCACCGCCGCCGAGGGGCCGTGGAACAGGCTGACGACGATCAGCACCCCCTACTACGACGCGGGGCTGCTCGTCGACAGCGACGACACCCTCTACGTGGCGTACGGCAACACCACCATCAGCGTGGCCCAGCTCTCGCCCGACGGCCGCACCCAGGTCCGCACCCGGCAGGTGTTCACGACACCGTCGAGCGTCGGCACCCTCGAAGGCTCCCGGTTCTACAAGATCAACGGGCAGTACTACATCTTCCTGACCCGCCCCGCGAACGGCCAGTACATCCTCAAGTCGTCGAGCGGCCCCTTCGGTCCGTACACGATGCGGCAGGTCCTCCTCGATCTGCGCGGGCCGATCCCCGGCGGTGGCGTCCCGCACCAGGGCGGGCTGGTGCAGACGCAGAGCGGTGCCTGGTACTACCTGGCCTTCGTCGACGCGTACCCCGGCGGCCGGATGCCCGCCCTGGCGCCGGTCACCTGGACCTCGGACGGCTGGCCCGTCGTGCAACTCGTCGACGGTGCGTGGGGCACCTCGTATCCCAGCCCGGCCGTGCCCACTCCACCCCGCCAGGTCACCCCCATGATCGGCGTCGACACCTTCGACGGCACGAGCCTGAAGCCGAGGTGGGAGTGGAACCACAACCCGGACAACACGAAGTGGTCGGCCGGCAACGGCCTCACCCTGCGGACCGCGACCGTCACCAACGACCTGTACTGGGCCCGCAACACCCTCACGCACCGCATCCAAGGGCCCACCTCCACCGCCACGGTCCAGCTCGACCACTCCGCGATGCGGGACGGCGACCGGGCCGGACTCGCGCTGCTGCGTGACTCCTCCGCCTGGATCGGTGTCAAGCGCGACGGCGGCGCGACGCGGGTGGTGATGGTCAACGGGCTGACGATGGACGGCAACTGGAACACCACCGGCACCGGCACCGAGGTCGCGAGCGCGCCCGTCGCCGGCGGCCGCATCTGGCTGCGCGCGACCGCGGACATCCGCCCCGGCAGCGCGCGCCCCGGCACCTTCTCCTACAGCACCGACGGCAGCACCTTCACCCGCCTCGGGCCCGCCTTCTCCATGGGCAACGACTGGCGGTTCTTCATGGGCTACCGATTCGCCCTCTTCAACCACGCCACGCAGGCACTCGGCGGCGCGGTCCGCATCACGCGGTTCGAGCTGTCCACGCCCTGAGCGATCGGAGGATCGCACACCCAACCCCCCACCCCGCATGAGGAGAACCATGAACCCGCTGAAACGACTCGGCCGTCGCCGAGCCTCGGTGTTAGCCCTCCTGGCCACGGTCGCCCTCGTGACGCCGGGGACCGCGACCGGCGCACCCGACGACGTCAAGGCCTCCACTCTGGGCGCCCAAGCCGCCCAGTCCGGGCGCTACTTCGGAACAGCCGTGGCCGCCGGACGGCTCGGCGACGGCACGTACACGAGGATCCTGGACCGTGAGTTCAACTCGGTCACGCCCGAGAACGAGATGAAGTGGGACGCGACCGAGCGATCCCGCGGGCAGTTCACCTTCGGCGCCGCCGACCAGATCGTCAACCGCGCGGCGGCCCGCGGTCAGCGCCTGCGCGGCCACACCCTGGTCTGGCACTCCCAACTGCCCGGCTGGGTCGGCTCCATCAGGGACGCGAACACCCTGCGCGGCGTGATGAACAACCACATCACCACCGTGATGAACCGCTACAAGGGCCGGATCCACTCCTGGGACGTGGTCAACGAGGCCTTCGCGGACGGCGGCAGCGGCCAGATGCGCAGCTCCGTCTTCCGGGACGTGCTGGGCACCGGCTTCGTCGAGCAGGCCTTCCGCACGGCTCGGTCGGCCGACCCGGCGGCCAAGCTCTGCTACAACGACTACAACATCGAGAACTGGAGCGACGCCAAGACCCAGGGCGTCTACCGCATGGTGCGCGACTTCAAGTCGCGCGGTGTGCCGATCGACTGCGTCGGCCTCCAGGCCCACTTCGGCGCCGGCGGCCCGCCCGCCAGCTTCCAGACGACGCTGTCGAACTTCGCCGCCCTCGGAGTGGACGTCCAGATCACCGAGCTGGACATCGCGCAGGCGTCGCCGACCGCGTACGCGAACACGGTCAGGGCCTGCATGAACGTCGCGCGCTGCACCGGCATCACGGTCTGGGGCATCCGCGACAGCGACTCCTGGCGGGCCTCGGAGAACCCGCTGCTGTTCGACCGCAACGGCAACAAGAAGCCCGCGTACAACGCGGCGCTGACGACGCTGGGCGGCACGCCCGCCGCCACCCGCAGCACGCCCGCCGCCACCAACGGCACGCCCGCCGCCGCGCGCAAGGCCGGCAACGCCGCTGCTCTGCCCAACCGTTTCTCGTGGAGTTCCAGCGGCCCGCTGATCTCGCCGAAGTCGGACGCCACTCACAACATCGCCGGGATCAAGGACCCGACGGTCGTCCACTACAACGGCAAGTACCACGTGTTCGCCAGCACCGCCAGCTCCTCCGGCTACAACCTGGTCTACCTGAATTTCAGTGACTGGTCCCAGGCCGGCTCGGCCACGCACCACTACCTCGACCGCAGCGCCATCGGCCGTGGGTACCGGGCCGCACCGCAGGTCTTCTACTACGCGCCGCAACGCCTGTGGTACCTCGTGTACCAGACCGGCAACGCCTCGTACTCCACCAATCCCGACATCAGCAACCCGAACGGGTGGAGCGCGCCGCGCAACTTCTACTCGTCGATGCCGGACATCATCCGGCAGAACATCGGCAACGGCCACTGGGTCGACATGTGGGTGATCTGCGACAGCGCCAACTGCTACCTGTTCTCCTCGGACGACAACGGACACCTGTACCGCTCGCAGACGACCGTCGGCCAGTTCCCGAACGGGTTCACCAACACCGTCATCGCGGCCCGGGACTCCAAGTACGCCCTGTTCGAAGCGAGCAACGTGTACAAGGTGCAGGGCAGTAACCAGTACCTGCTGCTCGTCGAGGCGATCGGATCGGACGGCCGACGCTACTTCCGCTCCTGGACGTCGGGCAGCCTGGCCGGTTCCTGGACGCCCCTGGCCGCGTCCGAGAGCAACCCGTTCGCGCGGGCGAACAACGTCTCCTTCCCCTCGGGCGCGTGGACCCGGGACATCAGTCACGGCGAGATGATCCGTGCCGGCTACGACCAGACACTGACCATTCCCGCCTGCCGGCTCCAGTACCTCTACCAGGGCATGAACCCCAACGCGGGCGGCGACTACAACCTCCTCCCGTGGCGGCTCGGCCTCCTGACCCAGACCAACTCGACCTGCTGACCGACTGTGCCTGGGGAGCGCTCCCGGTGGGAGCGCTCCCCAGGCTCACCGCCGACCTTCGGACGCATCCCCGTCAGAAAGCCGAGGTAATGTCATGCGCCGCAGACTCCTCGCCCTGGTGGCAGCCCTCTCCTCGCTGCCGCTGGCGCTCACCGCCGCCCCCTCCGCCCACGCGGCCGACCCGACGACCATGACCAACGGGTTCTACGCGGACCCCGACTCCAGCGCGAAGCGGTGGGTCGCCGCCAACCCCGGTGACGGCCGGACGCCCGCGATCAACGCCTCCATCGCCAACACCCCGACGGCCCGCTGGTTCGGCTCCTGGAGCGGCACCATCGGCACCGCCACCGGCGCGTACGCGGGCGCCGCGGACGCCCGGGACAAGCTGCCCATCCTCGTCGCCTACAACATCTACAACCGCGACTACTGCGGCGGGCACTCCGCGGGCGGAGCGTCTTCGCCGTCCGCCTACGCGAACTGGATCTCCCAGTTCGCGGGCGGGATCGGCGGCCGGCCGGCCGTCGTCATCCTCGAACCGGACTCCCTCGGGGACTACGGCTGCATGAACCAGGCCCAGATCGACGAACGCAGGGGCATGCTCACCGGCGCGCTCGCGGCGTTCAACCGTCAGGCCCCCAACACCTGGGTCTACATGGACGCCGGCAACCCGGCCTGGGCGAGCCCGGCGACCATGGCCCGGCGCCTTCACGAAGCGGGCCTGCGACAGGCCCACGGCTTCTCGCTCAACGTCTCCAACTACCTGACGACGGCCGAGAACACCGCGTACGGCGCCGCCGTCAACAGGGAACTCAGCGCCCGGTACGGCTACACCAAGCCGTTCGTCGTGGACACCAGCCGCAACGGCAACGGCTCCAACGGCCAGTGGTGCAACCCTTCAGGCCGCCGTATCGGCACCCCCACCCAGCTGGGCGGAGGCGCCGAGATGCTCTTGTGGATCAAGGTCCCGGGCGAGTCCGACGGCAACTGCGGCGTGGGCACCGGCTCCTCGGCCGGGCAGTTCCTCCCGGAGGTCGCCTACAAGATGATCTACGGCTACTGATCCGGGGCCGCCGCCCACGGCATCCTCATCGCCTCCCGACGGTCGCGGCCCAGCCGAATCTGCCGAGGGACCTTGCCGGGCCTTGCCAAGCTTGTCCGGCTCGGTCCCGAGGAGGGGAGCGCAGTCGAAGCGCTTCACCACCGCTGCGAGGCTGAGTGGACGTCCATGGGCGCACAAGGGTCGGTTCCAAGATTCCTGCGAGGTCTGGGGTGGTCTCCCCCTGGGTCCGCGAGCTGCGACGATGTTGGTCTCTCGAAGATCCCCCGCCTGGGCATCGCGGCCTTGCGACGAGTAGGGCTGCTCCGAGCGCCGCGGAGCGGAGGCCGATCTAGTCTGGAAGCAGCCGCTGGAAACCAGCCCTGACGGGCACGGCTGTCCGGAGGAGGCGTGGCGCGTGGAGATGACCGGCAAGCAGGACGCGCCCACTGCCGTTGCCGTGGTGGACCCGGAGGGCTTGGTGAGCGGCTGGAGCGAGGGGGGCAGGCTCCTGCTGGGCTGGACGGCGAAGGACACCATCGGGCGCCCCGTGACCGACTTGCTGGTCGATCCCCCGCCACCCGGCTTCCCCAAGGGTTACGGCGTCGGTCCCGATCCGACGGGGTCCATCCCCCTGCGCCACCGGGACGGTTCCACGGTGGACGCCGTGGTGACGGCTCACCCGCTGCTCGGCCCCGACGGGCGGGCGCTGGGCCACGTGGTGACCATTCAGCGGTGGGGACGCCGCCCGGTGGTCGCCGACCGGGCCTTCGAACAGAGCCCCTTCGCTCTGGGCGTCTACGACCCCGATCTGCGGTTCCTGTGGATCAACGCCTCCTCGGCCCGGGTGATCGCGCACTCCGAGGAGCAAGTGCTCGGCAAGAAGTACCGCGAGGTGCTTCCCGAATTCGACCGCACGCTGTTTCCCGAAAGGGACGACAAGCCCTACACCGACGCGCTCGCCCAAGTGGCGAGGACGGGTGAGCCCACGCGTCTGATCACCGTCTTCCGCCCGCGCGGCAGCGACTACGCCAATGCCTGGGCCACCAGCATCTGGCCAGTCCGAGACGCCGAGGGCAGGGTCCGCGCGATCGCCAACTGGGGATTCGACATGAGCGCCGAGTACTGGGCTCGGCAGCGCCTGCTCCTCCTCAACGAGGCCAGCGGCGGCATCGGCCGGACCCTGGACGTGATCGGCACCGCCCAGGAACTGGCCATGACCCCGGTGCCGGGGTTCGTCGACCTCGTCACCGTGGATCTCTTCGACGAGGTGCTGCGCGGAGAGGAACCGCCCTCCGCGTCCGCGTTCACCCCCGGCGAGACCATCGTGCTCAGCCGTGCCGCGCAGCACAGCGCCAAGGGGGACACCAACAGCGCTCCCGGGCCCACGACGCCGGTCAGCCACACTCCCGGTTCCGTCGCCGCCCGCTGCATGGCCACCGGCAGGTCCACGGTCCAGCTCGCGGCTGGACCCGGCCAGGGCGGCGAATGGGCCTTCGGACCCGGACTCGCCGCCGACCCGGCCCACTGGCCACCGGGCAACCCGTTGATCGACGAGTCCCTTGCCGCGGAGGGGATGACCGGCCGGATCACCGTGCCGCTCCGGGCGCGCGGCGCGCTGCTCGGGGTCGTCGCCTTCTCCCGCCTGGACCGGCCCGAGGCCTTCACCGCCGATGACCTGATCCTCGCCGAAGAGCTGACCGCCAAGGCAGCCGTTGCCATCGACAACGCCCGCCGGTACTCGCGCGAGCGCACGACCGCGCTGACCCTGCAACGCACCCTGCTGCCGCAGGGGCTGCCCAACCAGGAGGCGGTCGAGGTGGCGTCCCGCTACCTGCCCGGCGGGACCGGCACGGAAGTGGGCGGTGACTGGTTCGACGTCATCCCGCTGTCCGGCGCCCGGGTCGCCCTGGTCGTCGGCGATGTCGTCGGCCACGGCCTGCACGCCTCGGCCAGCATGGGGCGGCTGCGCACGGCGGTCCGCACCCTCGCCGACGTCGACCTGCCGCCGGACGAGCTGCTGACCCACCTGGACGACCTGGTCCTCCACCTCGCCAGCGACCTCCAGCCCGCCGGCCACTTCCAGCCCGCCGGCGAGTCCGGTGCCACCTGCCTGTACACCGTCTACGACCCCGTCTCCCGACGCTTCACGCTGGCGAGCGCCGGCCACCCCCTGCCGCTGATCATCTCCCCGGACGGCACGAGGACACCCGTCACCGCGCAGCCCGGACCGCCGCTCGGGATCGGTGGGCTGCCTTTCGAGGCCACCGAGCTCGAGCTGCCCGAGGGCAGCCTGCTCGCCCTCTACACCGACGGACTGGTGGAGAGCCGCGAGCGCGACGTCGACCAGCGGATCACCGAACTGCAGCGAGCCCTGAACCCCTCGGCCACCTCGCTGGAGGCCCTGTGCGACACGGTGATGGACGCCATGCTCCCCGATCGCCGCACCGACGACGCCGCCCTGCTGCTGGCTCGCACGCACGCGCTGGCTCGCCACCACGTCGCCGACTGGGACGTCGAGCCCGACCACGCGCAGGTGCCCGTCGCCAGGAAGTTCGCCGTCGACCAGGTGGACGCCTGGGGCCTGGAGGAGGCGGCGTTCGTCACCGAGCTGGTCGTCAGCGAGCTGGTCACCAACGCCATCAGATACGGCGAGCCGCCGATCAGGCTGCGGCTGATTCGCGACACTTCCCTGATCTGCGAGGTTTCCGACGCCAGCAACACCGCTCCGCACATGCGCCGGGCCCGCGCCTTCGACGAGGGCGGCCGAGGACTGTTGCTCGTCGCCCAGCTCACCGAGGGGTGGGGCACCCGGCACACGACCAACGGCAAGACCATCTGGTGCGCTCAGCCCCTCCCCCAGCCGGAGCGGCACTGACGCGCATGCGCCGGGTCACGGGCGAGAGCTGTCCTCCACCTTCTCGAAGAAGAACTCGTGCTTGAGGAAGGAGACGTCGTACTCGTGACCGGACTGAGGCGGCAGCAACTGGGCGGCCTGGAACAGGCGCCACCCGTCGTGCAGCGCGGCAAGCCCGGTGGGATAGGGCGGCTCGTCGCTGTCACCGGTCGTCGGACGGGTCCGGCCGGTCCCGTCGTACCGGGACCAGCCGACGACGTCGGAGTCCAGAGCCGACGTCGCGAGATAGAGGACCAGAACCTGCTGCCTCATGCGTGACTCCTCAAGGTCGGCCGGTTGCTGACGCGCGTGACCCAGTAGTCGACGTCGAACGAGTCGTCACCGGTCAGGGCCCGCCACAGGAGGACCCGGTTGTAGATCTCCAGTCGGGCCGTGGCCCACTCGTACCAGGGGAAGTGCGTGTTGAGTTCCGCGGTCACCGCAGGGTCGTGCAGGTCGGAGACGTCCCACAGCCGCACCTGCGGCACGGTCGGGTTGAGGCGGAGCTTGTACATGTAGCGACGGCCCGCGGTGTCGTTGCGGCGGCCACTGTGCCAGATGCCGTGGTGCACGAGGACGACCGTGCCCGCCGGGCAGGTCAGACGGGTCTGCCCCCTGAGGTTCTGGACGCGGCCGACGTCCGTCTCGTTGATCCTGCGCAGGTGGCTTCCGGGCACACTGAGGGTGCCGCCCATCTCGGCGGTCACCTCGTGCGGGTAGTACATGAGCTGGATGTCGAACGCGTCCGGCCGCACGTCGATGATCGCGTCTCCGTGGAGCGGCTGCGCCTGTCCCTCGTGCGGCTCGCGCACATGCACCGCATGGTGGTCGACGGTCGGCTCGGGGCCGACCAGGCTCTCGACAGCGCCCGCGACGACCGGCAGGGCGAGCAGCTCGTGGACGAAGGTGTCCTGCGCGAACGCCCCGCCCAGCGGAGTGCCGTAGGACACTGCCGGCAGGCCCTCGGTCAAGGCCGCGACGGCCCGTTCATTGATTTCCTGCGGCACCACCCCGTCCAGGCGCAGGAATCCCTGCGCGACGAAGCGCGCCACCTGAACCGATGTCAGGAGTTGCTTGCTGGTTGACATGCGACGAACGTACGTGCCCTGTCCGGGCCGGTCGTGGGCTGAAATCGTCCAGTGCTGGTAATTTTCCGTCCTCGTGAAACACGTGACACTGCGGCTCGACGAGGCGCCCACCGTGGTCGATGCCGGCATCGGGGTGCACGGCGTCTCCACCGCCCACGACGTCTTCCGGCTGCCCGACCTGTGGCAGCTGCACCTCTACAACTACGAGGGTGCTCTGTCCCTCGGGCAGTCGGTCCACCCCATACGCCCCGGCCACGTCAGCCTGGTGCCGCCGAACACGGAGGTGCACTTTCACTACCGGGGCAGGTCGGAGCATTTCTACGTCCATCTGCGGCTGCACGAGGGCGGAACCACGCGGGTGGTGCCGGTGATGCGGGACGCCGGGGCCGAGAGCACCCGTCTGGCCGATCTGCTCCGGCACGCCGTGACGGCCATGCCGACTTCTCCCCGGCGAGCCACGGCCGAGGTCTGGACCGCTCTGTGGCGCATCGCCGAGTTGCCGAGGGACGACGGAGCGGGGCACCGCCACCCCTTCGTGGCAGCCGCCCAGGCCTACATCGAGGAACACCTGGCCGGCCCGCTGTCCGTACCGGACGTCGCTCGCGCCGTCGGGATCTCCCACACACACCTGACGCGCGTGTTCCGTGCCGAAGCCGGCCTCACGGTCGTGGCGTACATCCGGCACCGACGCCTGCAACGCGCCCGCCACCTCCTGTTGTCCTCCACCCTGTCCATCACCGCCATCGCCGCGGCCGTGGGCATCGCCGATCTCCAGGCCTTCAACAAGGCCTGCCGCCGTGAACTCGGCGCGAGCCCCCGTGACGTACGTGCGGCTGCCCCTGCGGGGCTGGACGGTCCTGGACCGGTACGCCGGCGGAGTTGATCGCCGTGCCGACGCACGCGGGCGTCGGACGCCTTTTGACTCCCGTATGGGGTTCCGTTCCCTGAGCGTTCAGCCGGTGATCCCTGTCGGTGTCGTGTGTGCTTTCTAGGGTCCATGAGGCTTTCCGAAAGAAGGGGCTCATGGACTCACAGCTCGCGATCCGGGCTCGCGGCATCACCAAGTGCTTCGGCGACGTCGTCGCGCTCGACGGCGTCGACCTGCATGTGACGCAGGGACAGATCCACGGCCTGGTCGGTCCGAACGGGGCCGGGAAGACGACCCTGCTCGGCCTCCTTCTCGGCCTGGCCGTGGCGGACAGCGGACGTTTGGAGATCCTCGGCACGCCGGTGGGCCGGGCGTTCGAAGCACCCGGCGGTGTCGCCGGGTTCCTGGACGGGCCGGGGCTGTACCCCTCGCTCACCGCCCGGCAGAACCTCGCCGCGCTCGCCGCTCTGCGGGGCGACGACACGCGGTCGGCCGGGATCGACGACGCACTCGAGCAGGTGGGGCTCGCGGACGTCGCCGAAGACCGCACCCGCGGCTTCTCCCTGGGCATGCGTCAACGGCTCGGCCTCGCCGCGGCCCTGCTCAGCACACCGCGGCTGCTGGTCCTGGACGAGCCCTGCAACGGCCTGGACCCGGCCGGGAAGAAGCACGTCCACGGTGTTCTCACCCGGCTCGCGCGGGAGGGGACGAGCGTCGTGCTCTCCAGCCACCGCATGGACGACCTGGAGGCCCTGTGTTCCGAGGTCACCATCCTCGCGACCGGGCGGATCGTCTTCTCCGGGCCGCTGGGCAAGTTGGCCGCCGAGAACCGTGAACTCGACTACCGGTTGGTCACGTCCGACCCGGAGCGCGCACGCCGGCTGGCCGCCGGCGCGCCGGGAATCCACCTGCCCGACGACGCCACGGGAGGCCAGGGCGGGGCGGTGCTCGTGGTGCGCGCACTGGTGCCCGCCCTCGACGACCTGGTGGTGCGGCTCGTCCGCGACGGCATCGCGCTGCGCGAACTCCGCCCGGTCTTCTCCCCGTTGGAGGCGGCCTTCCTGGCCCTGACCGAGCAGCAGAAGACCGACGCCGAGCACCAGGAGACCGGTCGATGACCGCAACCACGACCCCGACCCCGCGCCCCACCCCCACCGCCGCGCCCGCCACGCCCGCCGCGCAAGCGCACACCACCGCAGCGGGCGTCACAGTTGCCCGAAGCTACCGTTTCGAAGTCGTCAAGCTCCTCTCCCAGTGGCGGATCCGCCTCCTGCTCCTGGCCTGCTGGATCGCGCCGGCGCTCTTCGTGGCCGGGGTGAGCGCGCAGAGCACGCTGCCCACCGACACCCTCTTCGGCCGCTGGATGCACGCCACCGGGTGGGCCGGGCCGCTGGTGACGCTGGGTTTCGCCGGCACCTGGGCGCTTCCGCTGCTCACCTCCGTCGTCGCCGGGGACGTGTTCGCCTCCGAGGACCGGCTCGGCACCTGGCGCCACCTCCTCGTCGCCGTCCGCTCACCCCGCCGGATCTTCGCGGCGAAGGCACTGGCCGGTCTCACCGTCATCCTGCTGCTCGTGGCCGGGCTGCCCGTCTCCAGCACGGTCGGCGGGCTGCTGGCCGTCGGCGATCGGCCCCTGGTCGGCCTCGACGGTCATCTGCTCGCGCCGGGGGACGCCGCCGGCACGGTCCTGCTCGCCTGGGCCTGTGTGCTCGCCCCGGCCCTGGCCCTCGCCGGAATCGGGCTCCTCGGGTCGGTCGTACTCGGGCGCTCCCCGATGGGTCTGCTGCTGCCCGCGATCGTCGCGCCGGCGATGCAGCTCGCCCAGATGCTGCCGCTCCCCGTCGCCGTACGCCTCGCCCTGCCCGGCGACGCCTTCCTCACCTGGAACGGCCTGTTCACCAGCCCGGCACAGCTCACGCCGCTCCTCATCGGCATCGTTGTCAGTCTCCTGTGGGCCCTGACGGCCACGGCGCTGGCCTATGTCCTCTTCCTGCGGCGCGACTTCACCAACCCCACCGACGACGGCTCGGCGCGCCGCGCCGTCACCACGGCGGCCCTGCCGCTCGCGGGGCTGCTCGGCGTGACGGTCGCGGTCGTGGCGGCGACGACCACGGCCACCGGCTCCGGGATCGAGCAGGCCAAGGTGCAGCACTCGCTCGCCACCGAGTTCGCCCACCTGTACCGCCTGCAGACCGACCAGCTCCACCGGCCCGCTGTCACCGAGGCGCAGTTGAGGACCGGGGCGGCGTGCACCAAGGCCGGTGTCCAGGACGGCGCCCAGGGGCCGGGCAACGACTGGCGGTGCGTCGTCTCCTGGCACCTGCCGGGCGTCGCGGCCACCGGGTCGGCGGTCTACCAGCTCGACATCACGGCAGACGGGCGCTTCGTCGCCGACGGCGACGGACCGAAGGAAGTGAACGGCTACTTCCTGGTGCGGACTCCGAGCGGAGACGCACCGAACCCGCTGTGGCAGTTCGACGGCAACGTCGACCTCCTCGCCACCTCACCGGAGTCGCCGACTCCCTGAACTCTTCCTCTCCGCCCCCCCGATGCCCTCCGGGCCCCCCGGACCCTCTACGGCCACCCCCCGAACTCGCCGAATCCGAAGGAATGACATGCAGATAGCACGCCGCCGCCGGCAGGCTGAGAAGAAGTACTACGACCTGCTGGGCAGACGTGTCGGCCGCCGGGCCACGCTGGTCACGGCATGCATCACCACGGCCGCCCTGGCCACCGGCACCGCCGTCGCCGAGACCCGCCAGTTCGGCACCGACCAGGTCGGCCAGGTCACCGGCAAGGGCCAGGTCGTCTCCGCCGACCAGTACATCGCCCCGTACGGCGACCGCCTCCTCATCAACGACGGCAAGATCATGTCGTCGACGGTCAGCCCGGACGGCAGCCACCTCGCCGCAGCGGTCACCGACGGCGACGCGGCACTGGTCGTCGTGGACCTCGCGACCGGGCGGATCAAGCAGCGCGTCGGCACCAACGCCGCCGACGACCTGCGCATCAGCAGCGGCTCCGTCGGCCAGGAGGGTCCGACGTACTCACCCGACGGCAAGCAGCTGTGGCTGGGCCAGGCCGACGGCTACACCAAGTTCACGGTGAACGCGGACGGCACCCTCGCCGACCCGGTGACGGTCAGCATCCCGGCCGACGGCGGCAAGCAGGCCCTGGTCGCCGCGGCGGTGTTCTCCGCCGACGGTTCCACCGTGTACGCCGCGGTCAACGGCCAGAACCGAGTGGTCGCGATCGACGCGGCGACCGGGACCGTCAAGCGGAGCTGGGCGGTGGGCAACGCCCCGCGCGGCATGGCCCGGGTGGGCGACAAGCTCTACGTCAGCAACGAGGGCGGTCGGCCCGCGAAGGCCGGCGACTCCACGCTCAACTCCTACGGCACGCAGGTGCCGGCCGACCCGAAGACCGGCGCCACCACCACCGGCACGGTCAGTGTCATCGACCTGGCCGACCCGTCCGCCGCCGTCGGCACCATCGATGTCGGCCTGCACCCGACCGCCGTGTACGCCCGGCGCGGCGCGGTGTTCGTCACCGACACGGCCGACAACAACGTGTCGGTCATCGACACCGCCAAGGACAAGGTCGTACAGACGATCTCCACCCAGCCGTGGCCGGAGGCCTCGGTCGGCTACGAGCCCGACGCCGTGACCCTCACCGACGACGGCCACCTGCTGGTGACGCTCGGCCGCGCCAACGCCGTCGCCGTCTACCGCTACACCTCCCCGCAGGAGCCGGTCAGCTACATCGGGCTCCTCCCGACGGACTACTTCCCCGCCGAGATCACCACCGTGGGCAGGAAGGTCGTCGTCTCCAACACCCGCGGCATCGACGCCCGCCGCCCCGACAGCGCCGGCCACGGCACCCACGACACGACCTCCAGCCTGACGCAGTTCACCCTGCCCAGCGACCGTGTCATCCGCTCCCAGACCGCCAAGGTCTTCCAGCAGAACGGCTGGAGCGCCGGCTCCGTCCCGCTGGCCAAGGGCCACAGCCGCGCCAAGCCGCAGCCGGTTCCGGCGCGGATCGGCGACCCGTCGACGATCAAGCACGTCTTCCTGATCGTCAAGGAGAACCGCACCTACGACCAGGTCCTCGGTGACATCCCCCAGGGCAACGGCGATCCGTCGCTGACGCAGTTCGGCGAGAACGTGACGCCCAACCAGCACGCCCTGGCCGAGCAGTTCGGGCTGTACGACAACACCTACGACATCGGCACCAACTCCGCCGAGGGCCACAACTGGCTCATGCAGGCCGACAACCCCGAGTACACCGAGTCCTCGGCCGGCGAGTACGCGCGCAGCTACGACACCGAGGACGACGCCCTCGGCCACCAGAAGACCGGCTTCCTGTGGACGGGCGCCCAGGCGGCCGGCAAGAGCGTGCGGGACTTCGGCGAGTTCCAGCAGTTCCTGACCAAGCCGTCCGGCGCCAGCTGGCAGAACCTGTACTGCGACGCCAAGGACATGGACGCGACCGGCCGGGCCACCGCCTACCCGCTGAACTCCTCCTCACCGATCCCCTCGCTCAACAGCGTGTCGGTGCCCGGCTTCCCGAAGTTCGACACCAGCGTCCCGGACCTGTACCGGTACGAGATCTGGAAGCAGGACTTCGAGAAGAACGGCCCGGCGAACCTGAACATGTTCTGGCTCTCCAGCGACCACACCGGTGGCCCGGCGAGCCCGGCCGCCCAGGTCGCCGACAACGACCTGGCCACCGGCAAGATCATCGACAGGATCTCGCACAGCAAGTACTGGAAGGACTCGGCGATCTTCGTCGTCGAGGACGACTCCCAGGCCGGGCTCGACCACGTCGACGGCCACCGTGCCCCGGTCCAGATCATCAGCCCCTGGGCCCAGCACGGCACCGTCGACAGCCACTACTACTCGCAGATCACGATGATCCGCACCATCGAGCAGATCCTCGGGATCCATCCGATGAACCAGAAGGACAGCGCGGCCACCCCCATGCAGGGCGCGTTCACCGGGCACCCCGACTACACGCCGTTCACCGCACTGCCCAACCGCACGTCACTGACCGACGGCCTGAAGACCCCGCCGTCCTGCGGCCTGGACACCCCCGCCGCCCAGGACCCCGAGGCCGCGGCCGTACCGTCGGCGAAGGTGCCGGCGGACAAGAAGTCCCTCGCCGCCGAATGGGACGCCTGGAAGTCCAAGCAGCACCTGACCGGCACCCACGCCATCCCCGACTACGCCAACCCGGCCCAGATGAACCACCTCACCTGGTACCAGACCCACAACTGGACGCGCCCGTACCCCGGCGAGAAGAAGATCTACGCCCCGAACGACGTGCCCGGCGCCTACATCCCGTCGGTGGAGTCCGACGGCTGACACACGCCGGACCGGCAAGGACCCCTGCCAGGCCGACCGCCTGCCAGGGGTCCTCCCCGTACGGGTCCGTTCCGCCTTCATCCCCCGAGGAGCGGCGGGAACCCGCACTCTGCCCGGTCAGATGTCGTCCAGTGGGACGTCCTCGCCGGCGAGACCGCTCTCGTCGAACTCGGCGTCACTCATCGGCGAGCCGGCGAAGAAACCGTTCATGAGTTCGTTCAGGTCGAGCTCGGTGGCACCGGCCGGAGCGGTGGGCCTGGTGCCCTCCCGCATCCGCAGCGTCAGGCCCAGCTTCTTGACCTTGGCGTTCTCGGCCAACTTGGCGAGGGCCACGTCCACTTGGGCCAGCTCGCCGTTCTTGAGCGTGAAGTCCGCCGTCACCTTGGCGTTGGGAGCGTCCTTCAGGTCCTTGTCCGTCGGCAGCCCCATGCCCGGCGGCAGGTCCTTCGCCAGCGGGCGGATCTCACCGAACAGCTCGGTGATCAGCGTGCGGAAGGGGGCCGTGGCGGTGACGTGCTCGGTGCCGTCCCCGCCGCCGGTCGTCTTGAACTCCACCTCACGGGCGATGACTTCCCGGAGGGCCTTCACGAGCTTCTTCTGCGTCTTTGCGTCGAGGGACGGCGCGGGGGCGGGACCGCCCTCGGCCTCCTGGCCCTCGGCGACGGCCTTGTCCATCTCCTCGGTGCTGAACGTCACCCACTTGCCCTCGATGACGTCCTTCAACGCCCCGGCCTCCGGGGGCAGATCGTCGGCGTCCGGCACGGGGCTGCCCGACATCTTGCCCATGGCGTCCAGGTCGGCACGGACGTAGGCGCGGTCGCCGATCATCCGGTACTCGGCGAGGTCACCGTCCGGGGTGCTGAGCTTCATGGCGGTGCCGACGAGGTCCTTCTCACCTGACTCGTCGAGCGGCTTCTTCGACTGCACGGTCACGGTGATCTTCGCGCCGCTGAGCAGCTCGGCCGCTTCGTCCGGGATCTCCTCACCGGGCGCGGGGTCCGACCCGGCGTCCAGTGCCTTCAGGGACGTGACGTCGGTGTCCAGGTCGAGCTCGAAGGAGAGCGTGTTCTTCTTGCCGAGCTTCTCGAAGGCCCGGTCGAGCTTCTTGCCGGCGGACAGCTGCTCCACCGTCCCGCAGGCGGCCGAGCCCGCGAGGACGGCTCCGACGACGGCGGTGGCGGTCAGGGTCTTGCGTATGGGATTGATGACGGTCTCCTCGTGGCTCCGATCACGACGTGATCGATCAGAGGACTCACGACCCGCCCACAAGGTTGTGCTGTGCGTCTCGCTGAGGTCCTTCAGGGCTGCGGCCGACTCGACGCCGGCGGCCGGCCCGGCTTCAGACGTCCAACGGAGCGGCGGCGAACGTCTTGACCTGGCGTGGGGTCAGGTCGCCGACGGCCTCCAGGCGGTGCAGGACCTCGGCGCGGCGCTGCTCGGCGAGATCGGGGTGGTGGAGGGGGTCGTAGGCGGAAGGTGCCTGGACCAGGCCGACGAGGAGGGCTGCCTGGGGCCAGTCCAGCTGGGCGGGACTCTTGTCGAAGTACCCGCGTGCGGCCGCGTCCAGACCGTAGTAGCCGTGGCCGAAGTACGCGGTGGACAGGTACATCCGCAGAATCTCGGCCTTGGGACAGGCATGAGCGAGCTTGACGGCCAACGCGACCTGCTCCAGCTGGTCGCGCCGGGTGCGCTGCCCGTCGGTGTAGAGCATCTTGGCGAGTTGCTGCTCGATGGTGGCGCCCCCTCCGTCGCCCCCTTGGCCGCGTGCCCAGAACACCACCGCACGCAGCACTCCGACGGGGTCGATGCCGGGGTTGTGCCAGAAACGTGCGTCCTCGGTGGCCACCAGCGCCGCGGCGACCTTGGGGGGCGTGGCCGCATCCGTGTCGCTCACCGCGTGCGCGACGGCCTGGGCGCGCACCCGGACCTCCGCGTCACCCACCCCCGGAGTGGCTGCCAAGAGGACACCTCCCGCTGCCGCGAGCAACACGACCGCTCCGAGGCCGAGGACGCACGCACGGGTGATGAGTCGGCGCAGCCATCGAGGCACCGGGCGTCGGCGTACGAGTCCGTCGAGCGCGAGCACGGAACCGGTGACGGCGGCGAAGACGGCAACGGTGGCAGCGGCGTCGCAGCCGTAGCGGAACAGGGACCGGGCGAGCCCGAAGAGCACCGCGGCTCCGGCACCGAGGGCACCGGCGGCGGCGAACCGGCCGAGTGGCCTGGTGCGACTGACGTGGGATACGACAGCCATCATGGTCGAACGCCTCCCCTGTGCCCGGCGTTGATTCCTTATTACGTTCCTTATTACGCGCCATCCGCGTGAAATTGCCATAAGGCCCGGGTAGGGAATCCATGCCGTTTTTCTCATGAACTTCCCCGACAAGGGTCAAGATTCGGCAGCCCTCTCTGGGAATGTTCGGTCGATCCCTAGGCTGAGGGGCAGCGAACATCGAACGGCACCGTTCGGCGCGGTGACGCTCACCTTCAGGGAGGTCCGGATGAAACGTGATCCGGCGCCGGGGGTACGGCCGCACAACGGGCGCCGCAGAATCACCCGAGGCGTGCTGGCGCTGCTTTTCACGGTGCTCGCGGTCTTTTCAGGCACATACGCCTGGGCGGAGGAGAAGCTGGACCGTACGGTGAACCTCGGCGAACTGCCGGACCGGCCGCCGCCGGACCAGGGCACCACCTATCTCATCGCCGGCTCCGACAACCGCCAGACCCTGACGCCGCAGCAGCGGAAGGCCCTGCACACCGGCAACGACGACGAGGGCCCGTACGGAAACAGCGACTCGACGATGCTGCTGCACATCGGCGCCCATGGTGACACCCTGGTGAGTCTGCCGCGCGACAGTTACGTGACCATCCCGGCCTTCACCGGCCCGAACGGCGTGCGGCATCCGGCGACGACGAACAAGCTCAACTCGGCGTTCTCCCTGGGCGGTGGCCAACTGCTGGCCGAGACCGTCGAGTACAACACCGGCGTTCACATCGACCACTACGCGGAGATCGGCTTCGGTGGCTTCGTCGATCTCGTCAACGCGCTCGGTGGCGTCACCGTGTGCCTGGACCGGCCGATCGTGGACCAGGCCTCAGGGGCCGACCTCAAGGCGGGGTGCCGGAAGCTGGACGGCGGTCAGTCCCTCGAACTGGTCCGGGAACGCCACCAGGAAGCGGGCCAGGACCTCAGCAGAATGGCGAACCAGCAGAAGTTCCTGGCCGCGGTCGCCCACCAGGCGGAGACCCCGTCCACGCTCCTCAACCCGTTCCGGCTCTACCCGGCGCTCGACGCGGGTCTCGCGACCCTGAACGTGGACAAGGAGATGACCCCGTACGAGCTGGCGCGGATGTTCCTGGGACTGAAGGGGATCTCCGGCGGAAAGGGACACGAGCTGACGGTCCCGATCGCGAACGCGAACGACTACACACCGAACGCCGGTGACGCGGTGCTGTGGAACATGGCACAGGCCAAGACCCTCTTCGGTGAACTCCAGAACGATCAGCCGGTCACCATCCGGGACAACGACGCCGGCTCGGATCTGCGAGACGGTTAGCGGCAATTCCGTGGTGGCGATTCCGCCCTCGGCACGTGACGTCGTCCACACCGCCCGGGGAGGAGACTGTGAGAATCATGAGGCAGGCGCCGCAAAGGCGCCGGTCCGCGAACGAGATGGCGCACCTCGCCGCCTTCGCCGCCGTCTCCGTGCTCGCTCTGGCCGGGTGTGCGGCGAGCACGGCCTCGTCGGCGCCGCCCAGGCCGAGCGACGACACCGTGGAACCGGGAGACCTGGTCCGGGTCGTCAACCCGTCCAAGCCGGTGGCGCTCGACAACGGGGACGGCGACTGGAACCTGTCCTGGCCCCGGTGGACCACCCCGACGCCGCCCAGCACCTAGGAGGGCACACTCGGGTGAACGCCCCTCACCTCGCTGCTGCGCGGACTGGCCTCCGGCCGCTCACAGCCCAGGCCCGGGCGGTGAGCGCGATGGCACCGTCCGGCCTCCTCGTGACAGCCGCACTGAGCGCGTCACGTACCTGGTCCCGGTCGGCCGGGGCAAGGGACGCCACGTAGCCGGGTGCGGGGCCCTGCCCCGCCAGGAAGGGCTCCCACAGGTCGTCGAAGTCCGCGAAGACGGTGGGCACCTCGATCGGGGCGGTCGACACATCGACGAGTCCCGCGTCCGCCCACAGCCTGTGCAGCCGTTCCGGACGGCATACGGGGAATCGACGGCCTTCGTCCAGCGAGGCTGCGGACGGGTCCACTGCGACGGCAGCGTCCCAGAACCGGCGCAGGAAGCTCATGCCGCCGGCGTAGTCCCACACATACGTTGCGACTCGGCCGCCCGGCCGGACCACCCGGGCCATCTCGGCCACTGCCGCGGTGGGCTGAGGAAGGAAATTCAGTGTCAGGCCACTGACGGCGACGTCCATGGCGCCGTCGCGCACGGGAAGTGACATCGCGTCCGCCACGAGGAACCGTGCCGAGACGGGACCTGGGACCCGGACCGAGCCCACGAACGCCTCGGAACGGTCGACTCCCACCACCATGCGGGGCCGACACCGGGCGGTCACCGCTGCCGACAGGGCACCGGTGCCGCAACCCACGTCGAGCCACCGCAGATGGTCAGCGCAGTCGAGCCACGTCGCGAACTCCTCCGCCGCGAGACGACTCCACCGGCCCATGAACCGCTCATAGGCGGCCGCGGCCGCCCACACGTCGAACCGCTGCTCTTTCATGCCACTACGATCCCCGCGCCAGTGCCTCACGGGCCGCCGCCGTGCCCGTGTCGCTGCGGCCCGTGAGGCAAGAGGGCTGATCCCGTCAGGCGGGGCGCCTGCCGCGCTGCGATGTGGCCAGGTAGGCGACGAAGCCCAGGATGGCCACCGTCCAGGCCAGGGTGACGGGCTCCAGGCCCAGTGCCAGACCGCCGCGGGACTGACCGACCGCCATCCAGTCGGCGAGGGATGCGCCGAGGGGGCGAGTGACGATGTACGCGGACCAGAAGGCGGCCACCGCGTTCAGGCCGGCCCAGCGGTGGGCCAGGGCCGGTACGCAGATCGCGGCCGCGAAGAGGCCGACCGAACCCAGGTAGCCGAGGCCGGCCGTGGCGGTGAGGTCACCCGCGGCCGTACCCAGGGCGAACGTCGCCAGGACGGCCGCCCAGTAGAACCCCTCACGGCGACGGGTGTGGATGCCGTGGATGGACAGCGTCCGCTCGCTCGCGTACCAGAGGCCGAAGACGGCGGCCAGCACGGCGAGGAAGACGGGGGTCGACACCGCGTAGGGGACGCCGAGCCCGACGTGCAGGACGTCGGCCGCCATCGTGCCGAACACGCTGACCATGACGACGGCGGTCCAGTACACCCACGCGATGTGGCGGCGGACGGTCAACTGGACGGCCAGGGAGGCGACCAGAGCGAGTCCGCCGAGCGCGACCGCCGGTATCGGGCCGAGCACGCGGGCCAGGAGGTCGGATGCCGTCTCCCCCATGCCGGTCGTCAGGACCTTGATGATCCAGAAGCAGGCGGTCACTTCCGGGACCTTGTTCGCCATGGCGCGCAGGGGGGCGCGGCGCCAGTCATCGAGGAGGGGCTGTGTCGTCATGGCTCGCACGATGGCATGATCATCTGCTCGGACCCCCGTTGATTTGCCATTCTTGCGGGCTTTTGGTGGAGAAGTTGCCATGCCTTGCCCGATGCTCTGTGCGGCCCGCCGGTCGACGTACTGGCACAGCGCAGACTCACACCGGGAGCGTGCTGGCCCACTCGGCGACGGAGAGGACGTCCGCCTGCCTGGGGAACACCTTCTCGGTGAGGACGCGGTGCACCTCGGGGTCGGCGTCCAGGCACCCGTCCGCCAGGACGGTGAGTCCGAAGTCCAGGTCGGCCGCCTGGCGCAGGGTGGAGAGCACGACTCCGCTGGTGGCGATGCCGGTGAGGACCAGGGTGTCGATCTCGCCCGCCCTGAGCACCATCTCGAGGTCGCTGCCCGCGAACGCGCTCACCCGTCGTTTGGTGACCACGATGTCGCCCGGACGGGGAGCGACGTCGGGATGGATCTCGTTGCCCGGGTCCTCGGCGGTGAACGCGCCGGACCGTGCGGCGGCGCCGAAGGTCTTGTTGCGGGCGCTGATCTCCGGATGGCCCGGGCGGAAGCCGACGACGACGTAGACCAGGGGCAGGTCCGCCGCCCGGGCGGCGCCGACGGCTTCGCGCAGGCGTGCCAGGTAGCCACCGCCGTTGCCGAAGCGGTCCACGATGGACCGCTGGACGTCCATCACGAGCAGGGCGCTGTGGGCCACGTTCGGTGTCCTTTCGTGAGGTGGATCCGATCCCCAGGGATCCGGGTGAACATGTGACCGGTCAGGGTGTCCCGCTGGGCTGCGGTCAGGCGCTCCAACGAGTGGGCCGCCGCCTGTGTCCTCAGGCGTGGGTCGGCTAGGGGCTACCGATGTGTCCGCGTTCAACGGATCACTCCGTGGGCTGGACGAGTTCCAGGTCGACGGTCGTGGTGTCGGCGTGGTCGAGGACGACGGTGGAGGAGACCGGCGGGTAGCCGGCGGCGACGAGCGTGTAGGCGCCGGGGGCGAAGTCGGTGAGCGTGTAGAGGCCGTCGTCCTCGGTGACCGCCGTGGCGACGGGGATGCCGTCGGTGTCGAGCAGGGTGATGCGGGCGTCGGCGACGGGCCGGCCGGTGCGGCCGTGGCGGACGGTGCCGGCGAGCGCACCTGCGGGGTTCAGCGTCACGTCGTGCCCCGTGGCGTCGCTCGGGCCGACCTCGACCGGTGCGGCCACCGGGCGGTGCCCGTGCGCGCTCACCTGGAGGGTGAACGGGCCCGGAAGCAGGCCGAGGAGGGCGTAGCCGCCGTCCGGGCCGGTCGTCGTGGTGGAGACGACGTCGCCGTGGGCGTCGATGACCACGACGGTCGCCTCCGTCACCGGTGTGCCGTCCGCGTCCCGCACGGTGCCGCGCAGGCCCGTGGCGCGCGCCATCGTCACGGTGCAGGAGGCCGGCTGGTCGCCGACGGCGAGGTCGACGGCCCGCGGTTGGTGGCCCACGGCCGACGCGACCAGCGTGTAGGACCCGGGGCGCGGCCGGGGCAGGACGCAGCCGCCGTCCTCGCGTGTGCGGGCTCGGGCCGTCTGGTGACCGCGACGGTCGACGAGGGTGAGCGTGGCAGCGGCGACGGGGCGTCCGGCGGGGTCCTCCACCCGGCAGACGACGGTGGGGGTGTTCGCGTCGCCGGCCGCGGCTGCGCTCGCCGCGGCCGGTGGGGAGGCGGCCTCCGCGGTCGTGGCGGGAGCCGCCTGGGCGCGCCCGCGGATCAGCGAGGCGGCCGCGGCGGCCAGGGACATCGCGATGGCCAGGGAGAAGACCACGACCAGGCCGTCGTGGAAGGGCGGTGAGATGAGGTGCGGGAAGAACTCCCGGCCGGTCAGCTTCGCGGCGTTGGCCGGCGGCAGCTGGCCGAGGATGCTCTGACCGAGCAGGTTCTGGACGGGGTTGTAGCCGAGGAAGGCGGCGAACAGGACTCCCACTGGCGGGAGTTGGGCGACGGCGTGCGCGGCCTGGGCCGGGACGCCCTGGGCGGTCAGCCCGGAGCTGAGCGTCTGCGGCAGGGAGCCGGAGAGCCCGGCCACCATGAGCGAGAAGAAGACGCCCATGGACAGCACCATGCCGGCGTTCTGGAACGTGGCGCGCATGCCCGAGGCGGCGCCGCGGGCCTCGGCCGGCACGCTCGACATGATGATCGATGTGTTGGGGGCGGCGAACAGGCCGCCACCGAGGCCGTTGAGGAAGATCAGCAGTGCGAAGACCCCATAGCCGAAGTCGGTGGGCAGGGCGAGCAGTCCGGCGAACGAGGCGGCCATCACCACGAACCCGGCGGCGGCGAACAACCGCGCACCGTACCGGTCCGACAGGTATCCCGAGACGGGGCCGGCGACCAGGAAGCCGATGGTCAGCGGAAGCATGTAGATCCCGGCCCACAACGGGGTGTCGGCGTAGTCGTAGCCGTGCAGGGGCAGCCAGATGCCCTGCAGCCAGATGATGAGCATGAACTGCAGCCCGCCCCGGGCGATGGCGCCCAGCAGCGCGGCCGCGTTGCCGCCCGCGAAGGCGGTGTCGCGGAACAGGCGCAGGGGGAACATGGGCTCGGCGACCCTCGCCTCGATCACGCAGAAGACGACGAGGACGACGACGCCGCCGATCAGCCCGGCCAGCACCCAGGGGTTCGTCCAGCCCATCGTGTGGCCGCCGTACGGCTGGATGCCGTAGGTGATGCCGGCGAGCAGCGCGGTCAGCCCGACGGCGAAGGTGAGGTTGCCCCACCAGTCCATGCGTCCCGGCGTGCGCACGCCGGTCTCGTGCAGCGACTTGTACGCCCACACCGTCCCGATGAGGCCGATCGGCACGTTGACCCAGAAGACCGAGCGCCAGTTCCACGTCACCAGTGCCCCGCCCAGCACCAGGCCGAGGAACGACCCGGCGATGCCCGCGACCATGTTGACGCCGAGCGCCATGCCCCGCTGCCGGGCCGGGAAGGCGTCGGTGAGGATGGCAGCGGAGTTGGCCATCAGCATGGCGCCGCCGAGGGCCTGCACGATCCGCCAGCCGATCAGCCACAGCGCCCCGCTCCCTCCGTGGAAGGGGTCGAGGGAGAGGATCACCGAGGTCAGGGTGAAGATCAGGAATCCGGCGTTGTAGATGCGGACCCGGCCCCACATGTCGCCGAGCCGGCCGAGGGCGACCACCAGCACGGCGGTGACGAGCATGTAGCCCATCAGCATCCACAGCAGGTAGCTGACATTGGACGGCTGGAGCGGATCGAGCCGGATGCCGGTGAAGATCCCCGGCAGGGAGATCAGGACGATCGAGCTGTTGATGGTCGCGAGCAGGATGCCGAGTGTGGTGTTGGTCAGTGCCACCCACTTGTATCGGGGGTGGTCGACGCCGATCCATGCGCTGCGTCCGCGTTGCCGGGCGGGGCGTGTTTCGGCCGTGCCGTGGGTCGATTCCTCAGTAGCCATGGGGCTGCTCTCTCTGCTGCCTTCCGTGGGAGCCCGCGGGCTCCGCCGACTTCGAATCCGCGGCGGGCGGCTCGAGGCCTTCCGCGGCGGACAGGGGGCGGATGGAGCGCGGGCGCCGGACGCCGGTGGGCATCCGCCCGGACCGGACGGGGCGCCGGTGGGCATCCGTCCGGTTCTGGCGGCGCGGGGATTCGACGGCCCTGGACAGCGACCGGCGGTTCTCCCGGTCAGGCCATGTCGTCCGGTTGGCCGTTCAAGCCTGCGGGCTCGTCGACGATCCGCCGCACGAGTGGCAGGGCGGTCCGCATCGCCGAGCCCAGGGCTCGCCGCTCGTCCTCCGAGAGCGCGGCCAGCCGGCGGACCAGCCTCGCGTTCCTCTCCCTTCTGCGCTCCGCCAGCACGTCACGCCCGGCATCGGTGATGGCGACCAGCGTCACCCGTCCGTCGTCGGGGTCGCTGACCCGTGTGGCCAGCCCTTTGTTCTCCAGCCGCTGGACGAGCTGGGTCATCGACGGCTGAGCGACTCCTTCCGCCACCGCCAGCGCGGTCAGCCGGCTCGGCCCTTCCCGCTCCAGCCGGCCCAGCGTGGAGGCGGTCGTGAAGCTCATGCCGCGACGGTCCACCAGGCTCCGCACCACGGCGCCCGCGACGTCGGCCAACGCTCCGGCGATCTCCTCCGGCTCCATCTCGTCCACCCTTCGATTAATATCACTGACCTATATAGTTTCCCTATTAAAAATGGGTAAGAGCGTCAGCGACGGGGACGGAGCGGCCACGCCGGTACGCGCGGGCTACGGCCGTCATCGCCCGGCTGCTGTTCCGTACCCTGACGGCATGCGCATGCGCCCCACCCTGAGCTGGACCCCTGCCGAGGACCTGCCGCCGGGTACCACCGATCTGGAGCCGGTCGCCGATGCGCTGAGCACCCGAGGTGTGCTGGTCCTCAGCGGAGCGGGAATCTCCACGGAGTCGGGCATCCCCGACTACCGGGGTGAGGGGGGCAGTCTGAGCCGGCACACTCCGATGACCTACCAGGACTTCACCGCCGACGCACACGCCCGGCGCAGGTACTGGGCGCGCAGCCACCTCGGCTGGCGCACCTTCGGCCGAGCCCGCCCCAACGCCGGACATCGGGCCGTGGCCGCCTTCGGGCAACACGGCCTGCTCTCGGGTGTCATCACCCAGAACGTGGACGGCCTGCACCAGGCCGCAGGCAGCGAGGACGTCGTGGAACTCCACGGAACCCTGGCCCGGGTCGTCTGTCTCTCCTGCGGCGCCTTCAGCCCGCGCCGCGAACTCGCCCAGCGGCTGGAGGAGGCCAATCCGGGCTTCGCGCCGGTGGCCGCAGGCATCAATCCCGACGGTGACGCCGACCTCACGGAAGAACAGGTCGGAGACTTCCGCGTGGTGCCCTGCACGGTCTGTGGCGGCATCCTCAAACCCGACGTGGTGTTCTTCGGCGAAGCCGTTCCGCGGCAGCGAGTCGAACACTGCCGGGAGCTGGTCCGTGCGGCGACCTCACTGCTGGTCCTGGGCTCCTCGCTGACGGTGATGTCCGGGCTCCGCTTCGTCCGCCAGGCAGCCCAAGCCGGGAAGCCGGTCCTGATCGTCAACCGGGACCCGACCCGGGGCGACCAGCACGCCCTCACCAGGGTTTCCCTCCCGCTGGGGAAAGCGCTCACCACCGTGGCAGAGCGGCTGGGCATGCCCGTCAACAGCCAGGCACCGCCCAGACCGTGACCGTGGTCGGCCTCTGCCTCAACGGGCTACCGACGGAGGAGACGACGAGGTCGACGGAGGAGTCATGGCCGGACGCTCGCGGTAGGCGGCGATCGCGGTCTCGGCAAACGAGCGGATCAGTGGATTGGTGTCGCCCTCGTTCCATGCCACCACCACCCGGCTCGGCGGCATGTCGATCGGCGGCACCACGGCGAGCCCCTCTCCCGGCTCGTGGTCCAGGAGAGTCATGCCGACCGTGCCGTTCCAGAGAACGGCCAGTCGGCATTCCTGGCGCCAGGGTGTGGACCAGCCGGTGCGCGGCTGGGCGCGTCCTGAGCGAGCCGGCGGCGCACGGTGGAGGCCGGCAGGAAGGGCGCGATGCCGCGCTTGACGGCCTCGCTGGCCAGTTCGGGCGTTGTCCAGCGGGACAGCGGCGTGCCGGTCTCGGCGGGCAGTTGGCAGGCGAGGCCTTGACCTGAGCGGCGTGCAGCGGGGTGCAGGAGGGCGGGCGTCCGGTGCACTTGCGGTCGGCGAGGCCCGGCATGCCCAGATCGGCGAAGCGGGCCGTTCGGCAGCCCACGGGCCGCGTGCAGCACTGTCTTGGTTCTCCTCCATTGACGAATCCGGCCTGCACCGGCACGGGGGGACGCCGCCCCCGGGCTCGTAGCCGAAACCGTGCCGGACAGGGTGTCACACGCCCGCATGAGGCACACCAAGCCGCCTTCTTCAGCCCTTGGTGTGCGCCTGTTCCAGCTCGTGGGTCTGCGGGAGGTCACGCTCGCGGCGCATCGGGCTCATGGCGAGGATGAGCCAGGAGGGTGCGACGATGCCCGTCATGATCCACATGGCAGGCCGGTATCCGACGGCGTCGCCGAGCATGCCGCCGAGCAGAGACCCGATCGGGATGGTGCTGTGGTTGATCATCATGGCCGTGGCCACGACCCGGCCGAGCATGTGTGGCGGGCAGTAGGTCTGCCGGAAGCTGCCGACCACGATGTTGGCCACGGAGATGCCGGTCCCGACGAGGAAGGATCCCATCGCGAACAGCGCCAGCCCCGGTCCGGGCGTGGTCATGGGCAGGAGGAGCACGAACGGCGCGGTGGCGATCTGCAGGAGAAGCAGCCCGCGGGCGGTGCCGAACCGTCGGCTGACCCTGGTGGCCACCAGGGCGCCCACGATGCCGCCGGTGCTGCCGCTGGTCAGCAGCAGTCCGACCATGGCCGGGTTCAGCCCGACGGTGCGGACCAGGAACACGACCTGGACCGCCTGGTAGCCCATCAGCGCCATGTTGATCACGGCACCCCAGGCGACCATCGGCCGCAGGTACCGGTCCCGGCCCACGAAGCGGAGCCCTTCGGAGATCTGCTGCCGAAGGGGGGCGCGTTCCTCGTGCGGAGTGGTGTCCGGCTCGACCACGCCGATCCGCTTCAGGCAGACCGCGGAGACCAGGAACGTCACCGCGTCGACCAGGAGCGCGAAGACCGCGCCGAACGCCTGGGCGAGCAGCCCCGCCGCCCCCGGCCCGGCGACCCGGGTGGCGGCCTCGCTGCCCTGCAGCTTGGCGTTGCCCTCCAGGAGGTCGCGGCCGTCGAGCACGATCCGGATGTACGAGTGGTAGGCGGTGTTGAAGCACACCGCCGCAGTGCCGCAGGTCAACGCGGCGACCAGCAGGTGCTGAAAGGTGAGTGCGTCGAGCCACGCCGCCAGCGGAATGCTCACCAGTGCCGCGACGGCCACCAGATCACACGCGATCATCAGGGGCCGTTTGCGCATCCGGTCCACCCATGCCCCCACCGGCAGGCCCACCAGCAGCCAGGGCAACCACACCGACGCAGCGAGCAGACCGACGGCGGTGGCGCCGGCGTCCAGCACCTCGACCGCGATCAGCGGCAAGGCCACCACGGTGATGCTGTTACCCAGCCCACTCACGGTCTCGCCCACCCAGAGCAGGCGAAAGTCCCGTTGGGCGAATATCCCCCACCGCGTTCGGGGCCGGTCCGGCGTGTCATTCATCGGGTCCACCCGACGCATCATGCCGTGAGCACTTACAACCTGCCGCAGTGTTTGTGCAGTTGGGTGCCCCGACTCCACGGTCCACCGGCTCGTCTTCAGCCGTCCTTGCCCCGGTCTCACCACATCGTCGCCAACGTCGCCGGCAGACCCGCCCGGAACAGCACTTGCGGGACCGTGCGTTCCGTCCACGGGATCTGGGTGATCAGCAGGGCGCAGACCATGGCCCAGGCCGCCTGGCCCAGCGGCAGCGGCAACTCCCGTTTTTTGGGTCTCACCCTCCGTCGCGTACAGGTCGATGCCCACCCCGGCGAGGGCCAGGCAGAGCATGGCCAGCCAGCGGATGCCGCGCAGCAGACGGTAGGAGGCGTCGTCCAGGCCGCTGCGCATCGGCGCGGAGTCCGGGGCGGCGGCCAGCGCGTCGGCGTACAGGGTGGCGGCCTGCGCCGCCTTGAGGCCGGGTGCGGTGGCCGCCTTCCTCGTCTGCCGGGCCAGGGCCTGCTCGTGCTGCGGGTCGAGCCGGAGGATGGCCTCGTCGAGCTGGTCGGCGACGGTCCGGTTGCCCGCCATGTCGGCGATCAGCCAGGCCACCTCGTAGGCGTACACCTCCTCCGGTCCCAGCCGGATGGCCTCCTGAACAAGATCGCCCGCCTCTCGCAGGGCGGCGCCTTGGTCCTCGCGCCGGACCTGGCCGCCGTTGGCCCGCCCGGAGGCGGATCCCTCTGACGCGCCAGAGCCAGTCGGCGAGCAGCGCGTAGCCGTACCAGTGTTCCGGGGCGAGGCGGATCACCTCGTTCAGCACGTCCTCGGTCTCCAGGAAGCGGCCGGCGGCGCGCAGGGCGTGCGCGTGCATGACGAGCGCCCCGATGTCCTCGGAGTCCAGCGCCGGCGCCCGCTCCGTCGCCTCCAGGGCCTCCGGCCCGACCTTCTCGTCCCCGAGATGGCTGCAGGCGAGCCTGACCCAGGCCCGGACGTCGTCCGGGTCCTCCGCGAGCCGCCGCGCCAGCAGCTCCCGGGCCTCCTCGCACCGCTTCAGGTCGATGAGCACATCGGCCCGCTCCACGGCGGGGTGCACGGTCGCGGTCACAGCTTGCGCCTTTTCTTCAGGGGCGTCTCACGCTCAGGACGAGTCGCCGTAGCAGGCGGCGATCGCAGTCGCACGGTCGCGCAGGGCGGTGCGCAACGACTGCGGGGCCAGGGCTTCCGCGTCCGTGCTCAGCTGCCAAAGCGCCCATTCGGCGTGTCGTGAGTCCTGGAAGGTCACCTCCAGCCGCAGCCAGCCGTCTGCCTCGGGGTCTTCTGCGCGGACGGCCAGCGCGGCGTCCAGAAGGTCCTCCCGTCGCGCCGGGTTCACCCGTACCAGGACGGTGATGTGATCGCCACCGAAGAGGAACTGCGCGGAACGTTCCCGCCAGACCCGGTCCAGATCGACCCGATTCGGGCGCTGTGCCGTTTCCGGGAGCTCTTCAGCAGCCAACACCCGCGACAGCCGGTAGGTGCGGTCCGCGCCAGATCTCGTGGCCAGCAAGTAGCCACGGTCGCGTACGGTGACCAGGCCGATCGGGTCCACCGTGCGCCACTGTGGTGTCTGGCCCGTGGCCGCGTAGTGGATGCGCAGTTTGTGGCCGGCGAGCACCGCGCGCCGGACCTCGATCATGATGGTGTCGGGCACCTCTTCGGTGACCAGCCGACGTGAGAGCAGATCGCTCTCCGGGTCGACGAGAAATCGCTGGGCCGCGTCGCTCGCGGTGGCCCGGTGGCCTTCGGGCAGCGCGTCGACCACCTTCCGCATGGCCGAAGCGAGCGCCGAGCCGAGGCCGAACACCTGCTCGCCCCGCCCTGATCCGGCGGTCAGCAAGGCAAGGGCCTCGTCGTGGTTCAGACCGGTGAGCTCGGTCCGGAAACCGGGCGACAACGCGAACCCGCCGTGCCGGCCGCGTTCGGCGTAGACCGGGACGCCGGCCGCGGACAGCGCCTCGATGTCGCGCAGCACGGTGCGGGTGGACACCTCCAGCTCCCTGGCCAGCGTGTCCGCAGTCAGCCGACCGCGCTGACGCAGCAGCAGAACCAGCGAGACCAACCGGTCGGCGCGCATACGGAAACCCTATCGAAATACATGACTGAGGATGTCGTGATTTGCTGCGAGGCTCGTTGTCACGACGTCGCAGCCGGCGGTTGCCGAGCCGATGGACGTACGTACTCCCCATGATCGAACGGAGCTGACGTGGCAGTGGAACGAACGGCGGTCAACCCGGTGACGTGGTCGACGGAGGTGGGATTCAACCAGGGTGAGGTCGTCTCCGGGCACACCCGGACCCTGTACATCTCGGGGCAGACTGCGATGAGCGACGAGGGCAAGCCCCAGCATGACGGTGACATGGCGGCGCAGTTGGCGCTGAGCATCGACAACCTGGAGGCCGTGCTCGACGGGGCCGACATGTCTCTGGCGAACGTCGTCCGGCTCAACGTCTACACGACCGACGTCGATCTGCTTTTCCAGCACTACGGCGTGCTGGCCGGGCGGTTGGCCGCCGCCGGTGTGGCGCCTACCACCACGATGCTCGGGGTGACGCGGCTGGCGATTCCCGGCCAGCTGGTCGAGCTTGAGGGAACCGCCGTCGCGTGATGTGACCTCGCCGCCTCTGCCACCGGTGCCGGTCGAACCGGCACCGGTGGTCAAGTGCCCCGTATTCACGGCCCGTAGCGGCACCCTTCCGGAACCATGGCTGCAGCGGCGATCAGCGAGTGCCGCACCGGCTTTCAGCCATCGCGCTGGTGCCCCTCCTTCCCCACTCTTTGCAGGACAGGTCTTAGTCTTCCCTGCAGGGCCGGTGGCGATTTTCGGCCTGCCAGGTGATGAAATCAGTCACGTGGGCCGAGGTGAACACCGAGAGCAGGGCCCCCGAGCGCGGACGCGAGTCCCGGCTCCACGGCTCGATGAGCTACCGCCCTGCCGAAATCCTGTCAGGAGGACCGTTGCACCACGATGAGCGGGCAGACCGGCCCGGTAGCCACGGCGAGCACCAGATCCAACGTGAGTTGGGCACGGTCGGCCGCGCCGACCGCTTCTACGACGAGCAGGTTCTGGACCGGCTCAACCCACGTATGAAGGAGTTCGTGGCCCGCCAGGAGATGTTCTTCCTCGCGACTGCGGACAGTCACGGCGAGTGCGACAGCACCTTCCGGGCCGGCCCGCCGGGGTTTCTCCGGGTACTCGACGACACGACCCTGGCATACCCGGAGTACCGCGGGAACGGCGTCATGGCCTCGCTCGGCAACATCCGGGAGAACCCACACATCGGCATGCTGATGATCGACTTCTCTCAGGACCGCATCGGTCTCCATGTGAACGGCCGCGCACAGCTGGTCACCGATGACACGATGCGCCAGAGGGTTCCAGACCTACCGGTCGATCCGGTACCCGGCCGCCGCCCCCACATGTGGGTGGAGGTCGAGGTCGAGGAGGCGTACATCCACTGCTCGAAGCACATACCGAGGCTGGTCAAAGCACCGGTCCGGCAGAACACCAGCAGTGCGGACCGTTCCGCCGGCGACGGCGAGCAGGCCTGGGGCACCGACGACGCCAGGCGCAAGGGTGGCGACTACTTCGGAGCGGCGGCCCAGGAGCGCGGGCTGACTCCCCGCTGACGGCCGGCCGGGATTTGCCGCCGGCACCACTGCTCGCGCCTGTCGGCGCCCCCTCCCCCACCGCGGCGAAACCCTGTCCGATGGCCGGGGCGAGGCGACCACCACCGGACAAGGGAGGGGCCCGCCCCCGGACACCGCAGGTCAGGACGGGCTTCCCGTCCCGGACATGTCCCGGACGGGAGTCCTGCTTGGCGGTCACCTGCTGTGGTGCCAGAGTCTCCGTCGACACGACCGCCCGGGGCGTTCCCGGCGTGACGCATGTGTCGTCCGGTTCCGGCAATCGCCCTACGACCTAGGAGACTCATGAAGCTCCGTAAGCTCGCACTGGGAATCGCGTCCGCTGCTGCTGCCTTTTCCCTGGCCGCAGCCACTCCGGCAAGCGCGCAGGAGGACCGGGGGGTGACGCACGCGGTGAAGGCCCCGGCCGACTACGAGTTCGTCACCTACTACTACTGGCTCGAGGACTGCCGTCAGGCCGGCTACCAGGGCCAGAAGGACGGGGTCTGGACGAAGTGGAAGTGCATCGACGGTAGCTGGATACCCGGCGACGACTATGAGCTCTGGGTCGTCTACAAGTAAGTAGCGGCGGCGCTCCTGTGCCTTTGGCCCGCTGCGTTGACGGCCGGACGGTGACCGCTGTCCGGCCGTCCTCGTTGCGCCCACGAAGCCACACTCGCCGACTGCCAGGCCGATCAACGTCGATGGCAGGGTGTTTCAGTGGGTACGCCCGTTACGCCCGCGGCGGCGGACGACGAGGACGACGGCGCCCAGCACAGCAGCCCCGGCTGCGGTGACGATGAGCGTGCGGCCCACGCCCGTCACGGCCGGAGTGCCGCCGGACGGTGCCGCCGCAGTCGGCGTGCCGAAGGCGAAGGTGGTGCTGTCGTTGGAGGCGTCCGGGTCGTGAAGGGGGATGCCGGCCGGGCCGGGACGCACGGTCGCCGTGCCCTTGGCGCCGTCGTAGGTCCTGGCCGGCTTCACCCACAGTTCGAACAGCTGGCTCTCGCCTGCGGCGACACCGAACGGCACGGTGCACACGTAATGCCGGTGCCCCGCCTCGAAAGGTGCAGTCGTGGTGCCGCTGACCCAGCGACGGCAGGGGCCGTAAGGGCTGTCCTCCTCCTCCATGTGAGCGGTGCCGGTCGCGACCACACCCTTGGGCAGGACGACGTCGATCACGGCGACGGACTTGTCGTCGACCCCGTACGCGGAGGCCGGTCCGCGGTTCACGGCGTTGATGTCCAGGGTCCATTCGCCCGCCCTGCGGCCCGGTTTCGTCGTGGCATCGGCCGCGAGATCCGCGGAGTTGTCGGCCGCGACGGTGAACCGGCCCTCGGCATCGTTCTCGAATCCGCCTCCCGCTCCGGACGCCCGCACCAGGGTGAGCGCCGGGCCGGTGCCCTGGTGACTGCCGCCGCCGGGTTGTTCGCGCGGCTTCAGCAGGCGGACCGAGTAGTCGGTCACGGCGGTCAGGGTGCGCTTGCCGACCGTGGCGGTCAGGGGGCTGCTCAGCTCCACGGTGCCCCCCGCGGGCACGGAGTCCGAGGAGATCGGGAAGACGCACGTGACGGATGCCTGGCCGCCGGGTTCGCGGGGATCATCGCCTTCGCCGTAGGCGCAGTTGGAGAACTTACGGTCGAAGAGCAGACCGCCCACCGATTCCCAACGCAGCATGATGCGCCGGTCAGTGGCCAGATCCCCGGTGTTGCGCAGCCGGAGCGGCACATCGATCCGGGAACCGATCCTGGCGTGCGTCACGTCCGGCACCCGGCCGACGACCAGGTTCGGGGTGCCGACCACCACCT
Source organism: Streptomyces sp. SID5464 (assembly GCF_009862985.1). Classification (NCBI taxonomy): domain Bacteria; kingdom Bacillati; phylum Actinomycetota; class Actinomycetes; order Kitasatosporales; family Streptomycetaceae; genus Streptomyces; species Streptomyces sp. SID5464. The sequence goes on along the minus strand of NZ_WWIQ01000003.1, from coordinate 180,289 downwards.
TCGCCTTCGCGGTGGCGCCGGTGGCGTGGTCGGCGGTGAGGGTGTACGTGACCGTGCCGCCGGCGCCCGGTGCGGCTCCCGCGTCCGCACGCAGGGTGAATGCGACCGAACGGCTCTGCGCGGCGTCCTCGTTGACGCAGGTGAGGACCCGCGCGTCTGCCGTGCACCGCGGGTCGTCGACCGTGACACTCGCGATGCCCGACAGGTCACGTGCGTCGATGACGAGCGAATCGTCCGTGGGAACGGGGACCTGCGCCCCGCCGTCCCAGAACATCCAGCCCACGGTGACCGACTGCGCCCCCGACCCCACGTTGATCTCCTCGTCGGCGCTGATCGTCGCGTACGCCCGAGTCGGCAGGGGAGACGGTGTCGACGGCGTGACAGAGGGATCGTCGCCCACGGCGATCGCGCTGGGCGCCAGGGCGAGCACCAAGGCAGCCAGCGTTGCCCCGAACACCGTGCGCTTGGAGTCCATGCACGTTTGATGCGCGAGATGTCCTGAAAGTTGCGGCCCCGGACTGCCCGGCGGCAGGAATCCGCGGGGTATCCGCCCGCCGCGCACCGTCGCGGTAACCGTCCCCCTGGCTGACGGTGAGCCAGATAACGCCGATGCGACTCGGTGTGTGCCGTATCACGCACTCAAAGGCGTCTAAGTTGCGTGCATCACAGCGGAAATGTCCATTTAGCATCCATCCTCGAAACGGACATCGCCGCCCGAAGTGGATCTCATCGGCATCCTCTGGGCGCGACGCCTCAAAGTGACCTACGACACAGCACTCGTGACGTTCCCCTGTCCCCCGTTGAAAGGTGCCCCGCTATGGCCGCTTACCTCTGCCCTCCTGCCGTGATACACGGCGAGCACTCCGTAACTACCAGCCAGATCGTGGCAGAGGTGAGCGACCGGCACCCGCACGCGGCATGGGCGCCGCGGATCGACGGCATCGCGGCCAGTACGGGCATCGACACCCGCGGGTGGATGCTGCCGCTGGAGACCGCCGTCGCGCCCGGCAGCGGCAGCGCCCTGCGGGCCGTCGGCATCGAGCCGGCCCAAGAGGCGCTGGCCCGCGGCGGGTTCACCCAGCAGGACGTGGACCGCGCGATCGCCACCCTCGAGACCATACCCGCGCCGCAGACCATTCAGGAGCGCACAGCGCCGGCCTGGGAGGCCGTCCGGTCCTACGGGGAGCGTGCGGCGCGCGGGGCCTTGCAGATAGCCGGGCTCGACGCCGCGGACATCGACTGCGTGATCACCAGTAACTCCACCACCCCGGCGCTGCCGGGTCTGGACATAGCCCTGGCCAACAAGCTTCAGCTGCGCAGTGACGTGATGATGCTGCCGGCGACGCAGTGGGCCTGTATCGCGGGGACCCGCTCCCTGGCCCTGGCGGCAGATCTCGTGGCCGCGGACCCCGACCGGGTGGTCCTGATCGTCATCGCGGAGGCGCTGAGCACGACCTACCAGCCCGCGGACGACACCCTTGAGTCTCTGATCGTCCGGTTGCTGTTCGCGGACACCGCGGTCGCCGCGGTGGTCACGGGCCGCCCGAGGCCCGAGTCGGTGCTGCGGCTGGACGCCGCCTGGCACCACACCCTGCCCGGCACGCAGGACCTGCACCGCCTGGAGACACGGGCGGACGGCACCCACTTCGTCATGGACCGGCGCGGACCGCGCGCCGTGCAGGAGACGGTCACCGCGATGTGGGAGTGGCTGCGCGTCCGTTACCAGGACGAGCCCGACTCCTGGCACCCCGACGTTCTGCTCGCGCACCCCGGCGGGACCCGGGTGCTGGAGTACATGGAGCAAACGATGCCCGCCGCGTGGCCGTCGGGGCTGCTGGACTACAGCCGGGACAGCTACACCAGCGGCAACCGCGGAGGCGCCGCCGTGTTCGACATCCTGCGGCGGGCGCATGACGCCGGGCAGCAGAAGCCCGGCAATCGCGCCGTTCTGTACGCGGCGGCACCGGGTCTCACCGCGACCGCCCTGGAAGGGGAGTGGCTCTAGAGCGAGGCCGCGCTACCTCGCGACTTCCGCCCAGACCACCTTCCCGGTGTCCGTCCACCGCACTCCCCACCGGGTGGTGACCCTGTGCACGACGCCCAGGCCACGACCGCCGTCGTCGAGCAGTCCGCCCCGCCTCAGAAGTGGCCTGCCGTTGCCGGTGTCGCCCACCTCGCACAGCAGGCCGTGACCGGCCCTGATCAGCCGTACCGTGATGGGACCGGTGGCGAAGCGCACCGCGTTCGTGACCAGCTCGCTGACCAGCAGCACCACGCTGTCCCGGGTGTCGTCCCTGGTGCGCCATTGCCTCAGCAGCGCGGAGACCTGCGCGCGGGCACGGGCGGGGGCGTCGCGGCGGGCGGGCAGCCGCCAGGTCGCGGTGTCCCCCTTGCGGTAGCCGATCATCCGCGCGAGCAGCAGCGTCACATCGTCGCGCTGGCGCGCGGGCGCCAGCACGGAGACGACGTGCCGTGCGGCCTGCTGCAGGGCGTCCCAGGGATGCACCGTGGACACGGCATCCGCCAGCCTGCCGATGCCCTCGTCGATCGACACGGCCGGATCCTCCACCAGGCCGTCGGTGTAGAGGGCGAGCAGGGAGCCCGGGGGTGCGTCGAACGTGTGCACGTCGAACGGCTCCCGCAGCGCGAACTCGGCGCCCAGGCCGGGGTGCGGGCGGACCGCGAGCGGGCCCGCGTGCCCGTCCGGGGAGACCAGGACCGGGGGGAGGTGGCCTGCGCTGGACAGCGCCACGTGGTGGCTGACCGGGTCGTAGAGGGCGATGCAGCACGTCGACCCCAGGGCGCTGTAGCCGGCCGCCAGCCCGGACTCCGCGTCGTCCAGCAGCGTCACGGTCTCGTCCAGGTGCTCCAGTACCTCGTCGGGCGCGAGCCCCGCGGACAGCAGCGCGCGGGCCTCCATACTGAGCTGGCCCATCGTTGCCGCGGCTCCCAGGCCATGCCCGACGACGTCACCGACCACCAGGGCGGTACGGCCGTCAGGCAGCGGAAAGCTGTTCACCCAGTCGCCCCCGACACCCGCGCTGTCGGGTGTGGCGGGCTGGTAGACGCTGGCGATCTGGATGGTGTCGCCGCCGGTCCGGGGCAGGAGCCGACGCTGCAACGCCAGCACCTGCGTGTGCTCGCGCTGGTGCTGACGAGCCAGATCGACGTGATGGGCGGTCCTGGCCACCAGTTCTTGCAGGTCGAACAGCTCGCTGTCGCGGAAGGGGCAGTCCGCCCGCCGCCAGACCTCCGCCACGCCCAGGACGACGGGCGGCGCGCCGTCCAGGACCAGTGGTATGCACGCCACACCCGCCGACCGCTCACCGGGCACCAGGGCACGCGCGACCCGCGGACTGGCGAATACCCGCTCGACCGCCTCACGGTCGGGTATGACGATGGTCTGCGGAGCATCGTCCCGCAGTACCGCCTGCGCCAGCAGGCGACTCGCGTCGCGGGGAAGATCGTCGCCCGGAGTCACATAGCCCTCGGGCCACGCCCGGTCCGGCACCAGGGCCGCTCGCCGCAGTCGGATGGGACCCTTCGCCCGACCGGTGACGCCCTCGCCCGTCCACACGGCGAAGTCGAGGTCGACGGCGGCCACGTCTCCCCAGGCCAACAGCGACTCCGCCAGCGACTGCGCGGTCTCGCCGATGTCCAGCGAGGTACCGATCGCGGTCTCGGCCGCGTAAAGGTGCAACCTCCTCGCCATGGCGATCAACGAGACGGTCAGGCCCTCCTCAGGCGCCGCTGCGGGCAGGATGCTCATCGAGACCACCAGCTCCGACCCGTCGCCGCGCCGCAGGCGCTGGATGCGGGCGACGTGCGCCTCTCCGGTCTCCACGACCTGCCGCAACCGCCGCGTGACCGTCGGTACGTCCCCCGGGGGCAGGAGATCGACGAACGGCTTCCCGGCCACGGCGTCCAGACCCGCGAATACGGGGGCGTCCAGATTGCAGCGGGTGATGATCAGATCCCTGTCCAGGTTGACCGCGCCGAGGATCTGCTCCTGACCGCCGGCTGCCGGGTCACCGGGTACGTGCCGGCGCGTGGTGCGGTCACCCTGCGCGTCGGCAGGATCGGCGGCCGCGTCCGCTCCACCGCGCGGGATGTAGCGCCCCAGGGCGCGACTGACCAGGTCGAACGCCGATGGGGACGAGGGCGACGGTGTGGAGTCCATGCGGCTCTCTCAGCAGTCCCCGGCGCGGTGCCGGGGCAGTACTCGGACCCGTGCGGCGGGGCCCCGAGATCCCTGACGCACACCTCATTGAATAACACCGGGGGCCGCTTCGCCCACAGCAGCGAATCGCACCGTGAACACGCACAGTGAGGGAATGCTGTGGCGGACGGGCCGTGCTCACCCTCCCGGGGCCGACCTGCGGACCTCGGGCGACCTGGCCTGCCCAGCCGGAATGACGGGCCGCGACCACGTCACATCGCGCCGGTGCCGGCGCCGTGGAGCGCTAGCGTCTTTCCCGAAGGAGGTGGGGGCGGGTGGACGTCATCGGCTGGCTGCTGAAAGGTGACCCGGCGATCCGCTGGCAGGTACTGCGTGATCTCACCGACGCGCCCGTGGAGCAGGTCACGGCCGAACGGGCCCGTGTCGCGGGCGAGGGCTGGGGCAGTCGGCTGCTGGCCCTCCAGCAACCGCACGGCCAGTGGCCCTCCGACGTGCCCGCGTTCCGCTCCGAGGCCGCGGAGAAGTGGTGGCATTCGCTCGGACCTGCACGGCAGGGCACCCTGTTCCCCGCGTGGACCTCCACCACCTGGAGTCTGGTGTTGCTGCGGGCGTTCGGTGTCGAACCGGACAGTGCGGGGGCGCGCCACGCCGTCGGTCTGGTGCGCGAGAACGTCCAGTGGGAGCACGACGGCGAGCCGTTCTTCTCAGGGGAGGTGGAGCCGTGCGTCAACGGCCGGACCGTGGCGCTCGGAGCCTACTTCGGCATGGACGTCACGCTGATCGTCGAGCGGCTCCTCGGCGAGCAGATGGCCGACGGCGGGTGGAACTGCGAGCAGGAGAACGGCTCCACCCGGGGGTCGTTCCACACCACGATCGACGTGCTGGAAGGGCTGCTCGAATACGAGTCGGCGACAGGAGGCGCCCCCGAGGTGGCCGACGCCCGGCTCCGCGGCCAGGAGTACCTCCTGGAGCGGCGGCTGTTCCGGCGGCTGTCGACCGGCCGGGCAATCGACCAGGACCGCAAGACCAACGGTCCGGCAGCCTGGACGAAGTTCTCCTGTCCGACCTTCTGGCACTACGACGTACTACGCGGTCTCGACTACCTGCGCGCGGCCGGCGTCACCCCCGACGACCGGGTCGCCGAGGCGATCGACCTGGTACGGGCCAAGCGCGACGCGGACGGCCGCTGGCCGCTGGAGAACCCCCATCCCGGCGAGCTGCACTTCCCCATCGACGACGGCGAGGGGAAGCCGAGCCGGTGGAACACCCTGCGGGCCACGCGCGTCCTCAGGTGGTACGAGCAGCAGGAACTCTGTCGGCCTGCCGGCCGAAGCCCCGGGGACCCCACGGGCCGCATGGACCACCCGTGCTCAGCCCTCGACGCCGGTGGCGGAGTCGGACGCGCCGACCGGCTTGGACTCCGGTGATCCACGTTGCCTCAGGTAGATGGCGAGGACGGCCATGGAGGCGACGGCCAGCAGTTCGGACTGCCAGTTCTGCAGTGTGCGGCTCCAGAAGTCCGCGGCGGACAGGTACTCCGTCCAGCTGATGGGGGCTTGCAGCCGGCGCAGTTGCTCTTCGTTGTAGGCGGCGACACCGGTGACGGACTGGGTCAGCCACGACAGCAGGAAGACGGCGCCCATCACCAGCCCCAAGGAGCGGGAGTACACAAAGCCCCGCCAGTCCGTGGCCGCGGCCCAGCGCGGAGAGTCGCCTTTGGCGTACGGGCCCACCATCTGGTCCCTGTCGGACTCGGTGCCGGCCTTGTCCAGTTCCTTGGATTCCGGTGAGCCGCGCTGCAGCAGCCAGACGGTGGCGAAGATGTAGAGGAAGAACTGCAGGTATTCCGACTGCCAGTTCTCCGTGACGTCAACGGCGAAGTCCGAGGACGTGAGGTAGGCGCCGAAGCCGAGGGGCGCCATACCGTCCGACACGAGTTGATTGTTGAACTCCGCGCGTCCGGCCACGGCCTGTCCGGCGAGTGCCAGCAGGAACGAGGTCAGGAAGAAGAGGCCGAGACTGTTGTGGCGGAGGAAGCGACGCGCACGACGCCCGGCCGGTGCGGTGTCCTCGCCGTGCTCCGGTGCCGGGGTCATCGGTGCATCAGTCCCAACGTCATGAAGTACGCCAGGCCGACCACGATCACGAGCAGTGTTCCCACGAACAACGTCTTCACGGTCCGTCACCCGCCCTCGATCTCGCACTGGTACGGGCGCTGCGGCCGGGGCCGGCACCCGGCCGCGGTGACCTTCCACCCCGCGGGAAAGCGGGCGAGGAAGAGGGTGTCGTGCTCCAGCACCACCCGGGCCTGATCACCGTAGACATCCACGCGCCGTACCGCGCCCGCCGCGGGAAGGCCCTGCTCACCGATCGCCTGCGCGCAGCTGCGCTTGGCCGACTGCTCCAGTTCCTCCCTGGTCGAGGGCGCGAGGGCGGTGCACAGGCGTTCACGCTGTCCGGTGTCGAGCGCCCGCTCGAATCGCGTCACTTGCGCGGTGACGCTGTCGCGCCGCTCGGAGGGCGTCCCGCAGGCACCGGCGGTGACGAGGACCACCACCGCCACGATGCCGGGGGTGCGCCGCCGTCCTGACATCCCGCCTCCCGTACGGCCCCGGCGGGACCGGGCCGCCCCGTCCGCCATGCGTTGATCAGCCGCTCACTCATGAGACACGGGCTCTTTGACGACTGCAACCGGTCCGGAGCCGATGGGGCGCGGGCAGGACGTCGCCTTGAGCCGACCGGTGTTCGATCTGCGGTTCCCGCACGGCCCGCAGATCGAGGAACTGTGACCGCCGGTCGCCGAGCCGTGGCCGTGCCGCGCCGTGCCGCGCCGTGCCGTGCCGGGGGCACGGGAACCGTTTCAGCCCTGCCGGTCCTGCCGGTCAGTCCTGCTTTCCGCGGCCTGTGAGCATGTCGCGCAGGCGGTCGACCATGCCGGTACCGGGCGCGAGGAGTTTGTTGGCGGGTGGGGTGTCCGGCGCCGAGGGGTGCGGGCGGGTGGGGGCGTGCTCCTTGGCCGAGCGGACCTTCTCACCCAGCTCCTCCAGGGCATCGGCGGAGCAGACGTCGGCCAGCATCGGGAAGAGCCGGTTCTCCTCGTCGCCGACATGGGCCGTGACGGCGTTCTTCAGCCGCACGATCAGGGTGTCGAAACGCCCGTCCCCGGGCCGGCAGCCTTCGAGCTCCTTGAGCATGCGCTCCACTTCGCCGTGGTCGGCGAGCTCCTTGTCGGCGAGGTCGTCCCCGCCGTCGACGTACCGGCGCACCGTCGGGTACAGGTACTCCTCCTCGGCCACCGAGTGCCGGATCAGCTCCATGGTGAGCCGGTCCGCCAGTTCACGTCGCCGCTCGTCGGCCCCCGGCAGCGCTTCGATCTGCGAGAAGAGGTCGTCCACCTCGCGGTGATCCGCGGTCAGTTCCTGGATGACGTTTCCGCCGTGGCCCATGGGCTTTCTCCGCTCCTCGTCGTTCTGAGACCCGGGGGCCGGCCGGCTCTGTCCAGCGCTCCACCGGCTCGCCACCCAGCAGGGATACCTGCCACGCGCGCGCCGGCGACCTCACGCAGGTCCGCCAGTTCACTCCGGTGGCGGACGGCATCCGGCGGGTTGCTGCGGAGAGGTGTCCCTCGCGCCGGTGATCGAACACCGGTCCGTGACGCCTGGGTGAGTGGAGGTCCTTCGCCGGACCACGCTTATGGGGGCATCCGGCGGGCACTTGTGTGGTGCCCGAATGGGGCAACAAACGGAAGGAGTTGCCGTGTCGTTCCTCTGGGCGATCATCGCCGGGCTGATCATCGGCCTGCTCGCCAAGCTCGTCGTTCCCGGGCGTCAGCCCATTCCCCTGTGGCTGACGGTCGTCATGGGCATCCTCGGCGCCGTCGCCGGCAACGCGCTCGCCACCGCCTTCGGTGTGCGCGACACCGGCGGTATCGACTGGATCCGCCACATCTTCCAGATCGGCATCGCTGCCGTCCTCATCGCGTTCGTCACCCCGTTGTGGGCCCGACGGCGCGCATGACAGCGGCCGGGAAGGCAGCAGTCGTGCCCGGCAGGTGCCAGGGGCCCACGCGGCCAGTGCCGCGGACGCGGGTGCGCACGCGCGTCCGCGGCGGAATCGACGCGGACTAGCCGCAGTTGGTGCCGGACTTTCCGAAGTGCACTCCATCGATCTGGCCCCACCAGTCCACGCAAGACCCGGCGGCGTCGACGTGGACCGGGCCGACGTAGGAACGGAGGAGGCCGCCGTCCTGGTCGTTGAAGATCTCGTCGCCGCTGCGCCGGATGAACAAGTCCATCGAAACCGGGTCACCCGCCATATTCCGGATGGCTACCGCGCAGTTCATGCCGGTGGCGGAGTTGTAGGTGAGATAGGCCGTGCCGATGGTTCCGACCGGCGTGGAGTTGACGGTCTTGTAGCCGGTGCCGCAGGCGCCGTTGTAAGCAGCGGTCGCGGTGGCCGGTGCCGCCGACGCCGTCGGTGCCAGAGCCGTCAAGGCGACGGCGCTCACGCCCGCCGCGACCGCGCCCTGCACCACACGCTTCATCCGTGACATGTGATTCCCCGTTCGTGTCGTCAACCAGACAGGCACGGGCAGCCTGGTCTCGCTGCCCGCCCGATGCTTTTCCGTACGCCATGTACGACCAGTCGAAGACCCCACCCGTTGTGGCCGTCACGGCAACGACTCCGTGCCAGATGTCATGGGCACGCACCAGCTCGGTGAACTCTCGGGCCGCGGGTTGCGGGCGCGGACGCGGGGCCATCGGTGCTGCCTCATCGGGAGGTGTGGTAGCCGTCGGTGGCGTTCATCGCCACGGGCACCGTGATGGAGCCGTTGCTGAAGGAGCCGGTGCAGCCGCCCGCGACGACGCTGATCTGGTTGTCCGCACTCTTGAGGGAGGCCATGCCGTCGATGCCGGTCTGGGCCGGGGCGTGGTGACGAGCATGATCCCGGACATGTCGCCGTACCACTCGTAGAAGGCGAACTCGGCGTCCCTGATGCCCGCCCGCTCGAACTTGGCTGCGTAGCCGATGAGGGCGCCGGAGTTGCCATCTCGGAGGGTGTGCCGTACTCCTCGATGGCGATCGGGCGCGGGCTGATTCCGAGGCTCGCCTCCGGCGCACGGTACGCCGAGATGTGGGCGGCGATGTCCTCGCTGCCCTGGAGCAGACGGCGACGGCGGGTACGTGCTGCGTATCAAGCGGCCGGTGCCGTGACCGAGTCCACTGACCGTTGGCCGCCGGCCCCGCCATCGACGTCGGCGTGCACGAGATGGTGGTCCGAGTACGAGGTGGGGCGCACGCGGTGCTCGAGTGGGGCCATGCCCCGCAGGAAGACGTAGTCGAACTTGCTCTGCCAGTCGGTGGTCGGCTCGCAGGTGCCGGCGGACGAGGGGCGACACCCGGAGTCTGGATCCGCGGCCAGCGCCCACATCGGGCTGAGTTCGGGAGCATCGGGCACCGCGTTGAAGTCGCCGAGAACGATGGCGCGGTCGTACCGGGCGACCTCTTCGGCTAGTACACGCACCTGGTCCGCCCGGACTGCCTCCTGACGTCGTTGGGCGAGGTGTGTGTTGAAGACCCGGACCCGCTGGCCGCCCACCACGGTGGTGACGGCCATGTACCCACGGTCCTCGGATCCGCCGTCGGGGTATTCCACGCTGACGCGCTCGGTCATCGGAGCCGCCGAGAGGACCGCCTGGCCGAAGGCTCCCGGACTCCACGGCAATCCACCGCAACGGCCCCAGTCCTGGAGAACCATCCCGTACTCGACGTGGTAGGCGAGCCCGTGCAGGCGCTCCAGGTACTCCCGGATCCTCTCGACGTCGCGCACGCACGCTTCTTGCAGGCCGATGACCTGGGGGGCATACGTGGCGATCTCCGCCGCCCGGTCGACGTTGCTCACCTCGCAGGGGTTGCAGATGTTCCACGTCATGACCCGGTCCGGTACGACATCCCTGGCAGCGGTGACGGGCAGTGACCTGCCGGAGAGGGCACCGCTCGGCGCACTGGGGCCGACGAGCACCATGCAGGCCACGGCCATGGCGCCCGCGAACAACCGCATGCCCCTTCCGAACACCATCGCCTCCTGAATGTCGCTCCGCATGACATCTGACGTCTCCAGGCACGAGGTTATGGGACGAACGTGTCGGCAACGCGTGCTTCCGCCGCCGAACCCGGCCTTAAGCGGGCCGGATCCGGCGGTGATCGCCGTCAGAGCTCCGCCGACGGCCGACGTGCGCGTCGCGGGTCACAGCGGTCACGGTCTTGCCCGGGGCAGCGAGAGCGGAGACGACGGGGCGCCCTGGGCGCCGATGGCGCCATGGATCACTTACGACCGCGGCAGAAATTGTGGTCTGGACGTGCGGGCCTGACGGGTTCGGCTGGTGTGATCAGCTGGCTCTGCCGCGGACGAGGACGAGTTCGGTGCTGGCCCGGCGGCGGGTGGGGCGCCGCGCGGAGCGGTCGGAGATTAGGCTGGGCCCGCGTCCGCGACGTGATCCGAACGACAGGCCCTAACCCACGCGGCCGTTCTCACGTCACTGCTGACCGGCCCCGCCAGCACTTCCCCCAGGTCGCAAGCCAATGGGGTAGTCGTAGCGTATGAACCCCTTGAAGCTCGCCACCTTGTCGTACAGTGCGCGGGCGGCGACGTTGTCCTCCTGAGTGGTCCAGTAGAAGCGGGATGCCCCCCGCTCCCGCGATGCATCGGCCACCTTCTCGATCAGCATCCGCGCCACGCCTCGGCCGCGTGCAGCCTCGTCGACGAAGAGGTCCTGGAGGTAGCAGCTGTCTTCCATCCAGAACGTCGGGTGGAACAGGTAGTGCGCGATGCCGACCAGCTTTCCTTGCGACCAGGCGCCGATGCCGTGGAACTCGGTGCCGCCCCGTAGCCGCTGCCAGGTCTGCTCGTAGCCCTCGTCCGGCACCATGGTGCGGTAGAACGCCTTGTAACCGCGCGCCAGCGCTTCCCAGGCGGCGCGGTCCTCCTCGCGCAACGAACCAATGGTGATCACGACTGCCTATCCTCACTCGCGAGCCTCACCTGATCTGCAGATCTGCGGGACACTGTCCCGGAGCCGCCCTGGCGGGCCGTGCCGTCGCCCGTACGCCTGCGTAGCGCCACCAGTAGGCTGAGCACGTCGTACGGACTCGCCGCGACCGGGTGAGCCCCGGCACGGACACCGGCGCGTGCACCCCACCTGGCGTGCACTCCCAGCGTTCCCGCGGCGTTGGCACAGTCGAGGTCCACTTCAGCGTCACCCACATAGGCAGTTGCCCCGGCCGGAACCCCGAGCTGCCGCAGTGCCAGCAACAACCCGTCCGGCGCCGGCTTGGGCCTGCCGACTTCGTCGCCTGCGACGACCACGCCAAATCGCGCGTCGATTCCGGCGGCAGCGAGCATGCTCGAAGCCACTCGCCGGGTGGCCGCCGTGAATACGCCCAGCCGCATGCCCGCATCGGCGACTTCGTCGAGCAGGGCCGGTATGCCGGGGAACGGCCGCAGGTCGGCGACGGCCGGATCCAGGTAAGCGTGGAACCGCTCGACCTCGGCGGGGCCACAGGTGCGGCCGAGGAAGTGTGCGAGAACCAGCTCCGTGTGGCCGACATGCCAGCCGGCGGCCACTTCATCCGGCGAGACCGGCGGGCCGCCGAGCGAGCGAATCGCGTCGGCGTACGCGCGGGACACCGTGGGGACGCTGTCCAGAAGCGTCCCATCCATATCGAACACAACTGCACGCATGACTCACGATCCTGCCTATGTCGTCGCGTTCGACGCCAGGGCCACTTCCTAAACACTGGCTACCCCCGAAGAACCTTCGACCGCCACCCCTCGCGCTGTGAACGCACCGGCCCGGAGCGTTAGTTGAAAGACCTACCAGGCGACCGTCGGGCGGATGCGGCCCCGGTACAGCGGTGGTTGAGTAGAAGGAGAAGAATCAGAAGGCAGAAATCGTGACTCGGGGGCGAGAGACAATCGAGGGAGGCCGTGACCATGACCGGCTTCAAGCTTGGCGAGCCCTTGGACCAGAGTCAGGAAAGCTTCACCAGCACCGCTCCGCCGGTGGTGTTCAGCACCCAGGCGACCGGGTTCGTAGAACTGAAGACACCCGAGGAGCTGCAGGCCTGGGAGGAAGCCCTTCGGACCACCACCGGTCTGGAAATCTCCGCCGAGAGCCTGGCCGGCCACGCCTGTGAGACGGGGTGCGGGCCCCACTGCTGCTCCGACATGTGCGACGCGGCATGATCCTGGCCCTGTCCTTCCACGACGACCTTCACGCCATCGCGGTGCAGCACGCGGTGCGCGCCCGCGGTGAGGAGTTCCACATCCTGGAGTGCGACGCGGTGAGCGGCAGACCCGGCCTGACCTGGCACCTGTCCGGGACGTCGGACGGCTCCGGAGCCTCGGCGGCGGTGCCGACGTCGGAGGGCCGGACGGTGCCCCCCGCGCAAGCGGAGGTGCTCTGGTGGCGCCGCGCGCGGGCGGACCAGCAGCTCACCATGTCCGCCGCCGGGTCGGACGGCACGGGTCTCGGCGCGCAGCAGGTCAGCCTGGTCAACAACGACTGCCGTGGAGCGCTGGGGGGAATCCTCGCCGCCTCGTTCCACGGCGAGTGGATCTCGCCGCCGGAGGCGACCGACCGGGCGTCCGACAAGGTCTACCAGCTGTGGGTAGCCCAGCAGGCGGGCTTCCGTGTGCCGCGGACGCTGATCACGCAGTCACGTGACGAGGTGGTGGACTTCACCCGCGAGATCGGGCGGGTCATCGTCAAGCCGGTCGTGGGCGCGCGGGGCCCGTCCCTGTACACGCGGTGGATCGAGGACCCGGAGGCGCTGCCTGCCGAGTCCTTCGCGGTGTGCCCGGCGACGTACCAGGAGTACGTTCCGGGTCGGCACCACATCCGGCTCAACTGCTTCGGCGAGCGCATGTTCGCGGCGCTCATCGAGACGGAGGAACTGGACTGGCGCCCCGACCTCAACGTCCCGATCACGCGGTGGCCGGTCCCCCAGGACCTGGCCCGGATGGTCCGTACGGTGCTCGACCGACTGGGGCTGCCCATGGGCGTGATCGACCTCAAGCTCACACCAGGAGGTGAACCCGTCTGGCTGGAGGTCAACCCCCAGGGTCAGTTCCTCTTTCTGGAACCGCTCACCGGCGAGCCGCTGACCGAGCACTTCGCCGACTATCTGATCACGGCGGGGCAGCTGGTGCCCCGTGGTGGGGCTGCCAGTTCGGTGAGGTAGCTGTCCACGGCGTCCTCCATGCACGGGCCGCTGGTGACGCTGCCGTGGCCGTGGCCCTCGTAGGTGAGGAGCACGCCGCTGCGGCCGAGTTGCCGGGCCACCGAGACCGCCCACGGGTAACCGGTGGCGGGGTCGTGCAGCGCGTTGGACACCAGGATGGGCGGGGCACCGTGTGCGTCCAGGCGGTGCTGCGGGTTGGTGGTCGGCGCGCCCAGACACGCCGCTGCCATGTGGATCGGCAGCAGGTAGGGCAGGTCAGGCGCCGTCCTGTTCATCATGGCGACGAGCGAGGCGTACTCCCGGTAGTCGCGCACAGGCAGGTGCCAGTCCGAGCAGAAGACCGGCGTGGCCGGATGCAGCGGCGCTGTCGAAGTGGGCGACGCGGGCAGCGGCTTGCTCGCCTCCATGCCCGCGATCGCCGTGGCCAGGCCGGCGTAGTCGGCCTCGTAGAACTTGCGGAACGCGATCTTGTTGACCAGGTCCGATGACGACAGCGAAGTGCCCGGCTTTGTCGGCGCCTCCAGCTCGCCGCGCCCGGCCCGGGCCAACAGGCCCTGCCAGACGGCGCGGACGTCGCGGCCGTGCAGCGCGCAGTTTGCAGCACCGTCGCACCACTTCACGAACTCCTGGAAGGAATCCTCTGCCGTGGCCGCCTCGGACCGCAGGAAGGCACGGGTGGTCGGGACGCTGTGGTCCATGACGCTCTCCAGCACCATCGCGCGCACGCGGCGCGGGTAGGTCTCGGCGTACTGCGCACCGAGCAGCGTGCCGTACGAGCTGCCGTGGAAGGTCAGTTTCCGCTCGCCGAGGGCGGCCCGGAGGGCGTCCAGGTCCCGGACCGTCTGGGCGGTGTCAAGGTGGTCGAACACCGGGCCGGTACGGGCACGGCAGTCGGCACGGAGCCGCCTGTTGTACGCCACGGTGGCGTCGAAGTCCGCCTGGCTCTTCAGCTCCGGTGACGGCCGCTCGGCGAGCAGGTGGCCGGAGCAGGTCACCGGGTTGCTGCCGCCCACTCCGCGCGGGTCGAAGCTGACGATGTCGAACCTGCGGCGGACCTCGGGGCTGAACCGGCTGATACGGCCCACCACCATCTGCACACCCGAGTCGCCCGGCCCGCCGGGGCCGAACACCATCGAGCCGACGCGTGTGCCGGGGTCGGTGGCCTTGCGGCGGGCCACGGCCAGGTCGAGTCTCGGCCCGTCCGGGTGGGCCCAGTCGACCGGCACCGACAGAGTGGCGCACTCGGCTCCCGGCTTCTCCGGGTCGTCACACGGTGCCCACAGCAGGACGCCCGTGGCAGACGGCGACGCGTGGACCGCGGGAGCGGCGGCGAGGCCGGTGATGGCCGCCATGGCGGCACCCACGGCCGTGGTCGTCCCCCGCGCGGCGATGCGCCGCAGTGCGGATCTGCCCCATAACGGCATGGATCCCCCTGGTGAAGAGAGCGGTTGTGTCAGGCGTGTGGACCCGGCCGGGGCACCGTCGTCACGTTAGGCGCACTGTCGACCTTGTGGTGCCCCTGTCAGGGGCTTTTCCGGGTCGGGTCGGGGACCGCTCAGGGGCGCTCGGGGCTCAGGGCGAAAACGATCAGGTCGGGTCACCACCTGATGGGCGGGCCCGGCGGGCGGGGCGCCCTACCGGGGCTGCTGTTCCGGCTTCCCGCCGTCGGCGTCGGCGTCGAACACCTTGGTCCAGGTGGCCTCACATCGGCAGCGGGAGTACTCGATCAGTTGCCCTTCTTCGGACACGCTCATCCCCTGGCTGAGTCGCACGTGCACATGATCGCCCATGGGGAGCCGCTTTCCTTGACGTCCGTTGCGTGACTCAGGGTGGAGGCTCGTCGCTTTTGCTGGCAATGCCGCAGATCACACCGTCTGTCGAGCCGGCGCGCGCCCAGGCAGTGCCCGTACTTGACAAGACGAGACTCAAGTTTTACTTCAGGACTATGAGCCAGCAGGGGTGAAAGCGCAGCTCGCAGCGGTGAGGAGGTGGCCGGGATGCAGGCGCGGGAGCAGCGAGCGAACCCGTACGCGGTGCTCGGGGTGGAGCCCTCGGCGTCGGCCGAGCTGATCACCTCCGCCTTTCGTGCCCGGGTGCGTGAGCTGCGCCCCGACACCCGTGTGGACGCGGCCACCGCCGCGCGGTTCGGGGAGGTGCGGGAGGCCTACGAGACCTTGCGTGACCCGGTCCTTCGCGCGGCCTACGACCACTCCTGCGAGTCTGCGCACGACCGCGTGCGTGCCCCGGCTCCGACCGTACGGCCCGCGCGGCGCCACGTCGTCCTGCTCGGGGCCGCCCGGCCCGAGCCTCCGCTGCGCGCCGGTCCCGTCCGGTGGGAGCGGACGGCCCGATGAGGTCCCGAGGCCCCGAAGAGCACCTGGGAGACAGTGAGGAGGGAGAAACCGGATGGCACGGGCGGTTGGCATCGACCTCGGTACGACGAACTCGGTGGTCTCGGTCCTCGAAGGCGGCGAGCCCACCGTCATCACCAACACGGAAGGCGCGCGCACGACCCCGTCCGTCGTGGCCTTCGCCAAGAACGGCGAGGTGCTGGTCGGGGAGGTGGCCAAGCGGCAGG
>NZ_WWIQ01000003.1:163931-164191 GCF_009862985.1 Streptomyces sp. SID5464 | reverse complement strand
CGCGCTCGGTCAAGCGGTACATGGGCGACCACTCCTGGCGGTTCCCCGACCACGGTGACATCGACGGCAAGCGGTACACAGCGCAGGAGATCTCCGCGCGGGTGCTCCAGAAGCTGAAGCGGGACGGGGAGGCGTATCTCGGGGAGGACGTCACCGACGCCGTGATCACCGTCCCGGCGTACTTCGACGACCACCAGCGGCAGGCCACCAAGGAGGCCGGGGAGATCGCCGGCCTGAAGGTGCTGCGGATCATCAACGAG
>NZ_WWIQ01000003.1:163576-163778 GCF_009862985.1 Streptomyces sp. SID5464 | reverse complement strand
TGCGGATCATCAACGAGCCGACGGCGGCGGCGCTGGCGTACGGCCTGGACAAGGAGAACGACCAGACGGTCCTCGTCTTCGACCTCGGCGGCGGCACCTTCGACGTGTCGCTGCTGGAGATGGGCGAGGGCGTCATCGAGGTGAAGGCCACCAACGGCGACACCCACCTCGGCGGCGACGACTGGGACCAGCGGATCGTCGA
>NZ_WWIQ01000003.1:162940-163350 GCF_009862985.1 Streptomyces sp. SID5464 | reverse complement strand
GATCGTCGACCACCTGGTGAAGCAGTTCAAGAACCACTACGGCGTCGACCTGGCGAAGGACAGGATGGCCGTGCAGCGGCTGCGGGAGGCCGCGGAGAAGGCGAAGATCGAGTTGTCCAGCTCGTCGGAGACCACGATCAATCTGCCCTACGTGACGGCCTCCGCCGAGGGGCCGCTGCACCTGGACGAGAAACTGACCCGCGCGCACTTCGAGCAGCTCACGGCGGATCTGCTGGAGCGGTGCAAGGGGCCGTTCCACAACGCGATCAAGGACGCCGGGATCAAGGTGTCCGACATCGACCACGTGGTTCTGGTGGGCGGTTCGACGCGCATGCCGGCCGTGACCGAGCTGGTGAAGGAACTGACGGGCAAGGAGCCGCACAAGGGCGTCAACCCGGACGAGGTCGTGG